>DAOUHY010000477.1:0-6101 GCA_034428435.1 Caldilineaceae bacterium | reverse complement strand
TCCGGGCTGACATTGACGCCCATATCGATCACTTCGAAGCCGGCGCCTTCGAGCATGATGATACAGAGGTTTTTGCCGATGTCGTGAACATCGCCCTTGACGGTCAGCATGAGGACCTTGCCGACGGGTTCGACGCCTGTGTCGCCGAGGATAGGCTGGAGGATGGCCATGGCGCGTTGCATGGCCTTGGCGGAGATCATCATTTCGGGCACAAAGTATTCACCTACCTCGAAGAGACGACCAACTTCCTGGAGCGCAGGAATCAGGGCCTGGAAGAGGATCTCCAAGGGGTCCATGCCCAGGTCGATGCCTTCCTGGGTGAGCTTTTCGGTGACGGGCGCTCGTCCTGAAAGCGTGTTTTCGTACAGCTCTTTTTTGATCTCTTCTTCACGGCTCATGTGGTGTGCCTCCGGTGCCGACGGCGGATCTGTATTTGGTCTCAGTGATGCGGACTGCGCATAGATTGCAAAACGGCAGTTTGGTTGACGGTTCAGGCGGTGAAACAGTCTGCCATCTCTTCAAGGAAACCGTCTACCGACACCTGCCGGTATGACTCACGGCTATGGGGGCGGGCCGGGTGGCCGTCTTGTTCCAGCGCTTGCCGGACGGCTTCCGGCAGGCGGTCAAGGCTTAGTTGAACGACGTCATCGGCCGGCTGGGCGGCGCAGATCTCGACGGTCGGCGCGGACGAGCAGTAGTAGTAGACGGATTTGAGACGCGTCTTCAGCATCCGGCGGGCGTAGTCGGGCAGCAGAGGGTGTGCGCTGTCCCCGTTTTCCGTGGCCGGCTCCTGGCGGCGTTTGGGGGTGAAGTCCTGCGGCCAGAAGAGGCGATTGATGTGGAGGTCGAAGACCCTTTTCAGCATTGCTGTGGGTGCGGCGGGGGCGGTGAACCAATTGGAGGCGGGCCAGACGTCGAGCCAGGCCCAGGCGCCGCTGAGGCCGGCCTCATCGAGGGTCAGGTCGAGGCGGCCGGCGCAGGAAGCGATACCGATCCGGTCTGCGCGGTCGGTCCGGTCGCGAGTGGGGGACGAATCTGACGGATCCTGGCCGATGACGGCGAAATGCTGCGGGTAGATGAAAAAGTCGCTGCCGCTTGCCCTTTGCACATCGTAGAAGGCGGTGGTCAGGGCCAGCAGGGCGTAGGCGGTGTGGAGGATGCCGTCCTCGAGTTGGGGGGAGACGACGCCGACGCGATCCTGGTCGTGGTAGTCTGCGCAGAAGGCGCTGAAGGCGACGCGTCTGCCTGACTCCGGGCGCTGGTATTCGAAGTGTGAAGAGCGGAGTGCCTGGCTTGTGTGCATTGGAACACCAGTGGTCAGTGATCAGTGGTCAGTGGTCAGTTGGTTTTCTGACAGTTGCGGTTGAACTCTTTCTGCATAGCGGAGCGGATGTTGTCTATGTAGCGCACGCCCTCGTTGTCGGGACAGAGATTGTGGGTCAGTCCGATATGCTCCAAGTGTTTTTTGGCGAGGGCGCCGACGAGATAGAGGCCGGGGCGCTCGCAGGATTCGAATGTTTCTTCATTGAATTCGAGGTTGCCGTTGAGGAGCCGCGTGTAAAGGTCCTGGGCGGGTCTGTGACCGATAAGCATGTAGCAGAGATCATAATTCCAGGTTTTCTGGCCGTCGGGCGTTTGGACCACGGCGGTGTTGTCTTCCAGAGAGACGACCTGACTTTCGGTCAGGATTTCGGTGTTGATGAGGCGGGCGTCGTGTTGGCCCCATTTCGTCTTCTGGAGGTGCAGCATTTCGTCGACGGCGTCTTTGGATTTGCGCACCACCCAGAGGATGGTGTTGCGGGGGCAGAGGGCGACGATGCCATCGGCGGAGGAGAAGCCGCCGCCCATGAAGAGGACTCTTTGATCACTGATATGTTCCCATTCATGGAAATAGTGCTGAACTGAGCCGTTCAGCTCGCCGGGAATGCCGGCCAGATTGGGCTCGTCGTATGAACCGGTGGCCAGCACGACGCGCTTCGCCTTGAGGCAGGAAGTACGCCCCTCGCCATCGCGCACGGACAATAGAAAATCATCCTTGGCGCCTTCAATATCGACAAGTTCGTGGTGGGTCTTGATGGGGAGATTGAATTTCTGCGCAAAATCGCTGTAGCTTTGGATGAGCTCCTCGATACGCGGGTGGTACTCGTTCCCTTCGCGGGCCAGGATGGGGTCCTCCGGATCCAGTACCATGTAGGAGAGATACGAGTGCATAAGCATGTTCTTCATATAGTGCCGGAGATTGTTACAGATCTCTTTGCGCTCGATGCCGAGAACGCGGAGGCCGATGTCGGAGAGCACTTTAAGGGCGGCCAGTCCCCAGCCTCCGCAGCCGACCACGATCACATCATATTGGGTCGTGTCATCTATTGTAGGTTGATTTGCGGACATGCGATTCATTGGGGCAGCGACGGTCGTTGGTGGTTGCGGTCAGATGGAAGAGCCGGGTCAGGTCTTGATGGCGCCGGAGGTGAGCCCTTCGACGAAGAGGCGGCTGGTGAAGACGAAGAGAATCACCAGGGGAATCGAGCCGAGAAGCAGGCCGGCCATGACGCGCCCGTAGCTGGTGTAGTACTGCTCCATGTAGGAGTAGAGCCCGGGGGTGAGCGGCCACATTTTGCGTTCCGGTAGCGTCAGGGTGGGCCAGATCAGGTTGTTCCAGGTGCCGAGGATGTTGAGGACGGCGACGACGCCGAGCATGGACCGGGTCAGGGGCAGGGCCACGTACCAGTAGATCTGCCAATCGGAGGCGCCGTCGATGCGGCAGGCGTCGAACATTTCGCGGGGCAGGCTCTCGAAGAAGGCGCGCAGGATGAGGATGCCGATGATCTGGCCGCCTGCAATCCAGGGCAGGATCAGAGACCAGTAGGTATTGATGAGGCGCAGGTCTCTGATGAGTACGAATGAGGGCACGAGGGTCAGCGAGGCCGGGACCATCATGAGGGCAAGCACGGCGTAGAAGACGAATGTCCGGCCCGGGAACCTGATCTGGGCGAAGGAGTAGGCCGCGAGCGAGCTGAGCAGGAGCACGCCGATGACGGTGGCGCCGCTGGTGATGATGCTGTTGAGCAGGAACTGGCTGATGATCTGGACGGCGAACTCGTAGTTCTCCCAGCGCAGCGGCCAGGTGGGGAGGAAGGGCACGCGCGTGAACTGGGAGGGGCTTTTGAGTGAGATTATGACCGCCATGACCAGCGGCGCGATCATGAGGACGCAGAGTATGCCCAGGGCCAGCGTGCGCCAGCCGTCGCCGCGGTACAGGCGGCGTCTCTGGTTTTGCGGGGGGCCGCCGGCTAGCGAATCGCTATGGGTTACCATGCCGGGATCCTGACTGCGGTACGCAATCCGTATTGTGTATTGCGTGGTACGGGGCAGGTGATATGCATGCCGCTAGTATTCCTGGGACCTTATGTATCGCATATTCAGGATGGTTGCCACGAGGGTTATCAGGAACATGACGACGCCGATGGCAGAGGCGTAGCCCATGCGGCTGATGCGGAAGGCGTTGAAGTACATCCACATTCCGGGGACTTGGGTTGAGTCGATGGGTCCGCCCTGGGTCATGGCCCAGACGGCGGAGTATTCCTGCACGCCCCACATGATAGTCAGCACGATGAGCAGTTTGATCTGACCGGTGATGAGGGGCAGCTCGATGTATCGCAGGCGCCGCCAGCCGCTGGCGCCGTCGAGAAGGCCGCTTTCGATGATCTCGACCGGGATGGCCTGTAGCCCGGCAAGCAGAATGAGGACGGAGATGCCGTCTATCCAGGGGAAGTTGCGGAACATGACGGCGTAGATGGCGATTTTGGGTTCGGCGAGCCAGGCGTGGGTCCAGTCCTGGAGGCCGACGCCGATGAGGATGGCATTGAGGGGGCCGATTGTGGAGTCGTAGATGAATTTCCAGAGCAGGATGAGGACGACCGCGGGGATGATGACGGGTAGAATCATGAAGAGGCGGAAAAAGTACTTGGAGCCCTCATTGCGGATGCGGTGGATCAGGACGGCGACGCCGGTGGAAAGTCCCACGAAAGCGATCAGGTACCAGACGGTCAGCAGGGCCATATTTCTGAGTGAACGGATGAAGACATCGTCGTCGGTGAAGAGCTCGATGAAGTTGGAGAAACCGACGAAGTTCCCTGCCAGCCCGGCGTTCCAGTCAAACATAGAACGGTAGAGCCCGGAGACGGCGGGATAGTATTGAAAAACAAGGAGGAAGGCCAGGGTAGGCACGACCATCAGATACCCTGTCTTTGTCTCCCAGATCCGTTCCCAGAGTGTCTTTTTCATCGTGGTAAGAGGCCGGTGGTTAGCGGAATGCTGCTAGCCACCGGCTTTGTGACGTCAGGGGCAGGCGTTGCCTTGCTCATCAATGTAGCGGGTGGCGTAGCCCTCGAAGGCGGTCTGATTCTGTTCGATGCACTCGTCGATGGAGATCTCGTCGAGCAGGTAGGACCACCAGGCCTTGCCACATGCTTCGGCGGCTTCGAGGTCCATGGTGACGATCTCGTACTGGAACATGGTGACGTAGCCGATCGACTCGACCAGCCCTTTGTGGGCCTCGGCGAAGCGGGCGGGGACCCTGGTACCCTTGACATTGGGCATATTCTGGCCGATTTCGCCCTGCACCAGCTCAATGTTTTCGGGGTGCGAGAAGAAGCGCAGCAGGTCGATGGCGGTGTCGAGCACGCCATCTCTGCGGGCACGGGTGGAGATGGCGAAGTTGTCGGTGACGGTGCCGACGTTGGGGGCGACGGTGGGCGGGTCGGTCACGAATTCGCTGCTCTCCTTGGTGAGGGGCGGCGCCCAGAAGGTGGCCCACTCGAAGTCCAGCAGCGGATCGATTTCCAGCTGGGGGATGATCCAGGAGCCGTTTTCGGTGATGGGCGTGTTCTTGGTGAGGAAGAGCCGGGTGGAGTCGGGCGCGGAGACTGTCCAGTCGGCGCGGCGGTAAGGCACGTTGAGCTTCCACAGCTCGAGCCACTGGCGGAACTGGGGCAGATGGGCGTGATAGACGCCGTCACGGATGGCGCAGGCGACCTCGGAGAGCTCGGCGAAGCGGCCGTCCGGGTTGACGAGGGGGGCGAGGTCGCGCTCCATGATCATCGAGCCAATCTGCTGGCGGTACCAGGCATCGGTGTCGGCGGGGGAGAAGGTGATGAAGTCGTAGCCGATGAGGCCGGCGTCGCTGGCAACCTGGCAATTTTCGAGGAATTCAGCATAGCTGTTGGGGACGGAGATGCCCAGCTCTTCGAACATGTCGACGTTATAGAAGAACCAGGTGGTGTTGATGCCGAAGGCGACGTTGTAGAAGTTGCCTTCGATGTTGAGCATGGAGTTGGGCGTGGGATAGAACTGGTCGAGCCAGCGCTCGCTGCCGGGTTCGCCGGCGGCGATATAGGGGTTTGGCTCCTGGAGTGCGTCGGTCAGGACGACCCACCAGTCTTTGTCGACGTCCTCCTTGATGATCCATTGGGCGGCGGGCATGATATGGGGGACTGTGCCAGCGGTTTGCTGGGCCACCATCCACTCGCGGCTACTGACGCCGGAGGGCAGCCTTATCCACTCAATGGAGACGCCGGGATGCTCGGCAGTGTATTCGTCAAGCACCTCCAGGATTTTGTTGTGCGGATTGGGGTTGTCCTCGCTGCGCTCCATGCTCTCGGTCGGGGTCCAGCCACCCAGCCATGCGATCAGTTCCTGGGTTGCGGCGGCCGGTTCGCCGTCCTGCTGTGGCGCGGATTCGCCGGCCGGAACGCAAGCGGCCAGCGCTGCGCCGGCCGAGACAACGCCAACTGTCTTCAGGAAGTTTCGCCTAGAGAGGTTCAGATTTTCCATCTTGTCATTTCTCCTTTTGCGGTCAGTGCGCGAATACGGAATGTTAAGATGGCAGGCGAGAGGCCTGCGTTTCCAGGTTGATGGTTGGCCGGAAGAAAAAGGGGCGTTGCAAATTCGCCTCGGCGACGCTGTGCGGGTGTGAGTATTGCGCGGTCAAGCGAGCGGAACTCCGGCTGATTATAGCTGATAGAAAATTGGAGAGCAATCGCCTTAAGCAGAGGCTTCGCCTGGTTTCCCCGTAGCCCTGATACCGGACAGTTCTGCCAGTG
>DAOUHY010000476.1:0-13841 GCA_034428435.1 Caldilineaceae bacterium | reverse complement strand
AGTGGTGAATGTTTCATGTGAAACATTCACAGAACCTGGATTCGAAAAACGGGAAGAAAGCATGCGCCCCGCGCGCATTCGTACAGTATAGCACGTGGATTGACTAATTTCAATACCTTTTTGGGATTTTCGGTTAGGAAATGTTTGTAATCGACCGGTGTGGACCGTGCCGGGCGGGGCGTTGTGTGCAGTTTTGAAGTGCGTCGCCCCTTGCGGAGAGACAGTTCGGAGGGGTGCATCCCAGAATTGGGGTGGGACCAGTCTGGGAATTCTTGCCAGCGGTGGCTGTAATAATTTGCCGGCTCGTGCAGAGACGGTGGGCGGCCGCCAAGCCTGGCCTTGCCGGGAGGTCCGTTGATTGGGGGGGGGCCTGGGCAGGCACAGGGCCGGCACCTGCGGGGATCTGATGGGACTAGGGGGACGTGGTCTGGCCAGGCACCTTCGATTAGGCACCTGTCACCAATGTCGACACCCGGTCGACCAGGCATGTTGTAGGAGAGGGGGCGTTGCGGGGGCAGAGCCCCCGCACAAGGGAGGGCCGAATAGGCCCGACCGCCCGGAACTGCAGTGGTCAGTGGTTAGTGGTTAGTGGTTAGTGGTCAGAGAAGGGGCTAACTCTGATGCGGAGTTGATCGCGAGATGGTTGGGGCTCCGCAGCGACCTGAGGCGTGGGGAAGTCTGCCCCCATTTTGGGATGCACCCGTTCGGCGAGACAGTTTGCCGTCCGGAAACCCTGCGTCTACAATGTTACATCAGGGTACGACACCACTGTTTGACCCCACTGTGATGGTTCCTGATGGTCAGGTAGGCGTATACAGGCGCTGATTTGCTGGCCGTGTACAGGAAACCGGGCTGCGTGGGGATCCGAACACGTCAAGTTGAGGAGGAATGAGATGGGAGATGTCGCGTATCGCTCGAAAGTGCGCATTGAGCGGGTGAAGGGGCCGTTGCGCAGGGCGTTTCTACCGGCTGAGGATGGACACACGAAGTTCGGCGTCCATTCGGAGGTGGCCGAACATTACGGCGTGGACACCGACGTTCACGAGCCGCATGCCACCACGCTCGACTATGTCAATGCGGCCACAGGCGGCTGACTGACGGGAACCTTCGGGGGCGCGCTGGAGGCGCGTAAGATACCTGCGGGCGACGGCTACCTGTCAGCCGACGTGGAAGCTGAGATCGAGAAAGACGGCAATGTACTGGTCATTAAGCGGATTCACGCCACGTACACGTTGAAAGTGGCGCCGGAGCAGCGGGAGACGGCGGAGCGGGTACACGGGTTCCATGCGCAGTTCTGCCCGGTGGCGCGCAGTCTCGAGGGCAGCATCGATATTTCCACCGAGCTGCGCATGGTTGATCTTGATTGAGAACCGGGGTGGCGGTTGTTGAATGCAAATCGAATGCATTTCGGATACGATGGCGTTTGACAGCGTGAAAGCCGCGTGCTAGACTGTCGCTCAGGTTAGTTTTTCCACTGAAGATGTAAGCATGAACCCAAGCAAAACAAGCAGTACCCAGTTGAGGAGGCGTCCCCGCCAATAACCAGACAGCCGTCTGGGCATTTGCGCGTGGGCCCGGTTTCCTCAGTGGGAATCAGCCGATTGCAAAGCTCCCCGGACGGGGGGCTTTTTTTATGTCGCGTGCATTGAGGTCAGCGGTAGCGCGTTCAGCAGACTTTGGCAGCCGGTAAACATTCCGGGCCAGGTCGAGACAGCAAGCGAGAGGGAGAGAAGAGATGCATAAGGCAGGAATCGCCGGCGCAACTGGCTATATCGGCTATGAGCTGATCACCTTGATTCACCGGCATCCGCAGCTGGAGGTGGGCTGGCTGACGAGCGAGCGCAATGCGGGCAAGCGCTTCGACCAGATCTTCAGCACGCCCTGGGACTACCCGTTGATCAACCTGGAGAGTGCCTATCTGCGTGCGGAAGAGGTGGATGTCGTATTTCTGTGTCTGCCGCATGCGGAGTCGATGGAGGCGGTGAAACGCTTTTACGCGGCCGGCGTGCGCGTGATTGACCTGAGTGCCGACTTTCGTTTGAAGGACGTAGACGTCTATACGCGCTGGTACGGCATCGACCACACGGCGCCGGAGCTGTGTGCGGAGGCCCGCTACGGCCTGTGCGAGCTGTACCGCAGCGAGTTGGACGGGGCACAGTTGATCGCCAACCCCGGCTGTTATCCCACCAGCGTCAATCTGGGCCTGTATCCGCTGGCCAAGGCGGGCTGGCTTGGAGAACGGGTGATCATCGACAGCATGAGCGGTGTTTCAGGGGCGGGCCGCAAGACGAACCTGACCTACCAGTTCGTTGAGGCCAACGAAAACATCACGCCTTACAACGTCGGCCACCGTCACCGGCATATCGCGGAGATGGAGCAGGTGCTGGGAGCGGCCAACGGAGGGAAGCGCGGCCACAGGTTTCTGTTCACGCCCCATCTTGTGCCGCTGAACCGGGGGATTCTGAGCACGATGTACGTGGACGTGCCCGCCGGCGTGAGCGAGGAAAGTATCCGCGAGCTTTATGCGGAGAACTACGCGGGTGAGCCGTTTATCCATCTGCTGCCCGCGGGGGAGCAGGCCAGCGTGGCCCACACGGCGGGCACAAATCGCTGCGCGATCGGCATCACGCCGGCTGACCCAACGCTGCCGGATGGGAGCGAGTATGTCATCACCGCTTCGATCGACAATCTGATCAAAGGCGGCAGCGGGCAGGCGGTCCAGAACTACAACATTGCGGTGGGGCTGGACGAGACGACGGGATTGCAGTAGGCGCCATTCGGGGTCGCCGGCAGGGTCAATTTCCGGCAGCGGCACACAGCCCTTTAAGATGGAATTACCAGGAGACGGCAAGCTGCCAACGGCTGGGTTGCATGTCCTTGGGGAAGCCGGAAGCGGGCGGAATCGGGCAAGGCGTTGAGCGACCAAGAAACTATCACATACCTGGAAGGCAAGATTTCGGTGGCGGCGGCGCTGCGTTCTCCGTATCGTGCGGTGCACCGCGTGCTGCTGCGATCAGACCGGCAGGACCGGACTGCGCGCTGGCTGCAACACCGGGCGAGGGAAGCCGATGTACCGGTGGTCCAGGTTGACACGGCGGAAATTGACGCGGTCACGCAGGGTACCTCCCACGGCGGCATCGCGGCCGAGGCCGGGCAGCGGCAGTTTGTCGGCCTGGAGGCGTTGCTGCCGAGGGGGAATGGAGCGGCATTTGTGGTGATGCTGGACGGCATCGAAGACCCGTTCAACTTCGGACAGGCGCTGCGGGCGCTGTACGCGATGGGTGCGCACGGTGCGGCGTTGCGGCCGCGCAACTGGATGAGCGCGGCGGCGACGGTGGCGCGGGCTTCGGCGGGCGCGTCGGAGCTGATGCCGATGGCGATGGCGGAGACGGCTGCGGAGGCGGCGGACTTTTACCGGAGGCGGGGGTTGACGGTGGCCTGCGCGCAGAAGGAGGACGCGCTGCCGATGGATGAAGTCGATCTGACGGCCCCGCTGTTTCTGCTGGTAGGTGGGGAGAAGCGGGGTGTTACGCGGTCGTTTGCGAGGCAGGCCGACTTACGTTTGCATATCCCGTACGACCGTATCAGTTACGAACCGTCCCTGGGCACGACTGCGGCGGCGGCGGCGCTGGCATACGAGGTGATGCGGCAGAGAAAACATGCGCGGCGCAGCGTATGAAGCCTGCGCCGGTCCGCTTGCCGCGAGAGAATCAGTGCTCCAACTACGGCACGAGGCAACTTTATGAATCCGGGCGAATCCGACACGCTTAGCGTAAACCCGAAACAGGGGAAAGGGCGCCACGTCGTCATCCTCAAGATTGGCGGAAATGAGCTGGACGACGACGCTTTTCTGTTTGGCCTGGTGCAGGCGGTCAAGAGTCTGCAGAAGGACGGCAAGAGCCCGATAGTCGTACATGGGGGCGGCAAGACTATTGCCGATTTCCAGAGGCGGCTGGGGCTTGAGCCCCGGTTTATCGAGGGGCTGCGGGTCACCGATGAGGCGAGCCTGGACGTGGCGGAGATGGTGCTCAGCGGGCTGATGAACAAGCGGATCGTGCGCCAGTTTGTGAACGAGGATGTGGGGGCCATCGGCATCAGCGGGGTGGACGACGGCACGGTCTTTGTGGAGAAGATGTGGCATCCGCAGGGCGACCTGGGCCGTGTGGGCGAGGTGCAGGATGTTGACACCGAGCTGCTGACCACGCTTTTGGAGGTGGATATTGTGCCGGTGATCAGCCCGATCAGCATTGGGGCATACGACGGCCTCAGCTATAACGTGAATGCCGACCACGTGGCGGCGGCGATTGCGGCGGCTATGGGCGCGATCAAGTTGATTTTTGTCAGCAACGTGCCGGGCGTTCTGATCGCCGGGCGGGTCGTGCGGGGCATCACCGCGGACCAGTGTGAAGAGTGGATCACTGAGGGGAGTATCAGCGGCGGCATGGTGCCGAAGGTGAGGAGCGCGGTTGACGCGGTCAGGCGCGGCGTCACGCAGGCGGTCATCACGAATCTGGCCGGAGTGCAGGAGGACGGGGGGACGGGAATTATTGGAACGGCGGGGGTCGGTAGTCGGTAGTCGGTAGTCAGTGGTCAGTGACCCCGTGTGCGGGCGGTTTTGGCGTATGGGAGAGTGAAAAGACGCTTGGCTTGCCTCCGTTTGGGAGGCGGATGGGGAAAGGCTGAGTGGTTTACGAATAAAACAGGACCCTTCAGGAGGAGAAAGTGAACGCAGAGGAAATTATTCAGGCCGAAAAGGATTACGTGCTCGGCGTTTTCGGGCGGCCGCCGTTTGTGCTGACGGAGGGCGAGGGCTGCACGGTGTATGACAGCACGGGCAAGGCCTATCTGGACCTGGTGGCCGGCATTGCGGTGAACGTGCTCGGCTACAACGACGCCGAGGTGGAGGAGTCGATCAAGGAGGCCGCGTCCTCCGGGCTGTACCACACGAGCAACCTGTATCACACGGAGCCGCACACGCGGCTGGCGAAGAAGCTGTGCGAGACCAGTTTCGCGGACAAGGTGCATTTCTGCCTGTGTGGGGCAAGCGCAAACGAAGGCGCGTTCAAGTTCGCGCGGCGGTATGCGCGCGAGCACGGCCACGAGGACAAGTATGAGATTCTGGCCTTCAGCGACGCCTTCCACGGGCGTCTGTTCGGGGCGCTGGCGGCGACGCCGCGTGAGAAGTACCAGGAGCCGTTCGAGCCGCTGATGCCGGGCGTGCGTTTCGCCACGTTCAACGACCTGGATGACGCGCGTGCGCAGATGAGCGACAAGGTGTGCGCGATTATCGTCGAGCCGATCCAGGGCGAAGGCGGCATCAACCCGGCCACGCCGGAGTTTCTGCAGGGGTTGCGGGACCTGGCGGACGAGCACGGTGCGCTGCTTATCTTTGACGAAGTGCAGTGCGGGCTGGGGCGGAGCGGCGACCTGTGGGCCTATCAGGGCTACGGCGTGGAACCGGACCTGATGAGCGCGGCCAAGCCGCTGGCGGGCGGTCTGCCTATCGGCGCGATCATGATGAAGCAGAAGGTGGCGGATACGATCCATGCCGGCGATCATGCCAGCACCTTTGCGGGCAACCCGTTCACGACGCACGTGGCCTCCACGGTGGTGGACCGGGTGTCGAATCCGGAGTTTCTGGCCGACGTGAAGGAGAAGGGCGAGTATCTGATTGAGCTGCTGTCCGAGCTGAACAGCCCGCATATTCTGGAGATCCGGGGCAGAGGCCTGATCGTGGGCATCGAAATGGACATCGAGGCCGGGCCGCTGATGGAGAAGGGGTACGAAGCGGGACTGCTGCTGTTGAGCGCGGGCGACAAGATTTTGCGCTTCGTGCCGCCGTTGACGATCAGTAAAGAGGAGTTGGCCCAGGCGGTGTCGAAGCTGGGCGGGATCCTGCAGGAGATGTAACTTCAGTAGTCAGTAGTCAGTAGTCAGTGAACTTCGCTTATGGCGAAGTTTCTGGCCGCGGGCGGCCGGGGTTATGAAAGATATCTGTATTCAGCCGGCTGATGAAGGTGACATTGGTGACATTGCCGCCTTGGTCAATGGTTTTGCGGCGGAGAACGTGATGCTGCCGCGCACTGAGGAGAGTATTCTGCAGTCGCTGCCGGACTGGCTGGCGGCCAAGGCGGACGGCGGTCTGCTGCTGGGATGCGGCTCTCTGGTGGCCTTGACCGAGCAGCTGGTGGAGATACGCTCGCTGGCGGTGGCGCAGGCGGGGCAGGGCAAGGGGATTGGCCGGCGGCTCGTGGAGGAACTGGTGCAGATGGCGACGGCACGCGGGTATGCGCAGATCTGTGCGCTCACCCTGGAGGAAGGGTTCTTCGAGAAGCTCGGGTTTGAGGTTGTGGACCGTTGGAGCATCAGCCCCAAGCTGTGGCAGGACTGTATCTACTGCCCCAAGTTCCACCACTGTGATGAGGTGGCGGTGGCGCGCAGCCTGACCGACAGCCCTATCGGTCAGGCCCAAGTTGCCCAGACTGCGGCCTCGCCACTGCTTAAGTGGCAGTCGTGGCAGCCGTTGAAGCTGGCGTACAGGCACTCAAACAACGAACCGGGAACGCAAGGAACTGTGAACCGCAGTCCGATCCAGTTGCAGGGGAATACGCCGTCCGAGGAGGAAGCGCAGTGAGGGCCCTGCTTGCCCTGGCCAATGGCCGGATCTTCGAGGGTGAAGGCTTCGGCGCGCGGACGACGGTGGTGGGGGAGGTTGTCTTCAATACCAGTCTGACCGGGTACCAGGAGGTGTTGACCGATCCGTCCTACCGCGGCCAGATGGTGTGCATGACCGTGCCCCACGTAGGCAATACGGGCGTGAACCGGGAGGACGTGGAGAGCGACCGGCCGCAGGTGACGGCGTTCATCGTGCGCGAGGTCAGCCCGGTTGTGTCCAACTGGCGCGCGAATGAGAACCTGGGGAGCTATCTCAAGCGGCATGGTATACCCGGCCTCAGCCAGGTGGATACGCGGGCGCTGACGCGGCTGCTGCGTGAGGAGGGGGTGCTGCACGGCGCGCTGTGCACTGACGGCAGCCACACGCAGGAGGAGCTGATCGAACTCGCGCGCGGCTGGGAGGGGCTGGACGGCCGCGACCTGGTGCAGGAGGTGACGTGTGAGGAGCCGTTTTACTGGAGCGCCGAGACGGAGGGCGAATGGACGCCGGTGGCTTCGGGCGAAGTTGCGTCCGGACCGTGGGAGGAGGAGATCGAGCAGGCCTCGCCGCTGGTGGTTGCCTATGATTTCGGGATGAAGCACAACATATTGCGGCGGCTGGCCAGCCACAACCTGCGGGTGGCGGTTGTACCGGCGGATACGCCAGCGCAGGAGATACTGGACCTGGATCCGGACGGGATCTTTCTCAGCAACGGCCCGGGCGACCCGGCCGGGGTGCCCTACGCGGCGAGGGCAGTTGCGAGGCTATTGGAGAGCGGCCGGCCGATGTTCGGCATCTGTCTGGGGCACCAGATTATCGGCCTGGCGCTGGGGGCGGAGACGTTCAAGCTGAAGTTCGGCCATCATGGCGGCAACCAGCCGGTCAGTGACGTGGACAGCTCGAACATTCAGATCACGGCGCAGAACCACAATTACGCAGTCGACCAGGAGACGCTGCCGGACAACGTGGAGGTCACGCATCTCAATCTGAATGACGGCACGCTGGAGGGGATGCGGCTCACTGACCGGCCCGTCTTCTGTGTGCAGTATCACCCGGAGGCCAGCCCGGGCCCGCACGACGCCGATCTGTTGTTCGCGCGCTTTGCGCAGACTGTGCACCGGTTCCACGCGGGCAGACGGAAATCGGGCGTTGAGGAGCCGGCTGTTGGCGGTCTTTCGCCGGGCAGCTGAAAACTGCAATAGGCGGCATTTACCCGTTCTCTGACTCACCGTACTGGCTCAGGGTGCCCGCTTCAGTGAGGTGGGTCAGCAGTTTCTTGCGGCTTTCTTCACTCCGCTCCTCGGGTGACATACTTTCCCATTTCTCCATCTTCTTTATCCGTCTCTCTTTCTCCGCAGGATCGATTCTTAAGACATCGCTCAGTCCCTTTCCCTGTGCGACCTCCATATCGGCGGGGACATCGAAGGCGACGGCCTCCATCACTTCGGCGGCGGCGAAGATTGGGCTTTGTGTGCGCAGGGCGAGGGCAATGGCGTCGCTGGGCCGGGCATCGATTGTGAAGCTCTCTTCGCCGCGCCGTGCGTGTACGGTCGCGTAAAAGGTATCCTTCTCCAGCGCGGAGACCGACACTGATTCAATCAGCACGCCAGCCTTGTCGAGCAGACTAGCCATAAAGCTGAACGTGATCGGCCGGTGAAGCTTCTTCCCAAGCAGATTGAGGGCGATGTCGTCCGCTTCGAAAGGGCCAATCCAGATGGCGAGCAGGCGGCGCCTGCTTTCTTCCGTAAGAACCATTATTCTGGGCTCTTTTTCAGGATCCGGCACCACGATGTCGAGTACGGTAACGGGGATCATCTGATTGCTCCTGGTCTGCTGGGAAACGGCTGGTCTCGGTTGCCATTCGGCGAAGGCCGGCCGCAACTGGGCGCGCAGCTTGCGGCGGGACTTGTGCAGACGGCCTTTGACGGCGGGCACGCTGATTTGGAGGAGAGCGGCGGTCTCGCGCACGCTCAACTGCTCGAAGTAGTAGAGAAGAACGGCGTCGCGGTTGGGCGGTGACAGCTGTGCGATGGCGGCCAGGATGAGGCAGTGCGTCTCTCTGGCCTCGGCGGCCTGGTGCGGCTGCGGGGCGGTGTCGGGAAAGGGCAGCGAATCGAAGCTGCGTCCGCCGCTGAGCAGGTCGAGCGATAGAGTTTCGACGCGCGGTCTGCGGAGGTGGCTTTTGCACAGATTGACGACGATGCCGCACAGCCAGGCGCGAAAGCTGTCCGGTTTGCGCAGGCGGTCCAGCGAGAGATAGGCATGCAGGACGGCTTCCTGGGTCAACTCCAGGCCCCGTTCGCGGTCACCGACGATGCGAATCGCCAATGAGAGCGCGATGGGCTGATGGCGCAGTATGAGTTGATCAAATGCCTGGCGCTCACCCTGTTGGGCGCGGCGTACAAGCTCGCCGTCAGTCATCAGTACCGCCGACAGTTCTGCGTTTCGACTCTTCCGCAACTGTATTCCACCTGTAGTTTAGTGGTATAATTCTACCAGACGGTTACCACGCACTAATTTAACGAAACAGTTACGCAATGAACGGCGTATGCGGGAACACACTCCGGCCTGCGCTCGTTTCTTCTTCAGATCATATTCTTCTCAGTTTCGTCTGCTGCCCGCCTCGGCGCTGAAATCACGACTCGAAAACGCATCAAACAGCTCGCCCAGGAGTGAAGCCCGGATGAAGACCGAATATCTCGCCTCAGGAACTGCTCGCCGGCATGTCGTCCAACACTTCCCCCCAATTCGGCTCGGCCTTCTGGCCCTGATAGCGCTGGTGTTCAGCGCTTGTACCCCGACGGGGTACACTCCGCCGGTAGGCGTACCGACGCAAGCGGTTGCCGAGGTAGCGAGCGGTGAACCGGCCATTTCGATTGCGCCAACCTCGGGTTCTGCCGGCGTTTATGTGCAGGTTACGGGCGAAAACTGGCCAGAGGGCAGCCTGGTGTTGATCGCGCTGCGCGATGAGCGCGGCCGCAGCGGTATTCTGGCTGCGAGCACGGCGGACACGGCGGGCACGATCAGCACGGGTTTTCTTTACCCGATCAGCCCGCGCTGGCTAGCAGCGGGCACGCATATCGTGCTTGCATACACGTCGGATGGCCGGCACGAGGCGACCGCGCACTTCCAGACCGGCGAGGACGTCGAGGTGACGGCAACGACGGAAACAACGGCGGCGCAGCAGGCGGACACGGCAACGCCCACGTCAACGGCGACACTGACGGCGATACCGACGCCTACCCCGTCGGCGACAGCGACGATCACGCCTGTCCCGACGCCGACGCCGCTCATCATCACCGACTGGCGGGGCGATTACTGGAACAATCCAAACCAGTCGGGACCGGCGCTTTTCACACGCAACGATCTGGTGATCTTCTTTGATTGGGGCGAGGGAACGGCGGACAACAGATTGGGCGGGGACCATTTCAGCGTTCGTTGGACGCGGACGCTCAACTTCGATGCGGGGATCTATCGCTTTAACATCGAAGTCGACGACGGCTTCCGACTCTATATCGACAACGCTCTCGTGTTGGATGAGTGGGAAGAGGGCGCCGCGCGTATCTACACGGTTGACGTGCCCCTCAGTACAGGGTTTCACACCATCCAAGTGGACTACTTTGAGCGCACGGGCGTGGCGCTGATGCGGTTCTGGTGGGAACGCAACGACTCGTTCAGCGGCTGGAAGGGTGAGTACTTCGGCAACCGAGAGCTTCAGGGGAATCCTGTGCTGGTGCGGGACGAGCCGCAGATCGATTTCAACTGGGGCGAGGGGCGACCTGCGGCCAACCTGCCGGCCGATCATTTTTCAGCTCGCTGGCAGCGGCGCGTCTCCTTTGAGCCCGGCACCTATCGCTTCTTCCTGCGGATGGATGACGGCGCCCGCGTCTACCTGGACAGTCAGGTGATTCTGGACGAATGGAGGGATGGGGCCGACCGTACAGTCAATGTCGACGTGACGCTGCCTGGCGGTGAGCGCGCCCTGCAGGTTGAATTCTTTGAGAGTTCCGGCGTGGCACGGGTCGGCTTCTGGTGGCAGCTGGCGCCAACGCCTACGGCGACGCCGACGCCGACTGTAGAGCTGGCACCGACGGCCACTGAGACGCCGGTGCCAACCAATACGCCGGAAACGGCGCCTGCTGAGACGCCGACACCGACGGAGACGCCGGAACTGGCTCCCACGGAGACGCCAACCGAGACGCCAACTGAGACACCGGTACCGGTTCCCACGGAGACGCCGACCCCGACCAACACGCCGGATGAGGACTCTCCCCCGCCACCCGATGAGGGGGGAGAACCGACGGCGACGCCAACAGTGCAACCACCAGACAATGAGTCCGGATAGCGACGGAGGGCCGCGCCATGGCACACAATTACTCGGTTATTCTGGTCACGCTGGCCAGCGATGGGGGCAACGTCTGGGAGAGGCCGCGAGAAGTGCTGGAGACAGTGGCCGACGCCGGCTACGATGGCGTCGATCTGGATGCGGAGCCGGACCGGATAGACCCAGAGCGGTTCAATGAGGTGGCGTCGATGGCGTCGTCGCTGGGTCTGAAGATACCGGCGCTCATCTGCGCCTGGGGCGGTTGGCACGCCGGGGAGGTCCGCGATCTGGCGTCCAGTGATGAGTCGGTGCGCAGCTATGCAGTAAGCTATACCAAGAAGTGCGTCGACCTGGCCGCCAGTCTCGACGAGCCGCCTCTTATCGAGATTGCCGCGGTCCCGCCCCAAAGTGAATATCCGGTCACGAGCGTGCCGCGTCCTATACTGCGGCGCAACTTTGTAAAATCGACGCGTGAAATCGGGGCATATGCGGCGCCGCGTGGTGTCCGAGTGGGGATTGAACCGATCAACCGCTTTGAGGGATATGCCGGTTTCCTCAACAGTATTGTGGAGGCGAAGAGCGTCGCGGACGAGGTCGGGGCGGACAACGTGGGTGTGCTTGCCGACTTCTTTCACGTCAATATCGAAGATGGCGCCCTGACCGATACGTTGCGGCTGGCCGGGGAGAGCCTGATGGGGATTCATTTGGCGGACAACAACCGGCAGGCGCCCGGAACCGGGCACATTGATTTTCTGCAGGTGGTCCGGACTCTGAATTCGATGGGGTACAGCGGCTATCTGTCGCTCGATGCGGTGCCGGCCAGGCCGGACTGGAAGACCCTGGTTACAAGCTCGATCCACTTTATGAAACAGATGGAGCAGACGGCCGCCCTGCAGGATCGCATCGCCGGCGCCGAGCGCGGGGCCGGGGGATAGCAGCACCTTCGAAAGGGCAAGAACTCAATAACGTTCACTCCTGGCTGACGCGGCTGACGTCAGCCAGTTCTTTTTTCCGATCCCGTGAGGTCTTCGCCGGCAGGCCGACCAGGTGCAGGAAGTGGATTTGAGTTTTGTGCGACAGCGCTCAAAGCGCCTGGCGGCAGGCCGCGCGTGCGGCCATGAAGGGCAGCTCACTGATTGAGGGATGCGGGCCGTACAGGGAGGCGAGCGTATCGATCGTCGTCTTTGTCTTGATGGCCACGGCCACGGGAGCGAGGGCGTCGGCGGCCTGATAGCCCACGGCCAGTCCTCCGACCACCTGCCTGTCCCGGTTCCAGGCCAGCCGCAAGAAGCCTTGCGTGTGGCCTGAGATATGCGTTTTGAGTGCGGACTGCATTGCCACCTGGACGCTCCGAATCGAATCGTCGGTAGCCGAAAGTACACCTACTTGCGCTACCTGCGGATTGGAGAGGAATGGAATCACCATACAGGACTCGTCGTATGGCTCCGTCTCCTGTCCGGTGGCATGAAGTGCAGCCACGCGGGCATGGGCCATGGAGACACTTCCGGCTCTGACCTGTCGGGCGTCGCCTGCCGCGTAGATTCCCGCAACGTTTGTTTGTCCATAGCCATCAGTGCGCACAGATCCGCGGGCGTCGACGTGTACGCCTGCGGCCTCCAGATTGAGCGGAGCGACGTTGGGCCGGTTCCCGATGGTTACAAAGGCCATCTCCGCTTTATGGCGTAAGCCGTCCGGCTTCACGGCTGCGACGTGATCCTCGTAGTGTTTCAGCTCTGCAACCGGCTCGCCTGGCCGGATCTGAACGCCTCTGCGCAGAAGCATGTCGATCAGGAATGGGTCGGCGTCCGGTGCGATGGCGCAGCTGGGACCTCCCGGCAAGACAAGCCAGGTCACGTCGATGTTGAGTGCGCTGAAGATGTGGACGAATTCGAAGCCGGTCGGGCCATCGCCGATCACGATCATGCTTGCGGGCAGATGCGGCATTTTGTGGGCTGTGGCGGGCGAGAAGACCCGTCTGCCGTCCGGGGCCAGGGTCGGCGGCACGAATGGGGTTGAACCCGCGGCGACAATGAATGCATCGGCCGCGACCGTGATAGCGTCATCAGCCTCGCTTGCTATCAGCAGTTGGCTTGGCGACTGAAATGAGGCTTTGCCCTCGATGAACTTCACGCCGAGATCCTGCAGCTTACGCGCTTGCTGCGCGCTCCACTGCCTGCCGATTCTGTCTGCATGTGCATGTACCTCGGAGAGAGAGTACCGGCTCATATCCGGCAACCGTTTCGTCGCTGAGGCAGGTGGCCCCTGGCTGGCATAGAGGTTGTCAATGGCAGTCAGCCAGACCCGGCTGGGCAGGAGCTGATGCCAGGCACCAATGGGGCGCTCGGAAACGATGGTGACGGCGGCGGCGTACGGGGCGGCTGTGGCGGCCGCTTCGACGCCGGCGGGCCCGCCCCCAATAACGACGATTTGTTTCTGCATCGGTTCTCCAGTCTTGTATAGCGGTTATAAACACTCCGGACCGTTTAACTGTCGACAGCGGTTCGCGCGAGAGGGGCAAAGCGCCCATATACTGCTTGCGTATCAGAGAGGCGACGCAGTGAAGGAATGTGTCCGTTGAGATTCGCGGGCGTATTGGACTGAGCGGGGGTTACTCCCGCGGGCAGTGCCGTCGAACTGCTGTGGCTGCATACGACTGTAAAGATTATACTACGGCGGCGGGGTTGTTGTTTCACGTGAAACAGGGGGCCGTTGGGGGCTTTGCGGTCCTTGTTCGCCGGCTGCGGAACAGTCGTCGAAACCTACAGGCCATTGGTTCAGGTGGCGGGAGGAGATAAGCGATGCCTTCATATGAGCTTGCGGAGCAGGTTGCCATAGTCAGCGGCGCCGGCCAGGGGATGGGGC
>DAOUHY010000475.1:0-7679 GCA_034428435.1 Caldilineaceae bacterium | reverse complement strand
GGTGTCAAAATGGCGAGGGTAAAGCGGGTTGAAGCCCAGTTTTGGAGTGAGATGGAGCAGGTACGAGGCCTGTTCCTGCCGGAGGTTGATGGGGGGATGGGGAGGGTGGCGCGTATGGGCGGTGGGCAGGCACAAGGCCTGCCCCTTCAGGAGGATTACAGGGGGAAGGAGTGGGTGACGCGTATGGGGGAGGGCAGGCACAAGGCCTGCCCCTACAGGGGGTTGATGGGGGATGGGGAGGGTGGCGCGTATGGGGGGTGGGAGGCGGGGGCTACCCGCCGAACTGAACGAGCGCCATCCTCAGCCGATCCTCAACCTCGGTAACTTCGGCGGGGATCTGCTGGAGCGCACGCTGGGCTTCGACAACACTGTACCCCAAACCCGTAAGCGCTTCCATCACCTCTGCGTCGGCATCGAGCGCGGTTGCCAGCCCCGCCAGCTCGCCCTCGGCGGGTTCGAGCTTGTCTTTGAGTTCGACGACGATCTGTTCGGCGGTACGCTTGCCGATACCAGGCACGCGGGCGACGACGGCGGGTTCCTCATTGGAGACGGCAAGGCGTAAGGCGTCGGGCGTCAAGGTGCTCAGTGCGGCGAGGGCGACCTTTGGGCCGACGCGGTTAACACCGATAAGCAGTTCAAAGATGGCAAGCTCGTCGGGTTCTTCGAAGCCATACAGGCTCAGATCGTTCTCCCGCACCTGGAGATAGGTATAGAGTGAAATAGTGTCTCCGGCGCGGAAGCGAGCGGAGGTCGGTTCAGGGGTGAAGACGCGGAGGCCGATGCCGGCGCCTGCATGGCCGACTTCGATGATCAGGAAGTTGGCGGCTACTGTTGTAACGGTACCGCGTACCTGGCGAATCATGTCCTATCCTCGAAGGGAACGGGTGGTTTGCGGCGTGCGGTTATGCGTCTGCGACGAGGGCCTGGAAGCGTCCCGTTTGCAGATGACACAGGGCGATGGCTACGCCGTCGGCGGCGTCGTCGGGATGGGGTGCTTCATCCAGGTCCAGGAGCTGGCGCACCATGGCCTGCATCTGAAATTTATCGGCGTTGCCGTAGCCTGTGAGCGCCTGCTTGATGGTTGCCGGCGTATATTCGGTCAACGGCAGGTCGGCCAGTGCGGCGGCCAGCAGGGCTGCACCGCGTGCCTGGCCGACGGTAATGGCGGTTGTTACATTGCGTCCGAAGAAGAGCTCTTCGACAGCGACCTCATGTGGCTGAAACTCACGGATCAACTGCTGAATGTCGAGGAAGATTTCGCGCAGGCGCAGGTGCATCGGCTGTTCGGGTCCTGTGCGGATCACGCCGCAAGCGAGCAGTTCATAGTCGCCGGAGCCGGTCTCGATGACGACGCCGTAGCCGGTAGAGGCGGTGCCCGGGTCGATTCCGAGGACGCACCACTCGCGGTCGGGTTCGTCTGCAAGAGAGCTAACGCTGTGCGCTGTCATTTGCGGGCTGCCCTACCAACTCAAGACGGGCGATACGGAAGGTGCAGGGGAGGCGCCAGCCGGGCCTTTCAAAGTTATGCGACCTGCGCAACCAGCTCGTCGGTCAGTTCCAGATTGTGGTGGACCTTATTGACATCGTCAAGTTCTTCGAGCGATTCGAGGAGCTGCAGGACGGTGAGGCCGGCGCGCGTATCAAGGGAAAGCGTTTGATTGGGCTGCATGATCAGCTCCGAGGCATCGGGCTGAAGGCCGGCTGCACGCAGCATTTTATCTACCTGGGCCAGGTCGGTCCTTTCAGTAAAGATTTCGACGGCATCATCGCTCACTTCGACGTCTTCGGCCCCGGCATCGAGGGCCTCCATGAAGATTTCCTCGGCGTCGAGCTCGGTGGGGTTGCCGTCGCCGTCCAGGAGGTGAATCGCCACGTAGCCCTTGGTGGTGAACTGCCAGGCCACGGAGCCCGGTTCGCTGAGGTTGCCGTTTGCCCGCGAGAAGCAGCGGCGCACTTGTGCGATGGTGCGGTTGCGGTTATCGGTCAAGCATTCGAGCAGGACGGCGACGCCATGCGGGGCGTAGCCCTCGTAAAGGATTTCCTCGATATCGGCGGCGTCTTTGTCGAGGCCGGCACCGCGCCGGATGGCCGACTCGATGCGGTCCTTGGGCATATTTTCGGCGCGCGCTTTTTCGATGGCCAGACGGAGGCGCACGTTGGCGTCACTGTCGGGGCCGCCCTCACGGGCAGAAACCTGGATCTCACGGGCCAACTTGGTAAAGAGTCTGCCGCGGGCGCTGTCATTGGCGCCTTTTTTTCGTTTGATGGTAGACCATTTGGAATGACCAGACATTCTTGCTCCTATTCTGATCCTATTCGCATTTGCATGGAGGACAGACCTCTCAGCGTTGAAATTGAAAGGAGGACGGAACCGCTTGCCTTTTGAGCAGGCCGCGCCCAAGGTCCTCGGTTTCAGACGGCTCCATTATTCACAACAGGGAATGGCGTCTGCATGCCGTTGGGGCTCTGCAGAGCTTGTTCGGCTTCGTCGCCGTGCGGAGTACGGCGCTGGATGGCGGCGCGGATGAAAGCGCTGAAGAGTGGGTGCGGGCTCGTAGGACGGCTCTTGAATTCGGGGTGGAACTGCGTACCCAACATAAAAGGGTGATCGGCCAGTTCAACGATTTCGACGAGGCGGCCGTCGGGTGAGCGGCCGCTGAGCACCAAGCCGCGTGACTCCAGCTGGTCGCGATAGGCGTTGTTGAACTCAAAGCGATGGCGATGGCGCTCGTTGATGCGTTCGGGGTGGCCGGCGAGGGCATAGGCGGCGCCAGCCTTCGAATCGGGCAGCAGCTGGCAGGGATAGATACCGAGCCGCATGGTTCCGCCCATATCGGCGATGTCGCGCTGCTCCGGCATCAGGTCGATTACGGGCATCTCAGTGCTCATGTTGAACTCGGTACTGTTGGGCTCTTCGCTGTCCAGGGCGGCGCGGGCGAACTCGATGCAAAGCACCTGCATGCCGAGACACAGACCCAGGTAGGGCACGTCGCGGGTGCGGGCGAAGCGGGCGGCAACGATTTTGCCCTCTATGCCGCGGTAGCCGAACCCGCCAGGCACGACGATGCCGTCGAGGCCGTCGAGCCGGTCCAAATCGCGTCCCTTTTCCAGAGACTCGGAACTGATCCATTCGATGTCGAGTTCGTAGCCTTCGGCCAGGGCGGCATGAATGAGCGCCTCTTTAACACTCAGGTAGGCGTCCTCCAGCTCGACATATTTACCGACAATGCCGACGTTGATTCGCTCTTTGGGGCGTGACAGTTCGGTAACGATACGCCGCCATGCGCTGAGGCCGTTTCTGGGTCCTTCGGCAGCGTTCAGTGCCAGCCGATCGACCAGAAGCTCGTCGAGGCCGGCTTCCTGTAGACTGAGGGGAACCTTATAGATTGTGTCTACGGTGACCATAGGGATGACGGCGTTTTGGTCCACGTCGCAGAAGAGGGCGATTTTTTCCTGGGCGTCATCATCAACCGGATAGTCGGAGCGTACGATAATGACGTCGGGCTGAATGCCGATGTCGCGCAGCTCGCGTACGCTGTGTTGTGTTGGTTTGGTTTTGAGCTCTTTGCTGGCGGCGAGGAAGGGCAGCCAGGTGAGGTGGATATAGAGCGCGTTTTCGGAGCCGACATCTTTGCGCATTTGGCGAATTGCTTCAAGGAAGGGAAGGCCTTCGATATCACCAACGGTGCCACCGATCTCGACAAGGACGACGTCGGCCTCGCTGAGGCGGGCCATCTGTCCGATATGGCGTTTGATTTCGTTGGTGACGTGTGGGATCACCTGAATCGTGCCGCCAAGATAGTCTCCCCGCCTCTCCTTGGTTATGACATCGTTATAGATTTGCCCGCTAGTCACGTTACTTAGCTTGTTGAGATTCTCGTCGATGAAACGCTCGTAGTGACCCAGGTCCAGATCTGTTTCGGCGCCGTCTTCGGTTACGAATACTTCGCCGTGCTGATAGGGGGACATGGTGCCCGGATCGACATTGAGGTAGGGATCGAGCTTCATTGCGGCTACGCGGATACCCCAGGTCTTGAGCAGAAGACCGATGGAGGCGACGGTTACACCTTTACCGAGTCCGGATACTACCCCGCCAGTAACAAAGATATATTTGGTCATCTTCAGTTTCCCCTCATAGGGAGGCTTCCCTTATTTGCCTGATTGGTCGAAACTGCGGTAATTCAGGCAGTTCACAGGAATGTGACGACGACAAGCGAGCAGTAGTTCCACCGTTGGGAAAGTCAACTGGCCCGACATGAAAAAATTGATCGGGTCCCCTCCGTTCCGCGGCGCCGCGACCCTCCGGTACACGCCGCAATATGACTACGAAACGGCAGTGAACTAAACAACAAAAAGGGGTACGGGGCTACTCTCCCGTACCCACACCTTTACGCTCTGCCCTCGACAGGTGTTCCAGGACGGAGTCGTGAACTATGTGGGGTGACGGCGTCGGGAACGTTCATCACTGGCTCTCTGATTCGGCGCCGAGCCGGCGCGGAACCTGTTTACCAGCCCGCGATTATCTTATCACGGCGACATTGCGGAGTCAAAGGAATTCAGAAGGCGAAGCCGCCCAGGACGTCACCGGAAACGGGAACAGACGCGAGAATATCAGCGAGATGCAGGGGCTTGTGCCTGATCGCCCATAGCAACAACAAAAGCGATGGCCCGTTCGTCGTCGTGGCTAAGGCTGATGGACCACTGGTTCAGCCCGAGAGACTCGGCGCGGCGTGCGGCCTCGCCATGGAGTTGGACGGAGGGCGCGCCGCGTGCGTCGGAAACGACTTCCAGATCGAGCCAGCGGATGCCGTCTCGCCAGGCCCCGGTTCCGAGGGCCTTGGCGATGGCCTCTTTGGCAGCGAAACGGGCGGCGAGGGATTCAACGCGACCGCGGCAGTGGCGCAGCTCGGTCCCGGTGTAGAGGCGGCCCAGGAACCGCTTGCGCGCGGGTGCGGTGCTGTCATAACGCGAGATAGCCCGGCGAATACGTTCGATCTGTACGATATCGACACCTGTGCGCAGGATCATATTTTAACCGGTGTGATTGCTGCTGAATTCGGGTTGCATCTCGTTGTAATTCTTGCAGGCCTTCGCCGTGCGGCGTGCGCACGGACCGGTTGGCGGCTGTTACGGATGGGAGGGATCATCGGGATCGTCAAAGCCATACACTTTGGAGACGACATAGAGCGGGCGGGCTTTGACGTCGTCGTAGATGCGGGCGAGGTACTCGCCGATGATTCCCAGGAAGATTAGCTGGATTCCCCCCAGGAAGAGCACGGCAACCAGGGTGGAGGCCTGACCGAAGAAGGCGTTGTTGCCGGAGAGACGCAGGACGGTTGTGATGATAATTCCGAGCAGGCTTAAAAGGGCGAGGAAGAAGCCGAAGTAGGTGCTGAGCCGGAGGGGAATGTAGCTGAAACTCGTGATTGCATCCATTGTCAGGCGGAGCATTTTGCTGAGGGGATACTTGGTGTCGCCGGCGAAGCGCTCGGCGCGCTGGTATTCGATGCCGGTCTGGCGGAAGCCAACCCAGCTGCTGAGGCCGCGCATGAAGCGATGCTTCTCGCGCAGACGGCGCATTGTGAGGAGGACCTGGCGGTCGATCAGGCGGAAGTCGCCAGTGTTCACGGGAATCTCGACGTCGGTAATGCGGCGAAGGAGCCGATAGAAGGCGCTTGCCGTCCAGAGTTTGAAGCGGGACTCGCCGCGCCTGTGGGCGCGCACGGCGTAGACGACTTCATAGCCTTGGCGCCATTTTTCGAACATGTCACCGATCAGCTCGGGTGGATCCTGCAGGTCGGCGTCGATGATGGCGATGGCGCGGCCCAGTGCGTAGTCCATGCCGGCGGTAATGGCGATCTGGTGGCCGAAGTTGCGAGAGAAGTTGATGATTTTGACGCGGGCGTCCTGTTCACGCAGGGTGAGCAGCATGGAGAGGGATTGATCGCGGCTGCCGTCATTGACGCAGACCAGCTCCCATGGTTGACCGATGCCGTCCAGGACGGCGACCATGCGCCGGTAGAGTTCTGGAATCACCTCCTCTTCGTTGAAGATGGGCACAATTACGGAGATGACCGGGGACGGGATGGGGTCCTGGTCTGCGGGCTGCTGTGCGGCAGCGGACGGGTTGGGTGCGTCGGGGGGTCGTTGAGCTGTATCGGGCGGCACGGTCTCAGTTTGACGGCTCATGCATGTTCCTTCATAAGTCCACTTTCTGAGAGCGCGTTTTGCTTCTCGAGAAAGCCCAACGGGACGACCGCAGTTGCGGCACTTTCGCAACAGGCCGGCACTGTTCTGCATCGGGGTGCGGACAAAGTAGGTTGTGTCAATCGTACTGAAATCCGTAGGGCTGGTCAAACCAAGGGCCGAAGGGGGCAGTTCAATGGTGGTAGGTTCGAGGAACTCTGCGGACCAGTAGACCAGGTTGTATAGACGGTCGGGCCGGATGAATCCGGATCCGGACCTCGCCCATCGAGGGCGGGCAGGGAAGGAGACAGAGTTAGCGTTGAATTGGACGGGAAAATCCGAGCTGTGGGTGGGCTAAGCGTAGCGAGTGCTGTCATATGCGTGAAGTGGGGAACCGGTACCGGTTGCGTGTTCGGAGAAAATCGGATACGCTTTCGATGGCAGGCCAGTTCAGGATCTGAGGTCAAACCATCGACGGGAGAGGCGAAGGTCCTGCGGCGGGATGTGCATCCTGCTTCTACTTCCTCTCTCCTATAGGAAACGGAGTGCGTTTCATGCCAGTATTGCAGCCATTACCCCTGGCGGATTACGCCAGCCGCATCTTTCAGGCCGCGGATACGCCCAAGTTGACAGCGGACCTTGTAGGGCAGTCGTTGGTCTCGGCCAATTTGGCAGGTCACGATTCGCACGGGGTCATTCGTATCCCGCAGTATCTGCGACAGATTGACGAGGACGAGATACGTCCCCAAGCCAGACCGGAGATTGAGCGCGAGACACCGGTCATGGTGCTGTACAACGGCCATCGCTGCTTCGGGCAGTTGGGGGCCAAGGTGGCAATTGAGGACGGAATCGGCAAGGCGAGGGGGAATGCGGTGTCGGTGGTGGGGTTGAAGCACTCGGGGCACGTGGGGCGTCTGGGCGAGTGGGTGGGTCTTGCGGCCGAGGAGGGGTTGATTGCGCTGGCTTATGCCAACGGTGGTCGTTCGGGGGGCCTTGTGGCGCCATTTGGCGGCGCGGAGCGGCGGATGGGCACGAACCCGATAGCGGTGGCGATACCACTGAAGGACCGGCCGGCGATGCTGCTGGATTTCGCCACGAGCGCGGTGGCGGAGGGCAAAGTGCGGGTGGCGTTCAACAGCGGCAAAGAGATTCCGGAAGGATGGGCCCTGGACAAGAACGGCGCGCCCACCAAGAATCCGGGCGACGTGTACGAAGGCGGGATGCTGCTTCCGGCAGCCGGGCACAAGGGGTTTGGTTTGGCACTCCTGACGGATTATTTGGGCGGGATTCTAACGGGTGCCGGCGGGCCGGGTATCCCCGGCTCGATCCTGGGCAACGGCGTCCTGTTCATCCTTTTGAACATTGACTTTTTCCGTCCGTTGGACGAATTCTTTGCCGATGGGGAACAGATCGCCGGTCGGATTAAGGCCACGAAGCCGGCACCCGGATTCGAAGAGGTCCTGATGCCGGGCGAACCGGAGGCGCGTTCGGCT
>DAOUHY010000474.1:0-1515 GCA_034428435.1 Caldilineaceae bacterium | reverse complement strand
GCCGCCGGTGATCTCGCCGTACCCTTCCGGCGCCAGCAGATCGACGCTGCGGCAGACCTCCGGCCGGTCCGGTTCCGGCTCCATGTAGAAGGCCTTCACCTGTGTCGGATAGTGATGGACAAAGACCGGCTTGTCGAACTGGGCGGCGATGTAGGTCTCGTGCGGGCTGCCGAAATCATCGCCCCACTCGATATGGGGCACTTTGTCCCCGTACCCGGGCACCAGTTCGCCGGCCGCGGCCGCGCGGTTGACCATGTCCACGGCCTCGTCGTAATGGATGCGCGGGAAACTGGGCGTCACCCGTTCCAGGGCGGATGTGTCCCGTTCCAGCAGCTTCAGCTCTTCGCCATTTTCCTCCAGGCAGCGCTGGACGATATGGCTGACGAACTGCTCTTCGATCTCCATCAGCCCGTCCAGGCCGCAGAAGGCGATCTCGGGCTCCACCATCCAAAACTCCTGCAGATGGCGGCGTGTCTTGCTCTTTTCAGCGCGAAACGTCGGCCCGAAGCAGTAGACTTTGCCAAAGGCCAGGATAGTGGCTTCACTGTAGAGCTGGCCGGTCTGGGCCAGGTAGGCCGGTTCGCCGTGGAAATCGATCTCGAAGAGGGTCGTTGTGCCCTCGGCCGCGTTGGGCGTGAGGATGGGCGTGTCCACGTTGAGGTAGCCGTTGCTGTCCAACCAGTTGCGGATGGCGCGTATGATGGTCGCCCGAACCCGCATTATCGCCCACTGGCGGCTGGAGCGAATCCAGAGATGGCGATTCTCCATGAGAAATTCCACGCCATGCTCTTTGGGCTGAATCGGGTACTCATCCGCGATCTGAACCACTTCCAGGCCGGTCACATCCAATTCAAAACCGCCGGGTATGCCCGGCGCGCGGGTGTCCTCTTTGACCGTGCCGGTAACCCGCAGGCTGCTTTCCTGGGTAAGTGCGCGCGCGAGTTCGAACGCCTCCGCGCTGACATTGCCTTTGAACACAACCGCCTGGCAGATACCCCCGCCATCGCGCACCTGCAGGAATTGGAGCCGCCCTTTGCCCGTCTTGGTATAGAGCCAGCCCTCCAGGGTTACCGCCTCGCCCACATGCGCGGGCATCTGCCGTATTGTGATTACCTTGTCCACAGATCGTTCCTCTGCAGTGATGGGTAGGCGGCCCTATTCACGAAGGGAAAAGTCGTCATCTGCGCGGTTTTCATCCGCCATCCCCTGCAAAAAGTCAGGCTCTTCCTCCTGCACCTCGCCGCCGTCGGTCGAGTCTGTGTCCGGCCTGCTTTCCTCCTCGCTTCCGTCGTCTGCGGCTGTCGAGTCTGCGTTCGGATGAAACCATTCATCCAGCTGCCGCCCGATACTTTCCAGAAGATACTCCATGCCGACCGGCGGGCCGACCGCGGTTGCGCCGGCAAGGTTCAGCGAATGATCGGCCTGGAACTCCCCGCTGCCCCCATCCCGATATGTGGGCCGGATAACATGGGTATAAATATACACCTCGGTTTGCGGCTGACTCTCCTCTTCGGC
>DAOUHY010000473.1:0-4948 GCA_034428435.1 Caldilineaceae bacterium | reverse complement strand
TGGCCAGTGCGCGCAGGAACTTGCGGAAAAAGTATGAGCCCCAGATCGCGCCGAGGATGGAAAGAGGGCTGTTGATGCGCCCGGTACTGACGTTGGATACGTCAGCCGCTGTCGCCATAGGATGTAGTCTCAGTCGTTAGTTTTGACAATCGTCGGGAATGCGCCCGCCCAGAAAAGAGCAGATTGCCTTTGATACTACTACAGTGGCACCTTTACCAGTCTTCGGGGGCGAAGGGGGCGGCGGGGCGTAACGGCGTGAGTATAGCATGAAAGGCACGCCAGTCAAATTACTCTGCCTTGCGTGAGCAGTTAAGGAAGCAAACGCCACGGAGCCCAGATTCGCGTAGTCAAGGCCAGGAAAGTTGGCCCAATTCTGGTTAGGAGAGGGTCAATTTCGGCACCGCTTGCCCAGGGCAATTGCACCTTTATGGGGTAGAACTCTCCAGAGATAATTAGTCTTCCAACCGGCCTGGTAACGTTTGGCAGGAGAGCCGGTTAGGGGGCATGTCCGTTTGCGCAAGTGTCTGAAGATGGAAGTCAGGAGCATTACAGCCTGGGATGAAAAGACGAAATTCAGATGAGATGCATATGCCTTGGGGGCCGATGCGAGCCTTGCTTTCAACGTGGACCGTCAGTCTTCAAGGTGGGTCACTGGCTTCCTCGTCTGTGTGTTGGGCGAGAGTTTATGAGCGTTTACGTGTTGAGTGACCTGCAGCTAATGCAGTCTGTGTGGTGGGCTGTGATAAGGGCCTCGCCGGCGTGGTGGGTCCGAACGAGTGTCAATGTACGTTGTACGAGAGTTGTACAAGATCTGAAATGGCGGGACATGTTTTGGCGGAAATGTGGCGGGAATATGGCGGAAAAGACGGGATATAAAGTACGAGAGTTGTATGAGTTCTGAATCGGCGGGACGTGTTTTGGCGGGAATATGGGGGGAATATGGCGGAAATGGCGGAAATGGCGGAAAAGACGGGCAAAAGCGGGCGGATTTCTATGTGGTTCTTGTTGTCGTTATGCTTTTGCATTAGTTTTTCCGTTTCTACCGTCAGTTCGTGATGCCGGCAAGATCCCTACGATGCTCATCCACTACTCCAGCTGACGACAGACTCATGCCGGACAGCCGGCGGTGGGAGGGCATGGTGTCGTGTCTGGACCTTTAGGGTTGGGTTGAGTCGGGTCAGGCCGGGCAGTTATCCATGTTTTGGACTTTTGCGCTCGACTTCGAGCACAGTTCCTCGCTGTCATCGTTAGGTTATGGGCAGATGGATAAAGGGCAGTTACCAGTCTTGGGAGGGGTCCCTCCTCGCTTTCAGATTCCCTGCCAGCGAGCGTCGTGGCTTGATGTAAGTACGCTCTCAGTTATGCCTATTTGCATAATAGTAGGTTCGGCAGGAAGTGAGTTGCTTGGATAAGCACTTTTCCCCCTGCCTGCCCGCGAACCGTGCGTGCGGCTTTCACCGCACACGGCTTTCCATTTCGTCTTGGTAGGTTCCCACTCTGACCTATCACCTATGGCTTTGAGAATCGACTTCCTTTCCCGATGGCCATGGCTTTTGCACGATGGAGACCAGGATTCAAGCAGTATAGCTTTAGTCTCAGGTAGCAGGTCTTGCGGGAGCAGTTTCAGTGTAGTTCATTCGCCCTTCCGCTTTACTTCGCTGCTTAATGGCCATTCCTTTCGCGCAAGGCCATTGAAGTTGACCTACGTGATTTCCCGCTTCACGTGCCCACTTTGTGAGCAAGATACTGTGCCTTTAGACGGCGCACGCACAGGGATATTATAACACTGTTTTTGAAGCAAGTGCCCTCCTTCGCAACCCAATTCAGATACATTGCCCCGTCAGAATCCTGTGAAACCCGTGAGACCTTTGCATATCACGCGCGTGAACTCTACCGACCTTCACTCGCTTTGAGTGCCCTGTTGCCGCTGAAAGATTCCGGGATGCGTCCCGGATATGGGGTGGAAGAGGGCAGGCACAAGGCCTGCCCCTACAGGACCGGTGTGGGGATGCCGGAAGCGGCGCGGGGACGGCGGGAGGGCAGGTACAAGGCCGGCACCTACAGGGATTTTAGGATTCCGGGATGCGCCCCGGACATGGGGTGGAAGAGGGCAGGCACAAGGCCTGCCCCTACAGGGATTTTAGGATTCCGGGATGCGCCCCGGATATGGGGTGGGAGAGGGCAGGCACAAGGCCTGCCCCTACAGGACCGGTGTGGGGATGCCGGAGGCGGCGCGGGGACGGCGGGAGGGCAGGTACAAGGCCGGCACCTAAGGGGATTTGATGGGACTGGTGGGAGTGGTCTGGCGGAACCCTGTCGATTGGGCACAAGTTACCAATGTCGACACCAGGTCGCCGAGGGATGTTGTAGGAGAGGGGGCGTTGCGGGGGCGGAGCCCCCGCACAAGGGAGGGCCGAATAGGCCCGACCGCCCAAATGGAGAGGTCGGTGGACAGAGAAAGCGCTTCATGTGTGCGAATCCAACTCACATCGCATACAATGAAGGGAGCCAGTCTGAAAAAGAACACGCGGAGAAGCCCGATGACGCTGACAAAACAGGACGCACTTGACTATCACGCCAACGGCCGGCCGGGGAAGCTGAAGATTACGCCGACCAAGCCGATGGAGACGCAGCTGGATCTTTCCCTGGCCTACTCACCCGGCGTTGCTCATCCGGTGCTTGAGATCGCGGACAGGCCGGAGGACGCTTTTGACTATACGTCAAGGGGAAACCTTGTGGCCGTAATCAGCAATGGTACGGCCATCCTCGGGCTTGGCAACCGCGGGGCGCTGGCATCAAAGCCGGTCATGGAAGGAAAGGCGGTGCTTTTCAAGCGCTTCGCGGACGTGGACGTCTTCGATATCGAGGTGGATACAGAAGATGCGGCCGAAATGGTGCGCTTTTGCGAACTGATTGCGCCTACTTTTGGCGGCATCAATCTGGAGGACATTAAAGCGCCTGAGTGTTTCCTGATCGAGCAGACTTTGCAGGCGCGGCTGGACATTCCAGTATTCCACGATGACCAGCACGGGACGGCCATCATCTCCGGGGCTGGGCTGTTGAATGCCCTGGAGATCGCGGGAAAGCCGCTGGACGAAGCCCGAATCGTCATCAACGGCGCGGGGGCCTCGGCTATCGCATGCGCGGACATTTACGTGGCGTTGGGCGCGGAGAAGAGCAATATCGTCATGTGCGACAGCCGCGGGGTCATCTACGAAGGCCGCATGGACAACATGAACGAGTGGAAAGAGGAGTATGCCAGCGACACAGATGCCCGCACGTTAGGTGAAGCCATGGCCGGCGCCGACGTCTTGATCGGCCTCTCGGTAGCGGGGGCGGTCTCGTCGGATATGGTGCGGTCTATGGCAGAGAATCCGATTGTTTTTGCGATGGCCAATCCGGATCCTGAGATCCCGTATCCCGATGCAGTTGCTGCGCGCAGCGATACGGTCATCATGGGGACGGGTCGCAGCGACTTTCCCAACCAGGTCAACAACGTACTCGGCTTCCCGTTTATTTTCCGCGGTGCGCTGGACGTGCGGGCGAAGGCGATCAATATGGAGATGAAGCTGGCCGCGGCGCGGGCGCTGGCGGACCTGGCCAAGGAGGACGTGCCCGACAGCGTAATGAAGGCCTACGGGCTGGATGTTCTTCAGTTCGGGCCGGAGTATATCATTCCCAAGCCGTTGGACAGCCGCGTGCTGATGTGGGTGGCGCCTGCGGTGGCGAAGGCGGCGATGGAGACCGGCGCGGCGCGCCGCGATATCGATCTGGACGCCTACCTAGACGAACTGGCGTTGCGCATAGGCAAAGGTGTGCAGGTCATGCGTACGCAGCAAAGCAAGGCAAGACAGAATCCGAAACGGGTCGTATTTGGGGAAGGAGAGCACCCGAAGATCGTGCGGGCAGCGTATGCGGTCGAGTCTGAGGGCATTGGCACACCGATCCTGCTTGGCAATCCCGAAGTAATTCGTATTCGCTGCGAGGAGCTTGGGCTGGATTACCGGCCGACGGTGATCAACCCAAACCAGGACCCTAAGTATCGCGACTATGCGGCCGCCTTCTACCATGAACGCCAGCGCAAGGGTGTAACGTTGGCCAGGGCAAACGAGCTGATGCGCCAGTCCAACTTTTTTGGGCCGGCGATGGTGCTGAATGGTGATGCTGGCGCCTTCATCTCCGGTCTGACGTACAACTACCCGGATGTGCTGCGGCCTGCCCTGCAGATAGTAGGGACGGCGCCGGAGCGGGGTGTTCTCAGCGGCGTCTACTTGATGATCGTGCGCGATCGGATATATTTTTTCAGCGATGCGACGGTGAACATCGACCCGGATGCCGAAACGCTGGCGGCGATTGCGATCAATGCGGCAGAGGTAGCGAGGCAGTTCGACGTCGAGCCTAGGGTGGCGATGCTGAGTTTCTCCAATTTCGGCAGCACGCGCCATGCCCAGGTCGATAAGGTGCAGCAGGCGACCGAACTGGTCAAGGCGCAGGAGCCCGGCCTACAGATCGATGGAGAAATGCAGGCGGATGTGGCGGTGGTGCCGGACCTGATGCGCCGCCACTATCCATTCAGTGCAATTGAGGATGCTAACGTGTTGGTCTTCCCGGAACTGGCTTCAGCCAATACGGCTTACAAACTGTTGCACCGTTTGGGCGGTGCTGAGGCGATCGGACCGATTCTGGTGGGGATGGGCAAGCCTATCCATGTGCTAGAGACCGGCGCCGAGGTGGTGGACATCGTCAACGTCGCCATTCTGGCGGTCGTTGATGCCCAGTTCCAGGAAGAAGGGGATCGGGGCGGGAGTTAGAGAGAGGGTTGCCAACTCGAGCAGGTTCCCGCCCCTGGTTCTCAGAGATTCCAATCCTTATCGCAATTGGAAACTGTATACACAATTACCTCTGCCGCCGCTTCCACCTGAGGCCAAACTTCCTGGTGGATGTCGCG
>DAOUHY010000472.1:0-2210 GCA_034428435.1 Caldilineaceae bacterium | reverse complement strand
ATCCGGATGGAAGGCGGCGTCGGAAAGCGCTCTTACATCGCCCATGGTCAACGTCTGAACAGGGGCGCCGGCGCCCTCTCCTTCGCTCTCAGTGCTCGGGCTGATCGTCAGGCGTGTTGTGCCCTGGCTGGCAACTTCGTCCAGGATATTTGCCGACGCGCCGCGTCCGACACCCAGAATCGTCAGGACCGCGGCCACGCCGATGATAATGCCCAGCATCGTCAAGCTGGCCCGCATCTTGTTGGCGGCGATGCTATCCACAGCGACCGGGAAATATCTAAACAGCTTCATACATCTTTTCCTCATCCTGCTCTATCGCGACGGGCCGCGGCAGCGGCGCAGGCGCGGTCTGGCTCAGCCCGTTGCGAAAACCGCTCGCAGTAGCAGTCGCCGCGTCTGAATCGGAAACGATAACCCCGTCTCGCATCGTAATCACGCGATGGGCCCGTTCGGCGATCTCCTGGTCGTGCGTAATGATGACAAGAGTCAGTCCTTCCTCGTGCAGCTTCTCAAAGAGTGCCATCACCTCTTCACCGGTCCGCGTGTCGAGCGCGCCGGTCGGTTCGTCCGCCAGCAGCAGGCTGGGCCGGTTCACGAGTGCACGCGCGATCGCGACCCGCTGCTGCTGGCCGCCGGAGAGCTCCTCCGGCTTGTGGTCCGCGCGTTCGGCCAGGCCCACCTGTGCCAGTGCCTCCAGCGCCCGCTCGCGCGCAGTACCGCGAGCAACGTTGGCGTAGAAAAGCGGCAGCTCAACCTGGCGCCAGGCGGGCGCACGCGCCAGCAGGTTGAACTGCTGGAATACGAATCCGATCTCCCTGTTGCGCAGATCTGCCAGCTGTCGACCGGTCAGGCCGTTTGCCCTTTGGCCGCGAATCTGAAAGACACCCTCCGTGGGGCTGTCCAACAGACCGATGATGTTCATCAGCGTACTCTTGCCCGAACCGCTAGTACCGACGATCGCCACGTACTCTCCCTCTTCGATTGAGAGCGAAACGCCGTTCAGAGCAAGGACCTTCGTCTCCCCCATCTGATAGACTTTCGTTATGTTCTGCATGTCGATCAGCGCTGAAGAATCGGCCATATCTCCGTCTCCTGAACGGGTAACACAATAGGCTGCAGATCCGGCAGTACGACTGGCTGATGCGCAGCCATCGTCCTGACTCACTACAGTGTACTGTTGAAATCTGGAGAAATTCTGGAGATGAAGCAGAGGAAATGGGGAGGATGCTGCCGCGGCGGTAGCATAGGTACACGCCGCCGCAAAACTACTCCGATTTCAGAGGTAGCGGTTGGAAGAGGCAGGTGCTGATGCACCGCGTTACGCAGACCCGGGAACTGGGGTCAGGCAGCCGTCTGTGGCGCGCATCTCCCCTGGCGCAGAGCGAAGCTCGCAGTCAGCGGCGGCCGGGGCGGCAGCCAGAATGTACTGCCTTGAGCCCTGCGCTATTGTCAGGTCTTATGAGGCGTATTGGGTCGCTGCGCGCCGCACGCAGCGTAGCCAGCAATACGTAGACGGATCGTACGTAAATTGCCCAGAACAGACGCCATGCTGATGTCTTAGATACTTCACACCGAAAAGTGATCTCTCTCCAGTGTAATTTACCGGCAATCCATCAAGCACACAGACCCATTCCAAGAGGAATCCTGCACAGGAAACCCATTGACCAACCGGAATTCTCTGGGATAAGATCTCACTGTAAAGGATGTTCTGACGCGTAGTACCCCCCGCCGCTGAATCAGCCGTCCTGCACGCTCGCGATCGTTTCCCGCAGCAGGGCGACCGACTGCGCCAGGGCTGCTTGCGGCTCGCCGGCGACGCGGCACTCGTACGTCAGGTAGCCCTTGAAACCGGCATCGGCCAGGGCCTGAATCCCCGCCTGCCAGTCGATGTCGCCGATGCCTGGCTGGACACGCGTGTTGTCAGCCACGTGGACATGGCCGATGTACCGGCCGATCCTGCGGATCGTCGCCGGCGTGTCGACTTCCTCGATATGCATGTGGAAGAAATCGGGCAGCAGAGCCACGCCGGGAGGGTCCCCTGCTTTCTGGATGATTTCCACCCCGTCCTCCTGCCGCCGCAACAGGTGCTGCTCATAGCGGTTGAGAGGCTCTAACAGCAGAAGCGTGCCATGACTGTGCGCAAACGCGGCCAGATCGCGCGTGATCTCGACCAGCAGCTCCTTTTCCAGCGCGATCGCATCCTTGAGCGG
>DAOUHY010000471.1:0-4425 GCA_034428435.1 Caldilineaceae bacterium | reverse complement strand
AACTGTCTGGCCCGCTACCCATCACTTCGGCAGCGACACACCCTCCGTCACCCAACTCTCGGACGGTACCCTCCTCGTCAACTACTTCCAGTGGGCCTTCGTCGACCAGAAGGGCATGCTGGACGACTTTGGACCCCAAGACCGCCCCCGCGGCACACGCGATGTGGACGGCGTCGGCATCAGCACCTCGTCGGACAACGGCTATACTTGGGGGCAGGCCTACAAGGCAAACGTAGCCCCCATGCGTTGGGGGCAGCCCATCGATAGCGTGCTGGAGTTGCCAAATGGCGCCCTGCTGATGGCCTGCCACGGACACCAGTTCGCCCGCGCCTGGATGGAAACCGACAGCCTCCACGAACGCGTCCGCTCATACCTCATGCGCTCCGACAACAAGGGTCACGACTGGGAATACTACGCCACCATCGCCTATGACCCCGCCAACATCATCTCCTTCGACGAGACCGCCCTCGCACGCACTGCCGACGGCACCCTGGTCACCATGATGCGCACCATGCACGGCGTCCGCAACCGCCACCAGCATATGTGGACCAACTATTCCCGCAACGAAGGTGAATCCTGGAGCCGGCCCGAACCGACCAACCTCTGGGGATACCCCGCCGACCTCACCCTCCTGCAGGACGGCCGCATGCTCTGCACCTACGGCCATCGCCGCGACCCCTGGGGAATCCGTGGCTGCATCTCCTATGACGGGCTAACCTGGGACGTCGCCAACGAGTTCGTCATCAGCTCCGGAGGAATCGCATCCCCGGAAGCAGTCCCCAATCTGTACTGGCACATCGGCTATCCTACGACGATCCAGCTCAACGACGGCGCGCTCCTCACCGTCTTCCACGAGTGGACGCAAGAGAGCCCGATTGTCCAGTACGTGGTCGCCGTCCGCTGGGAACTTGCCTGAAACAAGACCCCCCGTATTTCTGGCAATACCAGTCCTCCACCTGACCGCGCGCCCGCATCACCCCTCCCGGCCCGTCCATCGCAAGGGACCAACCGGAAGAACTGAAGCAGGAAGCTCCCCAGCTACCTGTTTACCCCCGCATGCCCCCGATTAAGGTGCATCCCAAAATGGGGGCAAACTCTTCTATACCTCAGGTAGCCATGGAGCACAGTCCAATTCACGATTAGATCAAAGGCACGGAGATCACCGTCTCTGACCCCTAACCCCTGTCCCCTAGCCCCTGCGGTTTTGGGCGGTCGGGCCTATTCGGCCCTCCCTTGTGCGGGGGCTCCGCCCCCGCAACGCCCCCTCTCCTACAACATGCCTCGCCGACCTGGTGTCTCTATTCGTAACAGGTGCCTAATCGAAGGTGTCAAGCCAGACCACGTCCCACCAGTCCCATCAGATCCCCGTAGGTGCCGGCCTTGTGCCTGCCCGCTCCCACCCCAAATCTGGAATGCACGCCACATGACAAGGCGATTGCAACTGAATCTGGTCAAAGCATCGAAACGCTTCCGAACTACCTTCCAGGTCGGGATCAGGCGTAGGGGAGTGCACGAATGATGGCACGAAGATGGGAAATCTGAATGAATTCAACGACTGAGGGCCTGTGCCGCGTCGAATTCTGCTCGCAAACCAGCGACCGCAAGACGATTTCCACTTACCCGCGCTTTATTCTGGCCGCGATTTCAACAAATTCGGCCCACAAAATTAGATGCGATTGCCCTGCCCCACATGAACGGGGCTGTTGACAAATTGCAGTTTTCAGTGTAGGGTTTCTGAGTAAAGCGGGACGAAAATACCGCTATTCTTCTTGATTTAACTCTTCGAAACATGGCCTCAAGCCCTGGACCACTCCCCTGTGTGGACCGCCTGTGCCTGCGACTGAATATCACAGGCTTTCGTATTTCAACGACTCAACGACACAACGACTCAACGACAAAACGAGAGAGAGAGATGGAATCAACGATGTGGAAACTCGAATGCTCGATTTGGCGTGAGGATGATTGGTATGTATCCGAATGCAAGGGCCTGGACATAGCAAGTCAGGGAAGGACATTGGAGGAGGCGCAGGAAAATCTTCGAGAAGCGATTCAATTGTTTCTTGAGGCTGCTTCCTTTACAGAAGTAATGGGCTATCTCAGCCGTCTCGAATCAGATACACCTACTGATATTCAGCGAAACCTAGAGGTTCAGTTCACGCCCATTGATCAGAGAGCCCACACAACACTTTGTGAGGTTACTCTGGCTTATGCCAAGACTACGTCCGATATCATCGCGCAGGATTCTCAGAATCCTCAGAGAACACGGTTTTGAGAAAGACAGGCAGTCAGGCAGTCACATTGTGATGCAATCTCGCATTAGAGATGAAGACGGTCGAATGACTACCATCACGGTAGTCGTGCCTAACAAGACAGAAGTCCCCGTAGGAACGCTTAGAGCCATAATCAAACATTCCCGCTTAGACCGCAGCTACTTCGAGTAGCTGAGTCACGAATGAAACAGAAAGCCCGCCAACAACTCAGTTGGCGGGCTTTCTGATATGTGGAGTCTTGCGAGACTACTAGACTAGGCAGGCCCCCGCAATCAGACGGCTCTTCGTTCCCTTGCTCGTCTGGCGACCTCATTCCGCTAGATGTGGGAGTTCAAGTGGGAAGTGGCGAATCGCATTATAGGGACGGTTACGATGGCAAATAAGACTGCGGCGGTGAGAATGAATGGTTACTTTTGGGATCCTCTGGCCCTATTCCGACTTAATTGAGGTATGCGCGCTTTACTGGAATTCCGCGGTTCTTTGACCCCAAGAGCCGCCTCTGACGAGAGGCGGGTATAGAACAGAATTCCATCAAAATGCATATGGCCAAATAGCGACTACGTTGCGCAAAAAATGGGCTGCACCCATCCGCATGGCGCGAAACTGGTATCTTCCTAGATACCAGTTTACCCACGCCAGGCCCCGAATATGGGCACTTGACAAAGTGCGCAATATCTTCCAATATACCTGCCAGCCAAACCTTTCCAACAGAATAGATCCTCCCCCGTCCTTTGACCTTGCCAAGTGCCTGAATGTATCGCAATTTCGTGAAACTCCCGTGCAGTTCTCTCCAAACCTATTTCAGTAAGGAGGAAGCAAAGTCATGAAAAAGCTCTATCTGTTCGCCATCTTCACCTTGGTGATGGCTATCATGGTGTCGGCCTGCGCCGCGCCCGCGGCGCCGGCAGAGACCGGGGCCATGGAAGAGGAGATGCCCGAGGAAGTCACCATCAGTATCATCACCGCCCAGGGCCCCCTGGCTGATGGCCTCGTCGCTCTGATCCCGCAGTTCGAAGAAGAAAACCCGGGCATCAAGGTCGAAGTAGCGCCCTTCCCCTGGACGACCTTCTTCGAAAAGGTGATCTCCCTCGCCCGCACCGAGTCCGGTGAATTCGACGTAATCTTCGCCGACGATCCCTGGATGCCCAACATCGTCGACGGCGGGCTCTCCGTCAACCTCACCGAAGCCTATGGCGCAACCCGCGACGACGACGTGCCCCAGGTCTCCTACGACGTCTTCTCCTGGCCTCCCCCCTACGGGCCTATCCCCTTGGACTTCCAGACCGGTGAGCGCCCCGACCTGCACGCCCTGCCCATCCAGGGCAACGTCATCATGTTCTACATCCGCCAGGACATCCTTGACGAACTCGGACTCGATGCGCCTGTAACTTGGGATGACGTACTGGCGATCGCTGAACAAGTCCACTGTCCCGATTGCGACCCGCCCTTCTACGGCTACAACGTGCGCGGCGCAGCCGGCAGTGACGCCTTGGCCCTGCTGTGGTCCATGGGCGGCGGCATCTTCGACGACGAATTCAACGTAATCCTTGACAACGAGGCCGGCTGCGACGCCCTTACGCTCTATGAGCAGCTGAGCAAGTACCTGCCGCCGGGCGGCAATACCTACGGCACCACCGAGATGGTCGCCGAGGTCGTCTCCGGCCGCGCCATGATGGGTATCGGCTGGCCGGGCGACGCCTACGCCGCCTTTGAGGACGAGACCGACTCCGACGTAGCCGGCAAGATGCTCTATCTGCCTCTGCCCGCCTCCGAAGTCGGCGCACCCCACGTCTCCATGATGGGCCACTGGGGCCTCGTGCTCAATGCCCATTCCGAGCACAAAGACGCCGCCTGGACCTACATGGAGTGGATGCACTACAACCAGGAGCACGCGCTGTCCTACGCCCACGCCGGCGGCATCCCCTTCCGCAAGTCGGTATTCAACGACCCTGAACTGATCCTGGAAAAGCCTTGGTTCCCGGCGCAGTTTGAAGCCCTGATGGTGCCGCCCAAGTGGCGGCCCCGCAGCACCCAGGCCACCGGTATCAGCCTCGCCATTCTTGGACCGGCCTTCAGCGCCGTCGGCGCCGGTGACATAACCGGCCAGGAAGCCTGCGAGCAGGCTGGCGCCGAAATCCGGCTCGAAATGGAAGGT
>DAOUHY010000470.1:0-1893 GCA_034428435.1 Caldilineaceae bacterium | reverse complement strand
CGCGCCTTCCGGCATGAACAGCATTGACAGCGCCCGCCGTGGATGGACCGTCATGTTGGGGCCGGCCGCATGGGCGATCATCCCATTGATGAAGACGCCGTCTCCCGCCTTCACCTCCACCGCGGCCGGTTCGATCTCCCGCCACTCGGGATACTCCTCCAGCAGGCCATCGATCTTCGCCTCATTCAGGTTGCCGGTCACATCGAAGCGGCTGCTCTTGTGTGTCCCCGGCAGAAAGTACATGCAGCCGTTATGCAGCGTGGCGTCGTCGAGAGCCACCCACAGCATGATCGACTGCCGCGAATGGAAAGGGTCCATCGCGTTGTCCACATGCCAGTTGGTTGGGTGCGCCCAAGGCTCCTTCACCAGTGCATGGTCGTGGTACAGGCGGATTCCGTCGACGCCTGCCAGCGCTGCGGCCAGCCGCCCCAGCCGCCGGTCCGTCACCAACGCCTTGATCTCCTCGCTCGTCTTCCACAGGTTCACGCACTGCACGAAGACGCCCTCATAGTGGTTGTCGCGTCCCTGATTGTGGCGCCCGTTGATCCTGAAATGGCGCGTCATACCGTCGGCCAGCGCGGCGCGCCACCTCTCCAACTCCTCCCCGTCCAACAGGTCACCAACAACGAGGTAACCGTTTTCCCGGTAGAATTCGACCTGTCGTGCGGAAAGTGCGGTGTTCATTAAAGCGCCGCAAAGAGGAAGAGAGGAGTAAGAGGTATGCATCTGCCTCTCACTCCTCACTCCTCTTCACTCTCTCCTCACTATCAGCATTCCAACCCTTCCACTTCGATGAAGCGGTCGGCGTAGGCGGCGAAAGACTCCTGGATGATGTCCAGGGCAGTGTCCAGGTCCATCTGGTCCAGCATATAGGAGCGCCAGGCTTGGCCGGTCTGCTCCGCCGACTCCCCGTCCATTGTCACCACTTCGTACACGAACATCTGCGACTCACCGATCTGCTGCGTCAGCAGTTCAAACGCATCTCCGAAGCGGGGGTCAACCGGCACGTTCTTGACATTGGGCATGGTGGTGCCGATCTCGGACTGGATCGTGTACAGATTGTCCGGCACCGAAATCCAGCGCATCAGGTCGATAGCGGTATCGATCACGCCGTCCTTCTCGGAACGGGTGGTGATTGCAATCTGGTCGCCCACGGGACCGCCAATCGGCCAGGCAGGTGTCGGCGGGTCGGTGGCATAGGCGCTGCTCTCTTTGGTCACAACCGGCGCGAAAAAGGTGCTCCACTCGAAGTCGACCAGCGGATCATATTGCAGGCGGGGGAAGGACCAGGTGCCGTTTTCCATGATCGGCTCGATCTTGTTCAGGAAGCGCGAATGGGAGTCGGTGGCGCGGGTGGTCCAGTCCGCGGGCCGGTATTGCACGTTCTCTTTCCACAGCGCCATCCAATCCCGGTACTGGGGCAGGTGGGCGTGGTAGATTCCGTTTTCGACGGCGCAGGCGACCTCCTCGCGGGTGGCTGTGCCGCGGTCCGGGTTGACCTGCGGCTCGATCTCGCCGGCCATGAGCATCCCACCCATCTGCAGACGGTACCAGTGGTCGGTATCGTCAACGGGGCCGGTCCAGCCGCCATAGGCGTCAATACCTTCATCGCGGAAGGCCTGGCAGACGGAGAGGAATTCGGCGTAGTTCTGGGGCGCTTCAAGGCCCAGATCGTTGAACCAGTCGACGTTGTAGTAGAAGAAGGTGGTGATGAGGCCGAATACCATGTTGTAGTACCCGCCGCGCATCAGCGTCTCACCGGTCGGGATCGGGTAAAACTGGTCGACCCACTTCTCGCTGCCGGGGTCGCCCGCCGGGATGTAGGGGTTCGGCTGGTTGAAGTAGGGCGTCAAATCCGTCCACCAGTTCTTATCCAAATCGTCCTTGATGTGC
>DAOUHY010000469.1:0-10947 GCA_034428435.1 Caldilineaceae bacterium | reverse complement strand
GGAGGGCGATGCGGTGGTCGGGGCGCTCAAGGTGGAGTTCGCACGCGAGCTGGCCCAGAATATGATCGAGGAGATCAGCCACCAGCCGGACATTGTGATCGTGGCGGTGATCGGCGCGGGCATGAAGGGAACGCCGGGCATCGCGGCGCGGGTCTTCAATGCGCTGGGAGAACGGAATATCAATGTGATCGCGATTGCGCAGGGGTCGAGCGAGGCCAATATCAGCCTCGTGGTCCTGCAAACGGAGGCCGATGAGGCGCTCCGGGCCATACACGATACGTTCGAACTTGGGAACGGAGCCGACTGATGGGGAACATCGCGGGCAGGTCTGCGGGGCAGGAGAGGCCGCTGATCCTCCTGGGGCTGGGGGGCGTTGGGCGGGCCCTGCTAAGTCAGATCCTGGAACAGCGGTCGCTTCATGGCGAGAGGTACGGTCTGGGTATTCGCTTTCTGGCCGTGTGCGACAGCAGCGGTGCGGTCGTCGGGCCGCAAGGGGGATTTACGGAGGAACTGCTGGCCGGGATTCTGCAGCATAAGGAGGCAGGGAACGCGCTGGCGTCCCATCCGCTGGGCCGGTCCTATCGAAGCCCGGAAGCAGTGGTAGAGGAAGTTGGCAGTCCGGGCACGGTAGTGGTCGACTGCACGGCGTCGGACGGGACGGCGGGGGCGCTGTTGCGGGCGCTGGAGCGGGGCTATCAGGTGGTGCTGGCGAACAAGAAGCCGTTGACGGTCGTCCAGGATGTGTATGACGGTATCAGCCGTTCGCCGAGCCAGGCGCGCTGGGAGACGACGGTGGGCGCGGGTCTGCCGGTGATCGCGACGCTGAACCGGCTGGTGTCGAGCGGGGACGCGATCGAGCGCATTGCCGGTTCTTTCAGCGGCACGCTCGGCTATCTGATGACCGGTTTGGAAGAGGGCCGCGCCTACAGCGAGACGGTGGCGGAGGCGTACCGGCTGGGTTATACGGAGCCGGACCCGCGCGATGATCTGGGTGGCGTTGACGTGGCGCGCAAGGCGCTTATTCTGGCGCGGGGGATCGGCTGGCGCATGGAGATGGAGCAGGTGGAGGTCAAGGGCCTGTATCCGGAGCGGATGGCTGGGCTGAGCGTAGATGAATTTCTGAAAGAGTTGCCATCGCTGGATGAGCAGTACGGCGCGCAGGTTGCGGGCGCGGCTGCGGAGGGCAAGGTCCTGCGCTATGCCGCTACGCTTGCGGAGGGCGCGTGCAGTGTCGGTTTGACGGCGGTGGCGAAGGACAGCCCGTTGGGGCGTTTGACGGGTACCGACAATCTGGTCGAGTTCTACAGCCGCTGGTACAACCCCAATCCGCTGGTGATTCAGGGGCGCGGGGCGGGTGTGGAGGCGACTGCGGCTGGTGTGCTGAGTGATATTGTGGAACTGGGACTGCAGTAGTCAGTAGTCAGTGGTTAGTGAGTGCGGCGAATGTATGGGGGCGGAGTTGTTGGGAATCAGATTGGTCACATTTGGGATAGAGGCAATTGATGAATATTGAGCCGAAGATTCGAGTGGGTGTGCTGGGGGCGACAGGCGCAGTGGGGCAGCGGTTTGTGCAGATGCTGCAAGGGCATCCGTGGTTTGCGCTGAGCGTGCTGTGCGCGTCGCCGCGCAATGCGGGCAAGCGGTACGGGGAGGCGTGCAACTGGCTGCTGCGGGGGGATATGCCGGCGCATCTGCAGGACATCGTGTTGGCGGAGATGGGGCAGGGCATCGACTGCCAGATCGTGTTCAGCGCGCTGCCGAGCGGGGTTGCGCGTGAGGTGGAGGCGGAGCTGGCGGCGGCGGGTCACGTCGTGTGCAGCAATGCGAGCGCCTACCGCTACGATGCGGACGTGCCGCTGCTGATTCCAGAGGTGAACCCGGAGCACATGGGGCTGATCGACCTGCAGCGGCGGCGGCGTGGGTGGCCGGGCTTCATCACGACGAATCCCAACTGTTCTACGACGCACCTGGTGAGCGCGCTGCACCCGTTGCACGATGCGTTCGGCATCAGGAAGGTATTTGTGGTGACGATGCAGGCGGTGAGCGGGGCGGGTTATACGGGCGTAACGTCGATGGACATAATCGACAACGTTGTTCCGTATATTGGCTCGGAAGAGGAGAAGATGGAGCACCGGGAGCCGCAGAAGCTGCTGGGGCGGTATGACGGGCGGGGCGTGGAGATGGCCGATTTCGTGGTCAGCGCCCACTGCAACCGCGTGCCGGTGCGCAACGGTCATCTGGCGGCGGTCAGCGTGGAGTTTGCGCGCCGCCCGAGCCTGGAGGAGGTGCGGCGGGCGTGGGCGGAGTACGATCCGCTGCCGCAGCGGATGGGGCTTCCGAGTGCGCCGCAACAGGCGATCATCTACCGGGAGGAGGCTGACCGTCCGCAGCCGCGCATGGACCGGCTGGCGGGCAGTGTTCCGGGCATGGCGACGGTGGTGGGGCGGCTGCGTGAGGACCCGCTGCTGCACGTGAAGTTCCTGGCTTTGGGTCACAACACGATCCGGGGCGCGGCGGGCGGCAGCCTGCTCAATGCCGAGTTGCTGGTGTCGCAGGGGTACCTGGACAGCCGGGAAGAGGTTGGCGGGGAGCGGACGCCTGTCACGGACGGAGTACTGGACGCTGTGCGCTAATCGGTGCGGTCGTGCGCAACAGGCACAAAATTTTTCGGATCGGCTAGCCATAGGTTAGAATCGTGTGCAGTGCAACGGCAGGTCGAGCAGTACGTTCTTGGTTCCTGAACTCGTCAACGCTATGATTTTGGTGGCCTTGCTCAAAGACAGAGACGGGTCCGGGGATAGAAATGGAAGGTGCCGAATTGGCCAACACGCAGACAAGAGAAGCCTATCCGATTGCCGTTGACAACTTTGGACTGACGTCCCTGGATGAGCTTGTCGGCGACTTAATCGTTTACCGTAGCCTGGAGCCGATCACGCGCCAACTCCCCGGCCTGAAGTCGGCCCGCCAGCAGCTCGGGTTGCCAGCACCTTCCGTACCCCGCAAACAGGAGACGTCGTACGCCCAGGTGGCGCTGTGGATCCTGGAACAGGCGCAGGAGCGGCGGAACGCCTCTGTGGGAGAGCTGCTTTTCATCGGCGATACGCTTTCGGGCGATGGAAATACGTTCCAGGTGATGCGTTCATTGCGTTCCGCAGCCGAGTCGTCGCTTGATAACGGTGAGTTGGTCGGACACGCGGACGGCGCTGTGTTGCCGAGCGCCTGCTTTATTGGCAATGAGAAGGCCGGCGAACCGGAGCATTTCGACGCCGACGAAGAAACCGGCATGTTCGAAGCCAACCGCTGGAGCCAGTTGGTGGACTGGATCAGGTGGGCGCAGGGGAACGGTGTGCGGTTGGATGAGAGTACAGTGGTTGTTCTCGATCTGGACAAGACCGCGATCGGTGCGCGCGGTCGCAACAACCGTGCGATCGACGTGGCGCGATTGAAGGGGTTGTACCGTACGGTGGGCAGTCTGCTGGGCGACAAGTTCAATGCCTCGCTTTTCGCGCAGCACTATGAACTGCTCAACCGCGCTCACTACCATCATCTGACCGGGGACAACCAGGACTATCTGGCCTACATCTGTCTGGTTCTCAACAACGAGGGCCTCGACTGCACGGATCTGCTTGAACGGATCGAAGACGGCTCGGTGCAGACATTTGAGCAGTTTGTGCGCTATGCCGAGGTCTGTATTGCAGGGGGCGGGCGGGTGAGCGAGGCGATGCGCCAAGCCCACGAAGCGGTCAACATGGCGGTTGCGCTGGGCGACCCGACCCCGTTCAAACAGTTCCGGCGTGAGGAGTTTGTGGCAACGCTGGAGCATATGAACAATCTGGCTGATGACGTGCCGGCCGAGGAGCGCTTATCGCAGGAGATCTGCATCACGCAGGAGGTACGTGAAGCGGTTCTGTGGTTGAAGGCGCGCGGCTGTCTGATCTTCAGCTTCAGCGACAAGCCGGACGAATCGTCCATCCCTCACAAGACCCGACACCGGGGCAAGCTTCCGATTCACAAAGCGAAGACCCACGCCACCGGCGTCAGCATTGCGGACCAATTGCGCAATCTGTAACGTACAGTGACGCGTCGCCGGTAACTTCCGCACACTGGTTTCTGCCTTACTTATTCAGGCCCCCATCCTCTGTTATACTAGGCTAGGCGTGAAAGCGCGTAGCGAGTGATGCGTACCCGTATAGAATCGTAACCGTACCGGGCGTCTGACCCGGGGGGTATTGTCATATGATGAACCGAGAAAAAAGACCGGAAGGCGAACGTCCTCCGGAAGAGGACCCTAACGAGCGTTACCGGCAACTGTTCAAGCGCAGCTGGATCTGGATCCTGCTGGCCGTCCTGATCTTCTTTGCCTACCGTCTCTTTATCAATCCGCCCAGTTCTGCCAGCAATCTGCTCGGTTTGAACCAGGTGGCCGACTATGTGCGCAACGGCTCAGTGCAGCGCATCGTGGTGCAGGGCGACGACGTCATCGTCGAGATCTCCAATAGTGAACGCCGCCGCAGCCGCAAAGAGTCGGGCGAGAGCTTACTCGATTCGCTGAAGACGTTCGGTGTGACAGCGGACCAGCTGGCGGCCATTCCGATCGACGTGGAGCGGGCGCCCAACAGCGGCGCGTTCTTCAACTGGATGATCATGCTGTTGCCGATGATATTGATCTTCGGCTTCTTCATCTTCATTATGCGCCAGGCTGGCGCGGGCGGGCAGAACCGGGCGATGCAGTTCGGGCGCAGTCGCGCCAAAAAGATGGAGGAGGCGGACCGCCCCACGGTCACCTTTGAGGATGTGGCGGGTTCGGATGAGGCCAAGCAGGAGCTGCAGGAGGTTGTGGAGTTCCTGAAGGAGCCGGAAAAGTTTGCGGCGCTGGGGGCGCGTATTCCCAAGGGCGTGTTGATGGTGGGGTCCCCGGGCACGGGGAAGACGCTGCTGGCGAAGGCGGTAGCGGGCGAAGCCGGGGCGCCGTTCTTCAGCATCAGCGGCTCCGAGTTTGTGGAGATGTTCGTGGGCGTGGGCGCCAGCCGCGTACGTGATCTGTTCGAACAGGCGAAGAAGAACGCTCCTTGTATCATCTTTATCGATGAGATTGATGCGGTCGGCCGCCATCGCGGCGCGGGCATGGGTGGCGGGAACGATGAACGGGAACAGACGCTGAACCAGATCCTGGTGGAGATGGACGGATTCGACAGCGATACGACGGTTATCGTGATTGCGGCGACGAATCGTCCTGATATCCTGGACCCGGCATTGCTGCGGCCGGGCCGGTTCGACCGCAGGGTGGTGGTGGACCGGCCGGACCGGCGCGGGCGCGAGGCGATCCTGGAGGTGCATGCGCGCGGCAAGCCGCTGGGGCCGGACGTCGATCTGAACGTGATCTCGAAGCAGACGCCGGGCATGGTGGGCGCGGACCTGGAGAACCTGCTCAATGAGGCGGCGATTCTGACGGCTCGCCGCAATAAGCGCGCGATCGGAATGGATGAACTGGTGGAGTCGATTGAGCGGGTGATGGCGGGTCCGGCGCGCAAGAGCCGGATACTGAGCGACGAAGAGCGGCGCGTGGTGGCTTACCACGAGGCGGGTCATGCGGTGGTGATGGCGTTGCTGGAACATACCGATGCGGTGGGGAAGATCAGTCTCGTCAGCCGCGGGCAGGCGCTGGGTTACGTGATGCCGCTGCCGGATGAGGACCGCCTGTTGAAGAGCAAGGCCGAGTATGAGGATGAGCTGGCCGGGTTGCTGGGTGGTCGGGTGGCCGAGGAGCTGACGTTCGAGGAGATCACCACAGGCGCGGCCAGCGATCTGGAGCGGGTGACAAAGCTGGCGAAGGCGATGGTCACACGCTTTGGCATGAGCAACGAGTTGGGCCCGATGCAGCTGGTCCAAGGTGATACCAACCCGTTCCTGGGCATGGAGCTGGGCGAACGGCGCTCCTACAGCGAGGATGTTGCACGCGCGATTGACCGCGAGGTGCGGCGCATTGTCGAGACGGCTTACACGCGGGCGAAGGAAGTTTTAACCACCCATCAGGACAAGCTGAAACTCCTGGCCGAAACCCTTCTGGAGCAGGAAGTCCTGGAGCGGAACGAGTTCGAGAAGCTGATTTTCAGCAGCTGACGGCTGGAGCAGTTCCACTCGTAGGCGTTCTTCTGTTAATCACTGTTCAACGCAACCGCGATGGCGGCCGCGACGCGGGCGTTGTTGCGGAGCAGGGCCAGATTGGCGCGCAGGCTGCGGTCGCCGGTCAGTTCGGCGATGCGGCGCAGCAGGTAGGGCGTCACCTCGGCTGAGCGCAATCCGGCGGCTTCGCACTCAGCCAGCGCCTGCTGGATCTGCGGTTCAATCTGAGCGGCGGGAATCTCGTCCTCTGCGGGAACCGGTACCGCCACGAGCAGCCCTCCTGCCAAGTCCAGCCCTCGCTTTGCCCGCCAGATAGCGGCCACCTCCTCAGGCGTGTTACAACAGATATCGACCGGAAGACCGCTGCCGCGGCTGTAGAAGGCGGGGAACTCCTCGGTGCCGTAGCCGATGACGGTTACGCCGTGCGTTTCCAGGTATTCGAGGGTGGCGGGCAGGTCGAGCAGTGCTTTGGCGCCGGCGCAGACGACGATGAGCGGGGTCTGCGCCAGTTCCTGCAGGTCGGCGCTTATGTCGGTGCTGGCGCCGGGGTCGCGGCTGCGGTGGACGCCGCCGATGCCGCCGGTGGCGAAGATTTCGATGCCGGCGCGGTGGGCGATCCACATGGTGGCGGCGACGGTGGTGGCGCCGTCGAGCTTGCGGGCGACGACGATGGGGAGGTCACGGCGGCTTACTTTGCCGACCTGCCGCTCGGAGGTCGCGGCCAGGCGCTCGATCTGCTGTGGGCTGAGGCCGGCGATGAGTTCGCCTTCTATGACGCCGACGGTGGCGGGGTCGGCGCCGTGGTCGCGGATGATGCGCTCCATTTCGTGGGCGAGATGGAGGTTGTCGGGGTAGGGGAGTCCGTGGGTGATGACGGTGGATTCGAGGGCGACTTTGGGCATGACTGCAGTTTTTCGTTTTGAGTTTCTAGTTTTTAGTTGGCTTGGCAACGTACCAAAGTTGGCTGGTAGGGGGTTGTGCTTGATTCTGCGTTATCGGTGGGGATGTGTCAATTTAGGGGGTAGGAGACGGTCTGTCCCAGATTGTTGGGCGGAGGATGTCAGAATCAGGACTGATTTCGCACGGCTCTCATACCCGGGGCTGGTCCTCGATTCCGAGTCATGCCCAACAGCCTGCCATACTCCCATGTAGTCAACCAGTGACAGAAATCATCGACTTTACAGAACAGTCTGAGTACACTCATCACTGAACGCCTTTCTTCGCTGGAGAATTTTGGTTGGACAGCTTCTATTCTGCCAACTGGATATGTTACTCAATTATTCCGAATTCGGTAACTGCTAAGCCATGTTCTGTGTGTGCTGTGTACGGTCTGTCTGGGGGAATGTACCGTGAGTATTTCTGTAGCGGGCTTGCGATGGTCATAGCGGTGAACGTTGGGTATGTATGGGAGTTGCCTCGCCTGTCTTGCCTGCGTCGGCACATACTTGGAATCTGCCAAGACGCGGGGGGAAGCCTGGTCGCAGCGGGTCGTCAAGGTCATATTGCCACACACTCGATGCGGCGGGGGGTGTAGGAGAGGGGGCGTTGCGGGGGCGGAGCCCCCGCACAAGGGAGGGCCGAATAGGCCCGACCGCCCAGAAGCGAGGGGAGAGGAGTGAGGAGTGAGAAAGACCTGCGCTCGCCTCGTCCGGCGCCACGCACTGAATGAGGCTTAAGTAGTTGCCGAATTCAGATTAAGTCTATGATTCCCTTCCACAGTTGGAAGACTATGCCGCGGCCAAGCGCAACTGCATGAAAAGAGAGGCGGACAATGCAAAAGACCCTGCACATCAGAACGACGGTGTTGCCCGGGGGCAGGATTGAAATTGTGGACCAGGAGCTTCCGGTTGGGGAGTCTGTCAGCGTCGTCGTTCACTCCCCGGTGACTAAGCGGCGGTCTGCGGTTGAGATTCTGAAGGAAGCGCCCGGGCAGCGTCTCTTCAGGAGCGCAGAGGAGGTGGAAGCCTACCTCAAGGACGAACGGGCGTCATGGGAAGGTTGACGCTACCGTCTACCGGACCGGATTATCTGGATGCCAGCGGCTTTACTTACAGCGTAGAGCGCATCGAGCCATACCGCACATTGCTTGAACCGATGTATCGATAATCGATAGGGCAGGCCTCGCTCAAGATCGCGAATCAGTTGTGGCTGAGTAGTAACGCTGCAAATAAGAACTGAAGGCTGACCACAGCAAGCTAAGTGAGGTAGATAGGATGACAGAGTCAGGGCAGGTGCTGGCGGGGAAGGTGGGGTTGGTGACCGGCGGCGGTCGGGGTATTGGGCGGGCGATTGCTATGGCTTTTGCCGGGGCTGGGGCGGCGGTGTGTTGTGCGGCGCGGACGCGGTCGGAGATTGAGGGGGTGGCCGCGGAGATCGGGGCGGCGGGCGGGCAGGCGCTGGCGGTGACGACGGATGTGGCCGAGTTGGCGTCGGTGGAGAAAGCGGTTGACGAGACCGTGGGGCGCTTTGGCGGGTTGGATATTCTGGTTATCAACGCGGGTGTTTCGCCGGGAAGAAGCGAGGTGGTGGAGAGCGATCCTGAGAGTTGGAGTCAGACGATCGCGATCAATCTGACGGGCGCTTACTACTGTGCGCGGGCGGCGATTCCACATCTCAAGGCGCGCGGCGGGGGCAAGATCATTACGATCGGGTCGGGTATGGGTCACCGAGGCGCGCCGGGCTCGTCGGCCTACAGCGCCTCGAAGGCCGGGTTGTGGATGTTGACGCGTGTGCTGGGCCAGGAGTTGCGGGGCGACAACATCAGCGTTAACGAGCTGATTCCGGGGCCGGTGAACACGGCGATGATGCCCGGCGCGGCTGCGCGCGAGCCGGGTACGTTTGATGGGGAGTGGTTTAAGGAGCCGGAGGAAGTGGTGCCGCTGGCGTTGTTTCTGGCGAGTGCGCCGGACGGGGGTCAGACGGCGCAGAGTTTCAGTTTGATGCGCCGGGATGGTTAGGGGCGAGGGGTGAGAAGAGAGGAGAGAGAAGTGAGAAGACGGCGCTGCGATGTCTGATGCGGCGTTTAGGGCTGCGGGGGAAAGCGTGAAGCCCGCGTGGGCCATTGGTGTTGCACTGGCGCTTCTGCTGGCTACTTCGTGCGGCGGTGGGGGTGCAGTCTCTTCGGAGCGTAGTACGTCCGGCACCTGGTCGGTGGTCGGTGTGGACGCTGATGGTGGGGAGGTGGGCGTTGCTCTGGCCACATGCGTTGCCGGGGAGTTCAGGTTGTCCCAATCAGTTGTGGGCGCGTCGGGGAATGGCGCGGGAGGAACAGTTTATCGGGTGTATGTCGATATCTCGCTGCTCGGGAATGTCGAACTGGCGCGCCTGCTGCCCGGGTATGGGGTCATTGTGGCACAGGCGCAGGTGGACGCGGAGAACAGCGACCGGATCGACAGGGCTGCGGGCCGCTTGCTGGACGGAGGCTCTGCGCAAGATGTGGTTGCCGCGGCGATGTCGGGTGACGCCTCCGTGCAGACGAGGCAGTACGGTGTAGCTACGCTGGCTCAGGGAGAGGCGAATTTCACCGGGGAGGAGAATTTCGACTGGGCGGGCGGGGTCAGCGGGCCATCGGTTTCGGCCCAGGGGAATATTCTGGTGGGGCCGGCGGTGGTCAGCGCTGCGGTGGAAGCGTTTCAGGAGGTTATGCAACAGCCGGGCGCTGTCCTGGCTGATGGGCTGCTCGCCGCTCTTGAGGCGGGCGCCATGGAAGGGGGTGACAACCGTTGTCCTCGGGAACAGACGGCCCAGTCCGCTTTCCTGGCGGTGGCGCGTAGCAGCGACGAGGGGGACAGTTTGAGCCGGTGGCTGACCGTACCGCCTCAAGATATTGGCGAGGGAAACCCGGTGTTTCTGCTGCGCCAGGCTTACGACAGGGGAGAGTCTTCGGAGGTAGAAGCCAACGGAATCGGGAGCGACGAATTGCCTGCGTTATTGTGGGGGCTGGCGGCGCTGGTCCTGGCCCTGGCGCTGGCGTCGGGTTTGGTTGTGTTTTGGGTTGTGAGGAGACGGAGGCGGCGGGGGACTCCTCAGCAGTGAGTCACGGCATTTGCCGTAAGGCGCTGCAGCCGGGCTCTCGCTCTTCGGAGGTAGCCGAGAGCGGCCCGGCCGTTTGGAGTCACCGGTCAGAGGGCGCAGAGTTTCAGCCCGATCCGCCGCGGTGTTCAAGTTAGCGACACCCACGACTTCTCGGCTGCTGCTTTGTACATGGCTTCCATAACAGCGCTGCGGTAGGCTGCTTCGCTTGCGCTGACCAGGGGGATGGCGGCACTTGCGGACGGGTCCTTGGCGTTGAGGGCGTCGAGGAAGAGGTCGAAGGCGTGGGGCCAGGCGGGGGGCAGGTCGGTCCAGGGTTGTTTGCCGTCGGCGCCCTCGAGGTTGGCGCTGGTGATGTAGAGGTCGCTGCGGTTGTAAACGTAGGCGTGGCCTTCGGTGCCGCTGATTTCGGCGGTGATGGGTTCGGCGACGTCGACCCAGGCGGCTGCGAGTGTTCCGATTGCGCCGCTGCTGAAACGGAAGAGGGCTTCGCCGGTCTCGTCACAGTCGGGGCCGTATTTTTCCAGCACGACGTTGAGGGCGGCGGTCACGCTGTCCACATCTCCCAGAATCCACAACATGAGGTCGAGGGCGTGGGTGCCGAGGTCGCCGAAGGCGCCGACACCGGCCTGCTGCATGTCGGTCATCCAGAGCCAGTTGGGCGTGAAGATATCGCGCATGGCGCCGGAATGGCAGTTGATGAAGCGGGCGCGGGTGATGTGGCCGAAGACACCGTTCGCGACCATGTCCTTGAGGGCCTGGTGGACGGGGATGCCGCGGCTGAAGTAGCCG
>DAOUHY010000468.1:0-3315 GCA_034428435.1 Caldilineaceae bacterium | reverse complement strand
TCGGCGACGGGACGCCGGCGGACCGGCTCCACGATCAGCCCCCGCCCGAAGATGCGCGCGTATTCGCCGAGATAGTAGCGGATGATATCGGCGTAATGCACGCCCATGTCCAGGCCGATCGCCCCCTTTTCCTTCAGATGGCGCCACGGCGTGGCCGCCATCACATCGTTGCCGCCGAGCGACGTCTGGATCATCAGTAAAGGGTCATCCAGGAGTCCGGCGTCGATCACCGCACGCACCATCCGGTTGACCGGATCGCGGCGGTAGTTTTCCGCGGTCGCCAGCACAGTGCCGCCCTCTGCGGCCGCGTCGATAATGTGTTGGCAGGCCCGGATGGTGATGCCCAGCGGCTTCTCCACCAGGGCGTGTTTGCCCGCCGCCAGCGCCGCCGTCGCGATCACGTGGTGGCTGGAACCGTCGGTGACCACGTCGACCGCGGCGATATCCGGGTTGGCCAGCATGCGGTCCAGATCGGTGAAAATCAGCGGCTTGCGGCCAAACAGGCGCTCCACCTCCCCTGCGATGCGCTCGGCATTGTCACGGTTGATGTCGCAGACCGCCATCAACTCCACATTCGACACGCCGGTCTCTTCCAGCGTGTGGTACGCGATCGTGTGGCGGTGGCCCATGCCCCCGCACCCGACCACACAGATGGGAACTCGTTCACTTCTCTGGCTCATCGCTCCGTCCTCAAAATGCACTGGCAGGTAACCGGTACCCCCAACGAACACCGGCCACCTGCCAATCTCCCTTATCTGCTATCCTCTATTCACTGACTACTGCCGTTACATATGCTGCGGGATCTCCGTCTCTTTCGCGGTGATGAACTCCAGCAGCGCCGGCACACCCTCCTCCGTCTTCTGGATGCCGCGCTCGATCGCGGGGATGATCTGGTCCGGCGTCTCGATTCTCTCACCGTAGCCGCCGAACGCCTCCGCCATCTTGGCGTAGTTGCCGGAGATATCGGTCGCGCCGTACTTCTCTTGCGAGACCGGCATGATCGGAATCTCAATCGCCATCGAGAAGTTGTTGAACAGGACCGACAGAATCGGGATGCGCTCCCGCACCGCTGTCTCGAAGTCCATGCCGGTGAAGCCGATCGCGGCGTCGCCCCACACGTTGATGCAGAGCTTGTCCGGGCAGGCCAGCTTGGCGCCCATCGCCAGGCCCAGGCCGTAGCCCAGCTGTGTCGTCTTGCCCCAGCCGATATAGGAGAGCGGCGTAATCGACTTCCAGAACGGCGACAGCTGGTCGCGCGGGCTGCCCGCATCATGCGTGATGATCGTGTTGGACACGTCGACGCTGTCGTACAGATCGCGAATCACCCGGTAGGGCGAGAGGGGGGCTTCGTCGCTGTTCAGCTTGGCAGCCCACTCCGACTCCCACTCGCTATTGATCTCAGCAATTTTGGCCGCGACGCCGGCCTGTCTGCCGCGCGTCTGCCCGCCCAACCGTTCCGAAACAGCCGCGATCAGCGCTCGCAGCGTAAGCTCGGCATCTCCGATGAGAGCGTGCTGGCTGGCGACATCCTTGTTGATGTCCGCCGGATCCAGCGTGGCGTGAATGATCGTCTTGCCGGCAGGCATGCGCACACCGAAGTTTGTGAAGCTGAAGCTGCAGCCAATGCCGAAGATCACGTCGGCGTTGTTCAGAAACTCCCCCACGGCCCGCGTGTGGGAGCGGTTGGCCGAGCCGAGACTCAAAGGATGTGTCTCCGGGAAGGCGCTCTTGCCGTTTAGCGTCGTGGTCACCGGCGCCTCCAGCAGCACTGCCAGCTCTTTCAGGGCATCCCACGCCTTGGCATAGTGGACGCCCTGGCCGGCATAGAGCACAGGCCTCTCCGCCGCCACCAGCATATCCGCCGCCCGCTCCACATCCGCCGGGTCCGGCCCGTAGCGCACCCGTTGCACCGGCTGATAACTGAATTCTTCGACTTCGGCAGAGGAAATATCCGAGGGAATCTCCACCAGCGCCGGCCGCGGCCGCCCGTTGCGCACTGCCGCGAACGCCCGCCGTATCGCGGCCGCCGTCATCTCCGGCGTCGTCAGCTGTTCGCTCGATTTGGTGACCGAGGCATAGCTCTGCGCCGAGTTGAAGTTGGGCTGCACCTGGTTGATCGGCCGCGGATAGCCGCCGGGCAGAACCACGATCGGGGCCGAATCGCCGAATGCCTGCGCCACGCCGCCGAAGGCGTTTTCGGAACCGGGGCCCGACTGCATGCAGAAGACGCCGATCTTGTCGCCCGAACTCAGGCGGCTGATGGCGTCCGCCATGTGCAGACCGATGCGCTCCTGGCGCACGATGATTGTGCGAATGTCCAGTTCGGCCGCCGATTCGATGAGATAGTTTACCGGATAGGCGAAAAGGATCTCCGTGCCCTCCTCTTTCAGGCAGTGGGCGATAACGTCAACGACTTGCATACTATGGTCTCCTTAGATGTGGATTCTTTTTGAAATCAGGAACTGATGCGGAGGCTGCAACCTGTGAAAGCGGGACTCCGGCCCGTTCTTGGGTAAAGAGCAGTTCGGGGCAAGTTCGTCCTTTGCGTAAATGTATATCAATATCCGCGTTTTATGCCTACCGTATTCTGCAACGGTTCGCCATTCAAAAAGCGCCTCAAGTTGCCGCTCACTATGCGCCCGACATTGGCCGAGGTCTGGACCGATGAGGGGGAACTGTGCGGCGTGATCAACAGGTTCGGCGCGTCCCACAGCGGATCGTCCGCCGGCAGCGGCTCCGTGGCCGCCACATCCAGCGCCGCGCCAGCCAGCTTACCTTCCTCCAGCATCCGGATCAGAGTTGGTTCATGGATGATGCCCCCGCGCGAGACGACGATGAAATAGGCCTCCGGTTGCAGGAGCGCCAGTTCCTCCGGCCCGATCATGCCCCGCGTCTCCGCAGTGATCGGGACTGTCACCACCACCACATCCGATTCCCGTAACAGCGCAGGCATACCGTCCATCAGCTGCAGGTCGGAGACATAGTCGGGCTTCTCCACGGGATTGACGTCGACAGCGATCACATCCATCTCGAATCCCGCCGCCCGTTTGGCGATCTCGCGGCCGATATTCCCTAGGCCGATGATTCCCATCTTCAGACCGACAAGACCGACCAGCCGCGTGCCCTTGGGAACGCCCCACTCGTGCCGCTGCTGCGCCTTATACAGGGGACCGAACTGGCGCGTGAGAAACACCAGCATGCCCATCGTATGCTCTGCAATCGTCGCGGCGTGCGCGCCCCGCGTATTGGAGACGGCAATATCCCGCTACGTCAGCTCCGGCACGTTGCGCCTCCATTCCACGCCTGCGCTGGACG
>DAOUHY010000467.1:0-5707 GCA_034428435.1 Caldilineaceae bacterium | reverse complement strand
GACGGCGGCGCACATTGCGCAGATCGAGAGGGTGAACCCGGCTGTCAACGCGGTGGTGACGTTTTTGCCGGAGCAGGCGCTGGCAGGTGCGAAGGCGGCTGACGAGGCGCTGGCGCGGGGCGAAGAGGTCGGGCCGCTGCACGGTCTGCCGATGCTGCACAAGGACACGACGGACACGGCGGGGATTCGCACGACGTACGGTTCGCCGATCCACAAGGACAATGTGCCGGAGCAGAGCCAGCTGATCATCGAGAGGCTGCATGCGGCGGGCGCGATCCCGATGGGCAAGACGAACGTGCCAGAGTTCGGGGCGGGTTCGCAGTCGTTCAACCCTGTGTTTGGGGCGACGGGCAATCCGTACGACCCGAGCAAGACGTGCGGGGGGTCGAGCGGCGGGCAGGCGGTGGCGCTAGCGTGCGGGATGACGCCGTTGGCGGACGGTAGCGACATGGGCGGCTCGCTGCGCAATCCGGGGAACTTCTGTAACGTGGTCGGTTTCCGGGTTTCACCGGGGCGGGTGCCGGTGTGGCCGAGTCTGACGGCGTGGTCTGGTCTGTCGGTACAGGGGCCGATGGGGCGCACTGTGGCGGACGCGGCTTTTCTGCTGAGTGTGATCGCGGGGCCGGATGCGCGTTCACCGATCGCGCAGTCGGAGCCGGGCAGTGTTTTTGCGCGGCCTTTGGAGCGGGACTTCAGCGGTGTTCGTATCGCGTACAGCGCGGACCTGGGGGGCGAGTTCCCGGTTGATCCGCGCGTGCGGGAGGCGATCGAGGGGCAGCTGGCGGCGTTCAGCGGTCTTGGCTGCGAGGTGGCAGATTTCAGCGGCGCGGGCGCGACGCGGGAGCGGGGTGACGGGCCGGGATTGCCGGACTTCGGCGACGCGGACGAGATTTTCAAGATCATGCGGGCGTGGAGTTTTCATCATTCGCACGGGCCGCTTCTGGCAGAGCACCGCCACCAGATGAAGGATACGATCATTTGGAACGTCGAACAGGGGGCGCTTCTGAGCGGCGCGGATTTGGGGCGGGCGGAGGAGATGCGCACGACTTTGTATCATGCGATGCGCCAGTTTATGGAGACGTACGAATTCCTGCTGCTGCCGGTCAACCAGGTGCCGCCATTCTCGGTGGACGTGCCGTATCCGACTTCGATTGACAGCGGTGACGGCATCGTCGAGATGGAGACGTATATCGACTGGATGAAGTCGTGCTATTACATCACTGTGACCGGTCATCCGGCGATTTCGGTGCCGTGCGGGTTTACGCCTGAGGGGCTGCCGGTGGGCGTGCAAATTGTGGGCCGTCACCGGGATGATTTTGGCGTGCTGCAGCTGGCGCATGCGTTTGAGCAGGCGACGCGGGTGGGGGAACGGCGGCCGGGGGTTATTGGCAGTTAGGTTCCGCTGACATTTTGGGGATGTCGATCAGGATTCAACCGGAACGGAAGGCCTGCAGGCCTGTCAGAGATGTTTCTCGCTTGAATGTTGCAATAAACAAAACGATCCGCGAAGTAACGCGAAGGGTCGCGAAGAACACCAAAAGAGTACTGGTTATTTTTTGGCGCAATTGCGGGGCCCTTCGGGGAAAAGCAGTTTGCTCCCGCAATTCGCTGGTCTGTCAAACGTTAACGAGCCCAGTTGTAAGTGGATTTGCCTGCGCTTAGTCGGTAGGCTTTGGCAGACCCCAGATGCGGGCGGCGGTTCCTCCTAGTATTCTCTCTTTGTCATCATCACGAAGAAAGGGCAGGCCTTCCTGGATCAGGCGCAGCTCCTGGGCCAAAGAGGGCCAGTTGTGTTTGGCGCGATGGTGGGCGGGGTATCCGGTGCCCCAGATGATGCGCTCGGCGCCGAAGGCTGAGAAGATGCGGATTATGAAGGGGTGCACGTCGGTGTAGGGGTAGTCCTGGTCGGAGTGGCCGTTGACGTCGGACAGTTTGACGTGGACGTTGTCGTAGCGGGCGAGGTCGACGATGGGCTGGTAGGCGGCTTCGGCGAGGTCGACCTTGGGGTAGCCGAGGTGGTCGAGGATCAGGGTCAGGTGGGGGTGGCGGCGGGCGATGGCTGCTATCTGGTCGGCCTCTGCGGCGGTGAGGTGGAACTGGATGACGGCGTTGGCGGCGGCGATTTCCTCCCACATGGGGCGGTTCCGGGCTGTGAGCAGGATCTTCTCATCGGGGTAGTACATGGGGTGGAAACGGAAGCCGGCGAGGCCGCGTTCGTGGAGCCAGTAGCGGACGTGATCGGCGTTTTTCGGGTCCTGGGGGTCGATGAGGCCGTGGCCGATGAAGCGATGGGGGAAGCGGGCTGCGGAGTCGGCGATGTAGCCGTTGTCCCAGGTGGACCAGCTGGTCTGGACGAGCACGGCCCAGTCGACGCCGTGGGCGTTCATCTCGGCGAGGAGCTCGTCGGCGGTGCCGGGTTCGTCGGGGTAGGTATTCCAGGTGGGGGCGGTGGGGCCGACCGGGTATTTGGGGGGATCGATTTCCCAGACGTGGACGTGGGTGTCTACTATCATTGGGTGCCTCTCAAGGTCTGCAATCGGGCTGGCGACTCGCCCGTGGTGTTTGGCAGGGCGGGTTCTACTTTGGCATAATGCAGAGACCGCCTTCCCGTCTTCTGGCTCCCCATTTCCCCATGGCAGTTGGCGGACAGAAGGCGTCCAGTGGGCTGCGAAGCCAAGGGAACAGGGCGGATTGCGGAAGGGCGCAGTGGGATTGATTTTACTCGCGGCGACCATTGAAATCAAGTGGTTGGCGGGCGTAAAAGGTGAAAAGGAGGACGCGGGCAACGGGGCCTCTGTCCTGAGAGAAAGGACAAAGAACATGACAGCGGTACACAAACAGTTTGCCCTCGTTGTCCTTGTGCTGGCCCTGGTGCTGTCGGGCTGCAGCGCGATCTCCGGCGATGAAGCGCCCGCGGCGGGAGCGGGAGAAGAGGTGGCGCAGGCTACGGAGGCGCCGGAACCGACGGCGACAGCGGTGGAAGAGCCGACTGCCACGCCGGAACCGGAACCGACGACGGTTGCGATCGGGCCGCCGCCGGCTTTTCGTGAAGAGCTGCAGGCCACGGACCCGGCGACGGTGGTGCTGGGCGCGGGCACACCGCAGGTGGTCGAACTGTTCGCATTCTGGTGACCGGTCTGCGTACGCTTTGCGCCTGTGGTTCACAGGCTCGAAATCGATTATTGGGGACAGGTTGAGTTTCTCTATCTGGATATTGACGACCCTGCTGTGGCGCAGTATAAGCAGCAGTTTGGTTTTCGCTACCAGCCGCATTTGATCCTGCTGGACAGGGAGGGGAATGTGGTGCAGGAGTACGTGGGAGCGCAGCCGGAAGCGGATTTGCGCGTCGCGCTGGACAGTTTGCTTGGGCAGTAGTCAAAAGGCAGTGGTCAGTGGTCAGTTAACAGCAGATGGTTGACAGGATATGAAAACAGAGCTTGGTGAAGTGACGATTGAACAGCTGCAGGCGGATATGGCTGCGGGGGTGCGGACGGCTGTCGATATTGCCGAGGGATATTTGGCGGCTATCGAGGCGGTTGACGGTGCGTTGTGCTCGGTGATTGAGACGAATCCGGATGCGCCGACCATCGCGGAGCAGATGGACCGCGAGCGGGCGGCGGGTCAGGTGCGGGGGCCGTTGCACGGGATCCCCATCTTGTTGAAGGACAACATCGATACAGATGACCGCATGCAGACGACGGCGGGCTCGCTGGCTCTGCTGGGGTCGCGGCCGGCGGGTGATGCGACGGTGGCGGCCGGGCTGCGGGAGGCGGGTGCGGTGATCCTGGGCAAGGCCAACCTGAGTGAATGGGCCAACTACCGCTCCTCAAATTCGACGAGCGGCTGGAGCGCGCGCGGGGGTCAGTGCCGCAACCCATATGATCTCAGCCGCAATCCGGGCGGCTCCAGCTCGGGGTCGGGGGCGGCGGTGAGCGCGAATCTTGCGGCGGCGGCGCTGGGCACGGAGACGGACGGGTCGATCGTGAACCCGTCGGGTGCGTGCGGCATCGTGGGCATCAAGCCGACGGTGGGACTGAGCAGCCGGGCCGGGGTTATTCCGATCTCGCATACGCAGGATACGGTGGGGCCGATGGCGCGTACGGTTGCTGACGCGGCGGCCGTTCTGGGCGCGCTGACAGCGGCGGACGGGCGCGATGCGGCGACGGCGGCTGAAGGCAGGAAGGTGCACGGCGACTACCGTCAGTTTCTGGACGCGGACGGCTTGCGGGGGGCGCGAATCGGCGTTGCCCGCAGCGGGGTGAGCGGATATGACGAGGCCACGGACGGGGTGTTCGAGGAGGCGATCCGGGCGGTCCGCGACGCGGGTGCGGAGGTGGTGGATCCGGCCGACATTCCGACGGTAGACGGCAAGAGAATGGGCGAATGCGAAAGGACCGTCATGCAGACGGAGTTCAAGCATGGCATTGCGGCGTATCTGGCGACGCGGGTTGTGGTGGATGCGGCGCTGGCGCAGCCGCGTTCGCTTGCCGATCTGATCGCATTCAACGAGGCGCACGCGGAGCAGGAGCTGGCCCTTTTCGGGCAGGAGCAGTTCGAGCGGTCGCAGGAGAGCGGGCCGCTGGATGGGGAGGCGTACCTGGAGGCGCTGGCTGCGGGACAGCGCCTGGCGGCGGTTGAAGGGCTGGATGCGGTGCTGGACGAGCACGGCCTGGACGCGCTGATTGCGCCGACGGGCGGGCCGGCGTGGCCGCTGGATCCGGAGGAGGCGGGTGATGCGGTGCATGGCGGCAGTTCGCGTTTTGCGGCGATAGCGGGATATCCGCTGGTGACGGTGCCGGCGGGCTTCTTTGCGCAGGGGGCGGGAGGCGGCGCGGGGAGTGCGTTGCCTATCGGGCTCACGTTTATGGGACGGGCGTGGAGCGAGGCGACGTTGATTCGCCTGGCTTATGCATTTGAGCGGATCACGCAGGTGCGGCGGGCGCCGGAACTGCGGGGATAGTGGTCAGTGGTCAGTCGCGAGAGGGTTCTTTTGATGTTGTTGGTTCTCAGGAGCGGGGAGAGAGGATGAGCCTGCAAACTGATCTCAAGTCGGAAAAGGTGAGCCATTTGGCCGTCAGCGGATTCGCGCAGGTGGCTTTGGGCACATCGGTTCGGGATACGCTGGCCAGGATGCGGGCGGACAGACGGGTCGTCTGCCTGGTGGTTGAGGAAGGCGCGGCGGCCGGCACCGGTAACGGGCAGGAGGAGGGCTCGCGGCAGGCGCGGCTTGTGGGCATCTTTACCGAGCGGGATGTGATGCGCAAGGTGATCGACGTGCCGGGGATGCTGGAAAGGCCGGTGGACGAGGTGATGACCACGGACCCGATTACAGTCGGGCCGGATGCGTCGGCGGCGGAGGCTTTGCGTCTGATGGAGAGGAATCATTTTCGTAATCTGCCGATTGTGGACGGAAGCGGCAGACTGTTGGGGATCATGACGCACCAGGCGATTATCGATTACCTGGCGGACCGTTATCCGGTCGAGGTGTTGAACCGGCCGATCGATCCGGAGCGGTTCCCGCGTAAGGCGGAGGGGGGATAGGGGACGGCAGTTTTTAGTAGTCAGTTTTTAGTTTTTAGGTAACTACTAAGCCTGAGAGGTATCAGGGATGAAGGGTTGGTCAAGAAAGGCGTTGTGGATGGCATCGATGGCGTTGAGGCCATGTTTACGAGCAGTAGAGATATAGGAACGAATCGCACAGAAGATG
>DAOUHY010000466.1:0-3647 GCA_034428435.1 Caldilineaceae bacterium | reverse complement strand
AGAGGAATCGATTGGGGTTTTGCAGGAGCTGGCGGACGGGAAGCGGCGGCACCAGATGCTGATCGCTGCCGGCTGCCTGGCGCAGCGCAACGGCGAGGAGGTGCTGGCGCGGGTGCCGGAGGTGGACGGCCTGCTGGGAACGCGGCGGTGGATGGATGTGGTGGAGTTAATCAAGCAGGTGCGCGGCGGACCGGAGCAGCGCAGGTTGGAGCGGTACAGTCTGTTGGGTGAGCCGGACGAAAGTTACGTGCAGGCGGTGCCGCGGCCGCCGGTGGCCGGAGGCAGCGCCTATCTCAAGATTTCGGATGGCTGCAATGCGCCATGCGCGTTCTGCACGATTCCCAGCTTCAAAGGCAAGCTGCGCAGCCGGCCCATTGAGGCCATCATCGATGAGGCCAATGCGCTGGTGGAGGCGGGGGCAAAGGAGCTGGTGATCGTTGCGCAGGATACGACCGATTTTGGACGGGACCAGGGCGAGCCGGACAGCCTGCCTCGGTTGTTGAGCGCTCTGTGCAACCGGACCAGCGACGCGCTGAAGTGGGTGCGGTTGATGTACGCGTACCCGGGGCATGTGAGCGATGGGTTGATCGAAGTGATGGCGAGCCAGGAAAAGATCGTGCCCTATCTGGATATGCCGCTGCAGCACGGAGACCCGCGCACGTTACGGCGTATGCGCAGGCCATCGCGGCTGGAGATGGTCTATGACCACGTGGAGAAGCTGCGGGCGGCGATGCCGGATATCGCGATGCGCACCACGTTTATTGTCGGTTACCCGGGCGAGACTGAAGAGGAGTTTCAGGGGTTGCTAGAGTTCGTGCAGGAGATTGAATTCGACAAGGTGGGCGCATTTCCTTTCAGCCCGGAGACGGGAACGCCGGCGGCGGAGCTGCCTGACCCGGTGGCTGAGGAGGAGAAAGAGGAGCGCTACGGCAGGTTGATGGAGGTCCAACAGCCAATCAGTCTGCGAAAGAATCAGGAGCAGGTTGGGAAGGTACTCGACATCCTCGTCGAGGGCCAGGGTGAGATTGCCGAGAGCGGTGCACCGCTGGTGATGGGGCGGAGCTATCGCGACGCGCCGGAGGTAGACGGCCTGGTGCTTGTGCCGGGCATTGCGGAAGCGCCGGCGGGCGAAGTCCTGCAGGTGCAAATCAACGGCGCGCTGGAATATGACCTGGTGGGCGAACCGCTGATGGCTGAGACATTTTCGAGCAGGACGGAAATGCTGGCAGAGCTAAAGTAGAAGGCACATTGCCTCGCACGGAGCCCGTCATGGCCGATCTGTCGAAGTTGGAACGGGATTTGGCCGCTCTGGAACGGGACTCGACACTCCACAGCAGTGACAATTTAGCAGCGCGTTTCGAGGCGCTGAAAACGCTCGACTTTCTGGGGGAAGCGTACCAGATACAGGGCGGGGACCCCCACTCCGCAGTCGGGCTGCGGCGTGTGCGCGCATTGCAGGGCAGTTTGGGGGCGCTTAACCAAGGCCTCTTTCGGAAGCTGCGTAGCGGCATCCGGTCGAGAACGGTGACGCCGGGCCATCTGCGGACTTTGCTTGAAAGCAACTGCCGGTACCGGCGCGGTGATCCTGCGTGCATGCACTGGGGTGCGGAGGCCGCGGACGCGCTGGCGGCAGGGTTGTTCCGCAGCGACTGCGTGCCGCAGCCGTGGGACGGCAGCGACGTTGAGATGATTCACTATGAGTCGACGCCGGTGAGCGCGGTGCTGGAGCTGGTGGACCGCGTGCCGCTGGCGCGCGGTGATCGATTTGTCGACATCGGATCCGGGCTGGGGCAGGTTGTGCTGCTGGTCCATCTGCTGACAGGCGTGGAGGCGGTTGGGCTGGAGGTGGTTCCGGCGTACGTGGAGCAGGCTCGCGGTGAAGCGGAAAGGCTGGGAGTTGAAGGGGTCTCTTTCAGTGAGGGGGACGCGCGCAGCGCGGACCTGTGCGGGGGCACCGTCTACTTTCTGTTTTCTCCCTTTCGAGGGCAGATGCTGAAGACGGTACTTAACCGGCTAAGACAAGAAGCTCGCTCGCGGCGGTTGACGATCTGTTCATTCGGCCCTTGCACCGAGCAGGTTGCCGGTGAGCCGTGGCTAACCATGCAAGAGGCTGGCATGAACCACGAGTTCCGGCTGGCGGTATTTGACAGCGACGGCTAGAGGCGGAGACGAAAGAAGGCATCGGCACGGGAACGTTCCCACACCGATGCCTTTCGAAGACGAAAACCTCTGTTATCGACCGACGTGAATCCAGCCTGTCTTATCAGCTCAGGTGGAAGACCGCCATCTTGGTTTCGGTCATTTCTTCGATGGCGTACTTGGGTCCTTCCTTGCCCATGCCGCTTTCCTTGACGCCGCCATAGGGCATCAGGTCGGCGCGCCACTGGGTGCCCCAGTTGACGTGCAGATTTCCAGATTCGACTTCCTGCACGAATCGCATAGCCCAATCGATATTCTGCGTGAAGATTGCCGCGCTGAGGCCGTAGTTGGTGTCGTTGGCGAGGGCGATGGCCTCATCGATGTCGCTGACGCGGGTCACACCGACGACGGGGCCGAAGACCTCGTCGCAGGAGATCTTCATCTCCGGGCTGACGTTGGAGACGATGGTGGGCTGGTACATCTGGCCGTTGCGCTGGCCGCCGAGGACGAGCTCGGCGCCGCCGCTTACGGCTTCATCGACCCACTGATCGACGCGCACGGCGTCTTCCTCGCGAATCATCGGTCCCATTTTTGTGGATTCGGCGAGCGGGTTGCCGGTTGTGATGTTTTCGACGGTGGCCTTGAAGGCGTCGAGAAAATCGCCGTAGATCTTTTCGTGGGTGACGACGCGCTGGGTGGAGATGCAGACCTGGCCGGCGTTGGAGTAACCGGAGGCAGCGGCGGCCTGGGCGACGCGTTCGGGGTCGGCATCGGGCATGACGATGAGGGGGGCGTTGGAGCCGAGCTCCATGGTTACGCGCTTGAGGCCGGCGGTGCGGCAGATGTGCTCGCCGATGTCGCGGCTGCCGGTGAAGGTGATCTTGCGCACACGAGGGTCGGCGCAGAGGGCGTCGCCGATGACGCCGCCGGAGCCGGTGAGGCACTGGAGCGCCTCGGGCGGTGTGCCGGCTTCGAGGAAGATCTCGACCAGTTTCAGGGCCGAGAGCGGCGTGTCGGTGGCGGGCTTGAGAATGATGGCGTTGCCGGCGGCCAGGGCGGGCCCAATCTTGTGGCAGACGAGATGGAGGGGGAAGTTGAATGGGCTGATGCCGACGATGACGCCGCAGGGGACGCGGACGGTGAAGCCGAACTTGCCGGCCGCGCCGGGTGCGCCGTCAAGGGGGACGACTTCGCCGCCGAGGCGCTTGGCCTCTTCGGCGGAGAGGGCGATGATTTCGACGGCGCGTGAGGCTTCGATACGGCCCTCGCCGATAATCTTGCCCTCTTCAAGCGTGATGGTGCGAGCGAGATCTTCGTTGCGCTCCTCCATCAGATGGGCGGCCTTGTGGAGGATCTCGTAGCGCTCATAGCCGGTCAAACTGGCCATTACTTTGGCGCCGCGTTCGGCGGTTGCGAGGGCCAGTTCGACGTCGGCCGCATCGCCTCTGGGAATGGTGTCGATGACAGAGCCGTCGAAGGGGTGCAGTACTTCGATCTTTTCGGACTTG
>DAOUHY010000465.1:0-2218 GCA_034428435.1 Caldilineaceae bacterium | reverse complement strand
TGCGTCGCCGGGCAGAGATGACGGGAGCGGTTTCGTGCCCTGGTACAGCGACGCGGAGATGAGCGAGCGGCTGGAGGGCTGCGGCGCTGACCTTGTGTGTGTAGGGCATACGCACTGGCCGCAGAATTTCCATCTGAACGGCGTGCACGTGGTCAACCCGGGCAGCGTGGGCAACCCGATGATCCCCAGTTTGCGGGCTACTTACGCCATCATGGAGGCGGACGAGAGCGGATACAGGGTGGAACACCGGGCGGTTGAGTACGACAGGAAGCAGGCTGAGGAGAAGGCGTGGGCGGTGCAGCATCCGCAGGCGGAGTTTATCAGCAGCTTTCTGCGGGGGGAACGTGTGCGTGCGTGGGGTGAACCGGAGGTCCTGAAATGAGCGGGCAGCCCAGCCAGTTTGGCTTTGAGTACTCAAGTGTTTTTCAGGACGAAAGCGTGGTGCGGGCTTACCGGTTCCGGCCACAGTATCCGGCGGCCACGTTTGAACTGCTGGTGGAACTGTTGCCGGCGGGTTGCAGGCCGCGGGCTGTGCTGGACGCGGGGTGCGGGACGGGATTCGTTGCGCGGCCGCTGGCGCGGTTGGTGGACCGGGTGGATGCGGTTGACTTCTCGGCGGCGGCTATCCGGGAGGGCAGGCGGTTGCCGGGCGGAGATCATGCGGGGCTGCGCTGGATCGAAGGGCCGATCGAGTCGGCGGCTGTGGACCCGCCCTACTGTCTTATCACGGCGGGTGCGAGTTTGCACTGGTTCAGGTGGGACACGGCTTTCCCGCGCTTTGCGCGGCTGCTGGCGGCGGACGGGCTGTTTGCGGCGGTGGGGATGGAACATGAGCGGCCGGCGTGGATGCGAGAGGAGCTGGGTCCGGCGCTGGCGCGTTATTCGATGAACAAGGCGTTTGCGCCGTACAGCGCGGCGGGGATTCTGGCGGAGTTGGAGGAGCGGGGACTATTCCGGCTGATGGGCAGCGCGCAGACCGACATGATAGAGTGGCGGCAGCCTATCGACGAATGGGTGGAGAGCATCCATGCGCGCAACGGCTTTTCGCGGGACCGGATGGACCCGAGGGAGGCGGCAGAGGCTGACGCGCTATTTGCTGAGATGGCGGCGCGTCATGCGGATGGCGGGGACGGCATGATCACGCATCGCTACGCCGGCAGGCTGTTGTGGGGGCGCCCGCTGCAGCCGAACGGATAGAGTGAGGCAGGTTCAGGCCCACAGCATGCCGTCCTCGTCGCGTTCAAGCTCCTTTTCCGCGAAGAGGGCGTTTTCGGCGGCCTGGGCGGGCTGTTCGTGCTCGAACCAGTGGCGCCACTCGGCAGGGGCGTTGATGTCTTCGCCGCCGTGCTCGGTGCGGCGGGTGCGCACGCGGAGCATAAGGGGGGTGTTGACGCTGGCGCCGCTGACGATGACCTGGCCTTTGCTGAGGGCGGGCAGCTCTTTGAGCATGTCGCGGCCGACGCTTTCGACGGACTCGGCGATACGGTTCTGGTCGATGGGGTTGGTGATGCGCATGATGCACTGGGTCATGCACTGGCTGAGGACGTCGCTGTCGAGGCGGCCGGGCCGCTGAGAGATGAGGCCGACGCCTACGCCGAATTTGCGACCCTCGCTGAGGATGGTCTTGAGCTGGTCGGAACTGACGGCGTCGGCGTTGGCGGGCGCGAAGTTATGGGCCTCTTCGAGGAGGCTGAAGACGGGGAAGGGCATGTGGTTGCGGTCGGTGCGCTGGAGCTTGCCTTTCTCGGTGTCGATGCGGGCTTGGTAGACGCGGCGCAGAAGGGTGGCGACGATAACCTGTTGCTCTCTGCGCTCAACTTCATTCAGCTGGACGAGGGTACACATTCCCGGCTGGAAGAGTTCGTCCAGTTCGATATTTTCGAAGTCGTTGAAGATGCTGCTTTCTCGCAGGGCGGCGCCCAACCGCCAGATGAGGGCGCCGGTTGTGGGATCGTCATCGGCGGCTTCATCCTCACTCTGGGCGCCGTCCCCTACCTCGCGCACGGCCCTAAGTAGCTGTTCCAAGGTATATTTGTCGTCACCCCAGGTGCGTACGGCGTATCTGAATGCGCGGCCCAGTTGATAGTGCATCTTCTCTGACAGGTTGGGCAGGAGATAGCGCAGGTCGGGCAGGGTGAGGCTGCTGATGCGGACGCGCAGGTCGTGGGGGCGGAAGATGCGCACCCTGGGGCTGTAGCTGCCGTCGCGGAATTCCTCC
>DAOUHY010000464.1:0-5466 GCA_034428435.1 Caldilineaceae bacterium | reverse complement strand
CGCCGTCAGCGAACACGCCATGGCCCTCATCCTCGCCTTCACCCGCCACATCCACACCGGCCGCGACCGCCAGCAAAACCGCGCCTGGCGCGGCATGATCGGCGACCTCGCCCTGCGCGAAGACGAGCTCGGCGGCAAGACCCTCCTCATCATCGGCCTGGGCAAGATCGGCTCCCGCCTCGCCAAACTGGCCAAGGCCTTCGACATGCGCGTCCTCGCCACAAAAAGCAACCCGGCCACCACCGCCGCACCCACCGATGCCGTCCACCCGCCCGATGACCTGCCCCCCCTCCTCCCCCAGGCCGACTTCGTCGCCCTCACCTGCCCCCTGACACCTGCCACAGAGAACTTGATCGATGCCGCGGCCTTCGCCCGCATGAAAGAAAGCGCCTACCTGATCAACGTCGCCCGCGGCGGCTGCGTTCACGAACCCGCCATGCTCGCAGCCCTCCAATCCGGCGCCATCGCCGGCGCCGGCATCGACCACTTCTGGGATGAGCCCCTCCCCCAGGACGCCCCCTTCTGGGGCCTCGAAAACGTCCTCATCACCCCCCACACCGGCGGCGAAACCTGCATGTACGAAGAGAACCTGATCGACATCCTGCTCGAAAACCTGGACCGCCTCTGGCGCGGCGAAACAGAGCTCCACAACCAGGTCGTGTAGCTGAGCAAGGTCCTCATCCGGCGGCGGGCGCAGAAGACCCCCAATTGAAATGTCAGCTAAAGAGTTGGTAGAATGTCAGGCATGTCAGGCGCCGCTGTACGACATTGAAGGCATCCCCCTGAGTCCGTGCCCGGGAAAGGCTGCCTGCAGCCCCACAGTTGCGCCCAATAGGGTCAATCATGCCGCACTTCAGGATTTCGTCCCTACACAAACTGAGGCGTCCACACGCGTCCCGAAGACGGCCCCGCCTGCCTGTACGCCTGCTCACCGGAGCCGCACTGCTTCTCAGCCTCCTCCTGGTCCTGCATGCCCACCCCGCCTCCGCGCAGGGAAAGTCCCTGCTCTGGGAGCGCTTCGACGTCGATATCGTCATCCGCAAAAACAGCACGTTTGAGGTGACCGAGCACCAGACCATCCGCTTTACACGCGGTACCTTCACCTCCGGTTATCGCGACATCCCCAAAAAGAATTTCACTTCCCTTGACGGCTGGACTCTGACCGACGCCAGCGGCAACAGCTACCGCCATGTAAGCTACGGCAAAGAGCCTTATACATTTACCGTCACCAATAAGGCCTCCCGTTACGTCATTTCTTGGTATTTCCCTCCCATCTCCAACCGGAGCGAGACCTTTAGCCTTGGCTATACTGTGCGCGGCGGCCTGCGTTACTACGAGGGCGGCGACCAGCTCTGGTGGCAGGCAATCTACGGCGAACGCAGCTTCCCCGTGCAGGCAGGCCGGGTGAATGTCGTCGCGCCCGCCGCGATCCATGAATGGGCCGCGTACACGAACAGAGGAGAAGCCTGGCAGGACGCACGCGAGATCGCCTCGGCTTCACTTCTGGAAAGCGGGCGCGAAATTGCCTACGTGCTCGACAGCAGCCTGGCCCCCGGTCAGGCGTTCGAAGTGCGCGTCGAGTTTACCCCCGGCGTGGTGGCTGGGGAACCGAAGCCGTGGCAGATTAGGGCCGATGCCGAAGCAGCCGCCCGCGCAGCGGAAATGCGCTTTCGCGAACGCTGGGGCCCGATCCTTACACTCCTGTTCGGCGCTCTCGGCCTGCTCTTCCTCCTCGGCGGACCGGCCGCGCTCTACCTTCTCTGGTACCGTCTCGGCCGCGACAAACCGGTCGATATGGTCGCCGACTACCTGCCCGAACCGCCCAGCGACCTGGCCCCCGGCGTCGTCGGCACCCTTCTGGACGAGCAGGCCGATATGCAGGACATCATCGCCACGCTTGTCGACCTCGCGCAGCGCAAGATCATCAGCATCACCGAAGATAATACAGGCAAATCCCGGTCTGCGCGCGACTTCATCTACCGCTACGAAAACCGCAAGCTGCCCGTCTCCTCCTTTGAGCAACACCTGCTGGACAGCCTATTTACTGGCAGGAGTGATGTCCGACTTTCCGACTTGAGGCACAGGTTTCACAGGCATGTGCCGGCCCTCAAGCGCGCACTATACAGCGAAGTGATTGCGCAGGGCTTCTTCGCCCGCAGCCCCGAAAAAGTGCGCAAGCAGTACGCTGTCCTGGGCATTATTCTGTTCGTGCTTGCAGGGCTGGCTGGCATGGGACTCTATACTATGTTCAGCAGTCTGACCGCCGCCGCGGCGCTTCCCGGCATCGGCCTTGCAGCCACCGCCTTCGGCTTCCTGCTGCTCTCACGTTTCATGCCCCGCAAAACCGGCCGTGGCTCCCGGCTGGCCGCACACTGGCAGGCGTTCAAACGCTATCTGCGCGATATCGACCGCTACAGCGACCTCGAAGAAAAGAAAGAGCTTTGGGATCGCTGGCTGCCCTATGCCATCGCCTTTGGCCTGGATAAACAGTACATTCGCAAATTCGAAAAGGTCAGAGCGCCCGCACCCGGCTGGTATATCCCCGCCCCGACACTGTACAAAACATACCGGCGCGCATACTATGGGACCGGCTCCCCCGCCCAGTCGGTAGGACCGGTTGTCGGCAGCAGCGGCGTTGGCGGCGGAATGCTTGGCATGCCCTCCGGGTCCCCGGGGCGCGGTGGGCTCGGCGGTGGCTTGGGCAGAAGCCTGAGCGATGTCAGCAGCGGGCTGGGCAGCAGTCTGTCAGGCTTGAGCCTCGGCCTGGCCGCGATGCTCACCAGCACCAGCGCCAACATGACCAGTCGGCCCAGCAGCACCTTCACAGGCGGCGACGGATGGAGCGGTGGAAGGTCCTCCGGAGGGGGTTTCGATGGGGGATTCTCCGGCGGCGGCGGCTTCAGTGGTGGTGGAGGGGGCGGCGGCGGAGGAGGAGGCGGAGGGGGCGGGGGCTTCGAATAGAATCGGACTCCATCGTCTCTCTGCAAGACAACCGTCAAGGATGCCGCAACGTGATTGCTATTATACCGGTTGAGTCAGCGAGTCCTCGCAACCAATAGGGAGCGAACCATGCCCGGTGGCGGCCGCATCGTCGGTCTGGCGACCAAGACAATACCAGCCCGCCTCTCTGCACGCCTGCTGACCGGCGCCGCAGTTCTTCTCGGCGTCCTCTTGATCCTGCACGCCCACCCCGCCTCCGCCCAGGAAAAGTCCCTGCTCTGGGAGCGCTTCGACGTCGATATCATCATCCGCAGGGACGGCACGTTCGAAGTGACCGAGCATCAGACCATTCGCTTTACACGCGGCACCTTCACCTTCGGCTATCGCGAAATCCCCACACGCTATTTCGATTCTATCGACGGCTGGACCCTGACAGACGCCAGCGGCAACCGTTATCGACTCGCCAGCAGCGGCAAAGAGCCATACACATTCACCGTAGCCGATAAAGGCTCCCGTTACCTCGTCTACTGGTATTTCCCGCCCGCCTTCAACCGCAGCGAAGTCTTCACCCTCTCCTACACCGTGCGCGGCGGGCTGCGTTACTATGAGGCCGGCGACCAGCTCTGGTGGCAGGCAATCTACGGCGACCGCAGCTTCCCCGTTCAAGCGGGCCGGGTGAATGTCGTGGCGCCGGCTACGATCCATGAGTGGGCCGCATACACCAACAGAGGCGAAACCTGGCAGGACGCCCAGGGGATCGCCTCGGCTACACGTCTGGAAAGCGGACGGGAGATTGCGTATGTGATCGACAGCAGGCTGCCTCCCGGTCAAGCCTTTGAAGTACGCGTGGAGTTTACACCTGGTGTCGTAGCCGGGCAGCCGCAGCCGTGGCAAACAAGGGCCGATGCCGAGGCGGCAGCACGTGAGGCCGAACTGCTATTCCGCGCCCGCTGGGGCCCCATTCTTACGCTCCTCTTCGGCGCCCTCGGTCTCCTCTTCCTTCTGGGCGGTCCAGCAGCGCTCTATCTGCTCTGGTATCGTCTCGGCCGCGACAAACCGGTCGACATGGTCGCCGATTACCTGCCAGAGCCGCCCGATGACCTCGCCCCCGGCGTCGTCGGTACCCTGCTCGACGAGCAGGCCGATATGCAGGACATCATCGCCACGCTTGTCGACCTCGCCCAGCGCAAAGTCATCAGCATCACCGAAGAAAAAACGGGCAAATTCCAGGTCGCCCGCGACTTCATCTACCGTTACGAAAACCGGAACCTGCCCGTCTCCGCCTTCGAGCAGCTCCTCCTGGACAGCCTCTTTGAGCTCAAGGGTGAAGTCAGACTCTCGGATCTCAAGAACAGATTCCACAAAGAGTTGCCGGCTCTCAAGAGAGCGCTGTATGACGATGTGACCGCACACGGCTTTTTTGCCCGCAGCCCGGAAGAGGTACGCAACCAGTACGGCTGCTTGGGTGTTTGTCTGCTTGTCTTGGCAGGGCTGGCCGGCCTGGGACTGTGGACACTCTTCAGCGGCCTCACCGGCGCCGCCGCTCTGCCGGGCATCGGGCTTGCAGCAACCGCCTTCGGCTTCCTCCTGCTCTCCCGTTTCATGCCCCGCAAAACCGACGCCGGCGCCGAGCTGGCCGCACGCTGGCAGGCCTTCAAACGCTACCTGCGCAACATCGACCGCTACAGCGACCTCGAAGAACAGAAGGAGCTATGGGACCGCTGGCTGCCCTATGCCATCGCCTTTGGCGTCGATTCCCAGTACATTCGCAAATTTGAAGCCGTCGACGCACCCGCGCCCGGCTGGTACATCCCCGACCCGACACTGTACGGACCATACCGGCGCTGGTACTACGGGCCCGGTCCCGTTGGTCGGCCGCTCCGTCCGGCAAGCGGTGGGGCCCGCGTCGGCGGCGAATCGCCCGCAACGCCCTCCGGGTCCCCTTCAGGCGGCGGCCTCGGCGGCGGCCTCGGCGACGTCAGCCGCGGCCTGGGCACCAGCCTGGCCGGCATGAGCGCCGGCCTCGGCGCCATGCTCACCAGCACCAGCGCCACCATGACCAGCCGCCCCAGCAGCTCCTCCACAGGCGGAGGCGGCTGGAGCGGCGGCGGCGGTTTCTCCGGCGGAGGCGGCTTCGGCGGTGGTGGGGGAGGAGGCGGAGGCGGGGGTTTCGGATAAGTTCGGAATGCGCCTGCTCTCTGCAAAATGAGCTTGATGGTTGCCGCAACGTGAGTGCTCCTGTACGGCGCTTATTGCCTGAGTAGCCGGTATTGGATGAAGAAGAAATTGTGGCTTTCACGTGCACAGGGGATAGAATAGGCCTTTTCCGTCCATCGTGGACGGCGATATCGACCCAACATCGACCAGCACGTCCCGTAACCGCCGCCTGCCTCAATTTTTCTGAGCGTTCAATCTCATGATGGACTGGCTGGTCCTCTGTTGCGAACCGTTCGTCGATCTCTGTGGAGTGTGGTTAATCCTCATCGTTCTGGGATCGGTGGCTTGGATCTACTTCAGGGATCGAAA
>DAOUHY010000463.1:0-10330 GCA_034428435.1 Caldilineaceae bacterium | reverse complement strand
GGAAACTTAGTGTTCGGCGATCCAGACTTCATCCGGGTGGAGCAGCCGCGAGTTGAAGCCCAACTCGAAATTCCGCACCCACGGCTTGACCAGGAAGTAGCGCGAATCCAGGTAAGTCGGGATCATAATATACAGGCTGTACATGTAATCCTCGACCTCTTTCCACGCCTCCATCCGCTCCTCTACATTTTGAATCGCCTGCGCTTTTTCGATCAAGGCATCCAGCTGCGGGTCCTGGTGCTTCAGGTAGCCGTCATTGAAAGGACCGTCCGAATGCCACAGCGGCCAGATCGCCTCCTGGGGATCCAGCGCCTGAATGCCGTGCGCCCAGCTGCCAACGTTGGCCAGTTCCCGCTCCTCAGGTGTCGTTCGCTGCTTGATCAGCAGTTCAATCTGGACTCCCAGCACCTGATACACCTGCTGTGCGATCGCCTGCCACAGCAGACTGCGGTCGCCAAGTGTCGTTCCCGGCGGCGCGTAGACGCGAATCGGCTCGACCAGGCTCGGGTCGCCCTGATAGCGGGATTCGGCGAATGCCTGCAGCGCCCCCTCCACATCCTGCGTCAGACCGGGCCGGTCATCGCAGTTGTGGTGCGCACAGTAAGGGCCGTACGGGCCGCCCGTGAGCGTCTTGAGCTTGAAAAAGCGTCCTCGCATCACCTTCTCGATGATCTCGTCCATGTCGATCGACTTGATGAACGCCTCGCGCATCTTCGGATCATCGAAAGGAGGCTTGTCGGTGAACAAAACCTGGGCCAGATGGTTCTGGGTAGGCCAGAACCGGAGTTCATCATGCAGCGGATTGTCCGGTTCCAGGATCTCCGACAAGATCGGACCGGCAACCCAGACCACGTCGAACTCGTCATTCTCATAGCCGATTAGCATCGTCTCAGCCGGCAGGCGGCCCTGCAGAACGAGCTTGTCGAGCTTGGCAGGCTCGCCGGGCCAGTGCGGGTTGCGCTCCAACACCAGGAGATTCTCGTCGGGATCGAAGCTCTCCGCCTGGAACGGGCCCGCGCAGCCTCCGCCATCCTCCAACCAGTGTTTCTCAGCCGTACCCGCCTCCAACTGCTCCTGCTCACAGACGGCCATCGGCGTACCGGTTGACCAGCGGTTCCACATCGGCGCCGGCTGTATCATCTGCACCTGGAACGTGAAATCGTCCACGACGGTCAGACCCGCCATCGTATCGACGTTCTCGTTGTACAGGTCCATCGCGCCATCGATAAACATGAAGAGGCGTAGTGGCCACTTGCCGACGCGCAACGAGCGCTCCCACGTGTACTTGATGTCGTGCGCCGTAACGGGATTCCCCGTCTTCCCAAACTTCAGATCCTGGCGAAGATGGTAAGTATATGTGAGCCCATCATCGCTCACCTCGAAACTATCACATAGCCAGCAGGTTACCTCCTCCACGCCCGTATCCGGGTTCACCACAACCTCGGTGAGCGCAGAGAGCAGCCCGGCGCCGTAGTAGTAGTCGGCGCCAGTCCCTGTCGCGGGATCCCAGCGGAAGCTGCAACACGGCGCAAAGCGCAGAACCTGCTACTCTGCAGGCTCCATCGACATCATCGCTTCCTCTTCGACATCAGCCGCCGGCTCCGCGCCGGAGGGGACACACGCGGCAATGCCAAACATCAACAGCAAGAGCGTCGCCGCGACAAACCAGAGCGTTCTGTGCCTTCTCATGAGAAGATCTCCTTTTGTGGAACAATGACCGAATCGACTCCAGAGCCAATATCCGAGCCTCTCCAACACAGCTGGTGCATCCTCTCCTCCGGACCGGTCCTGCACCCGGGCCGGTCCACCCAATCAGGTTCGCTGCCAATCTTCGTCACGGCCTCCCCCTGGTTCCGGAAAGCTCTTCAAAAAACAGTCCGGCGCGTTTCGTGTTCCGGTTGCCTCTTCCGTACTCCTCACGACTCTCCTTCAGCCACCCAGCGGTCTACGATGTAAATTATATATAATGTTCAATCCCTGTCAACGACGGAAAATGAGATCGACGGCGACGACTAAGTCCTTGCCCAAAGGCGCTCATGATTCAGCATGGCGAAGGTGGTTTCTCTCTCCTCACTTCTCTTTACTCTCTCCTTGCTTTTGGGCGGTCGGGCCTATTCGGCCCTCCCTTGTGCGGGGGCTCCGCCCCCGCAACGCCCCCTCTCCTGTCCGCGCCGTAGCAAGTGTGTGGTTGACTTGAAGTTGTCGTCTCGCGGCGGCCGGGCTTCACCCCCTCCCCCCCGGCCTCCTGGTAGATTCCGAAAGTGTGCCAGCGCCGGCAAGACAGGCGAGGCAACTCCCATATGTCCCCAACGTTCACTGCCATGACCATCGTGAGCCCGCCACAAAAATACCGACGGTACATTCCCCCCAGGCAGACCGCACACAGTGCACACACATTACATGACTTAGTAGCTACCCGAGGTCCATAAATCTGACCAACTGCGTCCTTGAAATTCATTCCTCCGCTCTGAACTCACCTACAGACGGAGAGTGCCGTCCCATCGTGGGCATGAGACAAACTGAAACGACTGAGTGAGGGAAGAAGAAAAGAGAACTGAGGAAGCGAATCAGGAGAGACTCAGAGAAGAGTTCGCTGAGTCAGCAGGGAAATTGGCGTCAAAATGGCCCGAGATCTGATGTATAATGTTCTCAGAACCAACTGCCGCGCAGTCACTCTGAAACCAAAACGGGCCGGAAAGCAAGCATCCGCCCGACACTACCCAAAATGAATCGTCTGAACACACTCCATCACGTCAACACTCGCAAATCTCTCGTAAACACTCATGAACTCTCGTAAACGCTCATACGACCACACCCGTGCCCGGAGACACCCACCATCCCGCAAATCCCCCAAAATCCAGCAAATCCTGATTCAGACAATCCGCCCAATGCCCAAGCCCGTCAACGCTCCCGAATCTCTCGTAAACTCTCGTAAACTCTTATGAACGCTCGTAAACACTCGTACAACAACACCCATGCCCGGAGACACCCGCCATCCCGCAAATCCCCCAAAATCCAGCAAATCCTGATTCAGACAATCCGCCCAACGCCCAAACCCGTCAACGCTCCCGAATCTCTCGTAAACTCTCGTAAACTCTTATGAACGCTCGTAAACACTCGTACAACAACACCCATGCCCGGAGACACCCACCATCCCGCAAATCCCCCAAAATCCAGCAAATCCTGATTCAGACAATCCGCCCAACGCCCAAACCCGTCAACGCTCGTGAACTCATGCAAACTCTCGTAAACGCTCGTAAACACTCGTACAACAACACCCGTGCCCGGAGACACCCACCATCCCGCAAATCCCCCAAAATCCAGCAAATCCTGATTCAGACAATCAGCGCACCGCCCAAAGCCGCCAACGCTCGTGATCCCATGCAAACTCTCGTAAACACTCGTAAACACTCGTACAACAACACCCATGCCCGGAGACACCCGCCATCCCGCAAATCCCACAAAATCCAGCAAATCCTGATTCAGACAATCAGCTCAACGCCCAAACACGTCAACGCCCGCAAACACTCGCAGACTCTCGTAAACTCTTATGAACGCTTGTAAACACTCGTACAACAACACCCATGCCTGGAGACACCCGCCATCCCGCAAATCCCACAAAATCCAGCAAATCCTGATTCAGACAATCCGCCCAATGCCCAAACACGTCAACGCTTCCGAATCTCTCGTAAACTCTCGTAAACTCTCATGAACGCTCGTACGACCACACCCATACCTGGAGACACCAGCAATCACAGTTCATCCCCTAAATCCCATAAAATCACAGTTCAGACAACCCAAAGTCCCAACCCATGACCACAACCTGGACCACCCGCGGCTTCGAAAACTTTCGCCAAGGCCACTTCGGCAACGCCGGCCAGAACCTCTACGTCTCCCGCGCCGGCGTCCTCCAACGCATCCACCAGTACGACCTCAACGGCAACGGCTACCTCGACCTGGTCTTCTGCAACAGCCAGAACCACCAGGAGCGCCCGCCCGCCTACCTGTACGCTGACCCCTTGGGCACTGCCACCCGCACCGACCTGCCAGCCGAAGGCGCGTGGACCGGCGCCGTCGCCGACCTAAACGGTGACGGTTACGACGACCTGGTCCTGGGCATGCGCAACAACGGCATCCGTCCCGACCTCAATGCCACTGTCTACTACGGCGCCCCCGACGGCATGAGCGAACGCCGCCAGCAGCAGCTGCCCGTTCCCCAGTGCGAGTCGGTGGCAGCAGGGGACTTCGACGGCGACGGCCGTCCCGACCTTGCCTTCGCAAGCCAGGGCGCCCTCCGCATCTTTTTTCAATCTGAATTGGGTTTCGAGCCGCAGAGGTTCGTGGATCTGGACATCGCCGCCGACCAACTGGCCGCCGGCGACCTCGACGGTGACGGCTTCGACGACCTGGTCGTCCGTTCAGAAGAGGGCCGCGTAACCGTATACTGGGGCGGTGCCGATGGTATCAACCCGGATCGCGCCACCGTCTTCTTCGAGCCTGACTCGGAGCGGCCCCGCCCGTCAGACGGCGCGATCCAATACGCCGAGCACGTTGAGGAAGCAAAGCCGCTGGCCGGCATCGTCCATCTGAACGGCCTTCCACACCTCTTCCTGCCCAGATCGCAAACCGTCACCCTTTTGCCGGTCAACAAGGATCGGCGCTCAGGCCCTCCCTTGGAACTGTTTTGCACCCAGGCTTTGGCCGTGGCCGTTGGCGACGTAAACGGGGACGGAAGCGACGACTTGGTTTTTGCCTGCCGCGATCTCGACAATGAGCGAGAATGTTCCTGGATCTACTGGGGCGGCCCGGACGGGTTCGACGAGACCCGCAGCACACCGCTCAACAGCCATCAAGCTTGTGATGTCGCAGTCGCCGACCTGTCCGGGAACGGCTGCGCCGACGTCATCCTCTGCCAGACCCATACCCCCGACTCCTACAGCGCCGACTCGCTCATCTACCGCACCTCTCGCACCGGCATCGACCCTGAGCCGGTCCGGCTTCCCTGCGAGGATGCCCGCCGCGTCCTGCTGGCGCGAGACGGCCCTGACGCACGGCCGCACGTGATCTTCGTCAACCACTTCGGCCGCAACCGCCTCGGTAACATCAATCCCTACATCTACTTCGGCGACGCCGAAGGTTTCTCTCCGGAGAGACGGCAGGAGCTGCCCGGCTGGGGCGCCGTCGAGGCCCTCTGCTGCGATTTCAACGACGACGGCCGCGTCGACATCGTCCTTGCCAACGCGTCGGAAAACTCCGTCGACCGCGATCCGGGCTCCTATCTGCTGCTAAACGGGCCCGACGGCTTTGCCGATGAACCAACCTGGATCCTGCCCACCAACCGCGCGCACGGCGCCTGTGTCGCCGACATCAACCGCGACGGCCACCTGGACCTCATCTTCTGCGGCTTCGACAATCCCGACCTCCTCATCTTCCACGGAACTGCCTCCGACACCCCGAACGGCCTCTGCTTCGACACCGCCAACCCCCAACGCATCCGCCTGGAGCACCAAGGCAAGCTCTACAACGAGCCGCGCTGGATCTACCTCGCCGATCTCAACAACAACGGCTGGCTGGACCTGGTCGCCCCCCAGATCGCCTACGACCGCAGCTTCATTCTCTGGGGCGGACCCGAGGGCTTCAGCATGGACCGCTGTCAGCCTCTCTCCGTCGTCCGCAGCGCCTGCGCCCGCGCCGCCGACCTCACCGGCAACGGCTACCTCGACCTTATCATCGGCGGCCACATCACCTCCCAGGACGGCCCGCACGACTCCTTCGCTTACATCTACTGGAACGGGCCCGACGGCCTGCGCGAGGACCGCCGCACGCTGCTCCCCGCCAGCGCCGTCAACGCCATGGCCGTGGCCGACTTCAACAACGACGGCCTGCTTGACCTCTTTATCTGCTCCTACCACAACGGCCGCGAGCGCGACATCGACTCCTACCTCTATTGGAACCGCGCCGGACGCGGCTTCTCCGCGGCCGACCGCACGCGCCTCTTCACACACTCCGCATCCGGCTGCGTCGCCGCCGACTTCAATGGCAACGGCTGGATCGATTTGGCCGTCGCCAACCACAAAGTCGAGGGCGACCACATCGGATATTCAGCTGTCTGGTGGAACGGCCACGAAGGCTTCAGCGCCGAGCGCATTACCCGGCTGCCCACATCCGGCCCCCACGGCATGACCGCCGTCAGCCCGCACAGCATCGCCGACCGCGGCCCGGAGGAATTCTACATCTCGGCCCCTTTCAAACTGCCCGCTGGCGCCCGCGTGACCGGGATTGCATGGGAAGCGGATACGCCGCCGCGCACCTGGGTTAAGGCCCAACTGCGATTCGCCGGAACGGAAGAAGAAGTGGAAAATGCCGTCTGGCAGGGACTGGGAGGAGAAGAAACGTGGTTTGAAAGACCACAGGCCGCCGGCGCCATGAACCAGCTCGGCCCATGGGTACAGTATAGGCTCGCCCTCGGCGCCCGCAACGCATGCGGCACACCCCGCGTCACCGCGGTAGATGTGCACTATGAGGGGCCTGCGCAGCTGTGAGGACCGGCCACCCTCGATCTCAACCTGCGCCGAGCATGACCGTCCGACTGCTAATCAGCCGTGGCGAACTGCACATACTCCAGCACCGCCGGGTTGCAGATATCCTTCGGCTGCCGGTCGTTGAAGAAGTCGAGAATCGCATCCACGGCCATATTCTCAATGCGTGCACGCCCTTCAATCGTCGTTGACGCCGAGTGCGGGGTCGCCACGATCTTGGGATGTGTGCGCAGCCGCGACGAGACCGGGGGCGGCTCCGGGTCAAACACGTCCAACCCCGCCCCGCGAATCTGTCCGCCGTCCAGCGCCTCCAGGAGTGCGTCCTGGTCAACCAGCGGGCCGCGCGCCAGATTGAGTAGGATAGCCTCATCCTTCATCTGCTTGAAGCGGTCTGCATTCATCAAGTGGCGCGTTTCCGGCGTGGAAGGCGCGTGCAGGCTGAGAATGTCGGCGCTGCCGATAACCGTGTCCAGGTCAGCGAGCTCTACGCCAATCTCCGCGGCTCGCTCCGCTGTGATGTAGGGGTCGAAAGCCAGTACACGCATGTCCAATCCCCGCCCGCAGATGTAAGCCACGCGCCCGCCGATCCGGCCCAGCCCGACCAGCCCGAGCGTCTTGCCCACCAATTCCGTGCCCATCGGCACAGCCCGCGGCGCAAAGTCGCCGGCGGCCAGCTGCTCCTGCCCCGGCTTGACCTGCTTGGCCACGGCCAGCATCAGAGCCACCGTATGTTCGGCGGTCGATTCTGTTGGCCCGTCCGGCGTATTGCAGAAGACGACCCGATGCCGCGTGGCTGCATCCAGGTCTACGTTATCGATGCCAATCCCGGTGCGCACCAGGATCCGCAGATTGGGCAACCGGTCGAAAACCTCGTCGTTGTAGCGAATCGCCGAGGCCGCCAGAATCGCCTGGGCCGGCTCCGCGCTGCCCACCGGGTCATCCGGGTCTGCGATTAGGCGCGTAACCGTCTCGGGAAACTTGGACAGAGCGTCCGAAAGCTGGGGCGCTTCGCTCCAGACGTGCGTCAAATCACAAAGGGTCATGGAAACTGCTCCGATCAGGAGTTAATTGGTCGCTATGTGAGAAGCTCAAGAGGATGCTGCCAATCCAATCCCTTGAAGAGACCGAAGTCTCGGTCTGTAGAGACCCAGGTGCAACCCGACTCAATCGCGAGAGCCGCTAAATAAGCGTCAGCAATGAGACTGCCTTTGGCGTTGGATTCCCGACATAAGCGACAGAAAATCTCCCAGTGTCGTGTCTCAGGCCGAATGATCTTGCAGTTATCCTGACTGCGAACTTCCTCGACAAAAGCCAGGGCGTTCACAAAAGAACTGGGTGGGTCGAAAACACGTGGATGCGTAACGATGCGAAGAAATCCGCTCAGAACCAGATCCGCGGTTCCGTAGACATGCGTTCCGTTTATCAGATCTTCCAGCCACTGCAGATAGGCGAAATGATTTGGGGACTCTTCCCTGTGGGCGTAGATCAACACGTTTACGTCAGGAAGAAACATCCAATTCTTCCATCTTATCTAGCAGGGAAGCAGAGTCGTCAAGATCGATTCCAGGACGTACACCCTTGCCTTTCACAGTTGTCAGAGACACCCGAGGGCGGTCGGTTTGCACAACACGATGTGCAAGCATTTCGCGCAGGGCCTCCTCGACGACAGCAGTGAATGTCTTGCCCGTCGTAGCTGCATATACCTTCGCCTTCGTCAATAGGTCGTCGTCCAAATTGATTGATGTTTTCATGCGAAAGAGAATATTACATGCTCCGGGATAAGTCAATTTCTCCGGCGAAACTCAGTAAGCATCGTGTACCGCATCACCAACCGCTTCTGTCCCACCGGCGTCACATCCACGAAGCCTGCCCGGCGATACGTCTCAGGCGTCCCCATATGCCTGTACGACGGCGCATCCGGCGCTACCGGGTACCCTTCAACAGCAGGCGCGCCCTGACCGCGAGCATAGTCAACCGCCGCCTTCAACAGCCTGCCCGTCAACCCTTGGCGGCGGAAATGACGGTCGACGAACAGACACACCACCGACCAGACCGGCATGTCGTCAACGCGCGGCAGCACCCGGGAACGCTCCAATGCAGCGTAACTTTCGCGCGGCGCCACCGAACACCAGCCAACCGGTGTCATACCGCTGTAGGCAAGGATCCCGACGGGCGTGCCCGCCCGCACCAGCTCTTCCAAGGTGGCAACACGGTCTTCTTTGGTAGAGCGGCGAAACGCCGAGCTGGTCAACCGCCAGCGCATACAGGAGCAGTATCGAAACTTGCCGTGACACTGCGAGAACGCTGTCAGATCGGCAAGCCGCTCGGCCGTCACAGGCAGGAACAAAAGGCGTGAGTTTGCTTGATTGTCCATATGGTCTCGGTTAGACAGATCCGTGCTGAGTAGCTCTCAGGACGGTCACCCCTAAGGGGCTCCGGGCATCGCAGGACTTCGATGCCCACTGTTTCCTGAATGATTCTATAGCATCGGGACGATTACAGCCGATTATCCTGGACCTGCAACTCTTGAATGCGGCCCATCCTGCGTTATCCGCCTGGCCTGATTTCCAGAAGGCATGTCGGCGAGCTCCGTGCCACCGCCATTGTTTACCTTCACATAAATGCGCCTACCTGCCCTAGAGTCTGAGATGGGGCATCCCAAACCTGTTTGACAGCCCAAACTAAATGTAGTATACAAAGGCCGACCACAACGAATCCAACCGGGCGCAGAGAATTGCTCTTGGCTACGCGTCCCGTAAGCAACCCGATGCTCCAATGCAGGGCGAACGCGACGGCAGTCTCTTCTGCAAGAACTGCATTCTTGCCAGCAGCATCAGATGGGCGCAACCAGAAAAACGCCTCCTACGCCCGCAGCTCTCGAAACTGGTTTCAACCGCCCCAAAAATCTTCGCGTGCAACCGAGCCGTACAGTTTCCCTGGTTCAGTATGACGCGTGACGGCTGACCACTGGGCGGATTACTCTTTCGTTTTCTGGATTCCTCAGGAGGAAACTCATGCAAAGAATTACTCGCACCTTCGTGCTGGCCGCAGTACTCATACTGGCCGTCATTCTTTCAGCATGCGCAGCGCCGGCGGCTCCCGCCGGAGAAGCGGCTGCCGACGGCGGTGAGGCAATGGAAGAGGAAGTAGTCGAGATTACCTGGCTGCAGTGGTGGGTCAATGAATGGGGGCCTGACAACCACGCCCAGCTCATCGCCGACTTTGAAGCCCAAAATCCCAACATAAAGGTCACGGTGGTCGACGTACCCTGGCCCGAAATGGCCGGCAAGCTCCAGGCCGCGGCCGCCGGTGGCAGAGAAACCTATGACCTGTTCGGCACGGAGTCGACATGGATAGCCGGTCTGACCAAACAGGGGTTCATCGAAGATCTCGGCCCTTGGCTTGAAAATGACCCTGAGTTCGCCGCCAAACTGACCCCGACAACGCCCATGAACCTGCTGGGCGAGACCAGGGGACTCTGCCTATATCTCATTCCCTACCAGTTCGCCTACAACGTAGATGTCTTCGAGGAAAAGGGTCTTGAGCCGCCGACCAACTGGGACGAGTTTTTGGAAGTGCTGCAGGCATTGCGCGACGAGGATACCAACTCGTACGGTATGAGTATGCCCTTGCAGGACGGCGGTTTCCTCCTGCTGCGCTATTTCAACTTCCGCCTCGCCCAGGAAGGTGGCCAGATGCTTGACGAGAACGGCAACGTTGCCTTCAACTCCGCCGAAGGCGTGGCGGCAATGGATTGGTGGAAAGAGTTCTACGATATGGGCCTGGTCGTA
>DAOUHY010000462.1:0-2563 GCA_034428435.1 Caldilineaceae bacterium | reverse complement strand
TCGCCCTGCAGAAAGTCGAATACCTCGATGCCGCGCGCGATCGCGTGTTGGATCACATAGCCCAGCAACACCCAGCCGGGGCTGTACCCGGCCCACTTTTCAGTGTCGTAGCCGGAGTTGTAAAGCAGCAGCTCCTTCTTGTATTCGAACGCCAGCAGCGCCGCCGCGTTCTCACCGTTCAGAGAGAGAAAACTGAGATGGAGATGCCCCGTTTCGAGCATGCGGCCCGCCATGACGCGGAAAAAGCGTTCCATGTGCGGCGTCATGAACGACTCCTTGTCCGGGCGGCTCATACGCTGCAAACGCAGGAACTCATCCATCGCCCCCTGCAACTCGTCCATCGACTGGATCAGCCTGAAGCCGACATCCAACTCCCGTTCCACCCGGCGCTGCTTGCGCCGAATCTCGTGGCGCTGCTTCTTGTCGATCTGCATCAGGTAGCTTTCATAACGTGCCGGCAAATGCACGTGCGGCGCCACATCCTCCTGGTCGACCTCCACTCGCAGACCCGCGTTCCGGAAAATCGAGGGCAGCGCATTGTAACTCAGACTGTCCTCAGGCAGATTGCACAGGTCCAGATAGTCCCACGCCGGCGCCTCCTCGCTCTGCAGCCAGTCCAGCAGACAGTAGTAGACCTCCTTCTCCCAGCCGGCGGCGATTATGATGTCCAGGAAATCGCTCACCTCCACACAGCCGACCAGTTTCAGACTGCGCTTCCCCGCCCATTCGCCCTCCTTGTGTTCACTCAGATAGAAGGGCGCTATCCCAACCAGCCCGGACGAATCGGGAGTGGAGTGTGAAAGGTCAGCCGGATCTTCACTCTCTCCTCGATAGAACGCCAGTATCCACAGATCGCCCGCCCCCAACTGCTGCCACCAGACCGACTGCCATTCGTGCGTCAGGAAGAAGGTGTCGTAGCGGCTGCGGGCCAGCAGATCGTTCCATCCCGCCGCCAGCGCGCTGAAACCATTGGGATAGGTGGTTGGACCATAAATGGTTACGTTGAGTGAACATGGTGGGACTGCATCGCGGTCTGCATTTTGCGCAGGCGCTTCCTCCCCAGGGGCAACGCCGTCTCTGTGGTGGCCGTCGCGCCGCAACCGGCGCGCCACCGCAGGCACGTCCGGCGCCGGGGATTTCGTGATAAGCATAAGCTCCTCTATCTGCTTGCTGAACTTTGTCTTCTGGTATTGAGGGACGCTATATGATCCGCGCATTCCACTACGAATATCGTAGTGAACACGGCCATTCTAGTCCAATTGGTGGGGATTCGACAAACCCAAGTGACCGGCGCGGGGACAGGAAAGTGGCTGCCGGCCCCTATGGCGGAGGGCGTCCGCTGCCGCGAAAACGCAGATAACCGATTGCAACCAGGACGATCAGCAGAAGAAAGATAAAGGTCTGCCCCTGCGCAGTCTGCGAGATGCGCACGAACCGCTGCCACACCGTGACCTGCGCGACCTGCCCCGGCGCAGAGGTTGGGCTGGACCGTTGGATGATCGATGAAGGCGTTGAAACACCGACGGCGATCATCGTGCCGCGCGCGGCCAGTGCCGGAGTCGCGCTCGCCTCCGCTTCCGGCGTCTGCGGGCTGGCACCGGGCTGCGCGGCCGCGCTCTCCTCTGTTGGCGCACTGGTCGCGGCAGGGGACGGCGAGGCCGGCGGTTGCGTATTGGACGCGCCGTCCGTGCTTGGCGCGGCCGCGCCACCGTAGCAGACCAGCAGCTGCACGTCGTCCAGGAACATCCAGGTGCGCCTGCCATTGCCGTCGTTAAAGACATTGAAATAGAGATAGTACGACCCGTCCAGGTAGGTGGTCAGATCGACCGTCATCGTCTCCCAGGCCGCGTTCTCCGCACGACTGCGATAGAGGATCGCCTCGGTCGCCAAAGACGGTGTCAGCAGGATCAGCTCCTGGCGGTCGGACGCCAGCGCCGGGCTCAGCGTCGCCGGCTCCTGGCTGCGCGAAAGATGGTTCCAGCGCAACGACGCGCTCGACGCGCCCGCCGGCAGCTGGATCAGCTGCCGCACCGAGGAATAGGACTGGATGTTCTGCGTGCCGCTCCCCGGCGGGTTGCCCAGCCGCAAAGACAGCGCGCCCCCGGACGGTTGGTTGGCGAGAACTGGAGGGTTCGGCGACTCGCCCACGGCCCAGTTGGAAAAGCCGTCCAGCACGCTTTCGAAGTCGCCGTTGGTCAGCGAATCGCTCGCGACACAGCCGCCCGGCACAGGCGTCGTCACCGGTTGCGGCGTTGTGGCCGGCGGCGGTGTCCCGCTGGGCTGCGGCGCCGCGGTCGCCGGCGGCGTCACGAACGGCGTCGCGTCCGGTTCACACGCCAGCAGGCTCACCTCGTCCAGGTAGAGCGCGGTGCGGCCGCCGCCGCCGTCATTATGCACGCCGAATTCAATGCGCAGCGTGCGCCCCCGGAAATGAGTCAGATCGATCAGTTCGAACTGCCACGACTGCTCGTTGGAGAGCCGCGCCCACGGCTGCGCCAGCCGTACCCCGGTTGTCGCTTCGTAGATGTTCAGCAGCTGCATGTCGCTGCCGGGCGTATCTTCG
>DAOUHY010000461.1:0-7504 GCA_034428435.1 Caldilineaceae bacterium | reverse complement strand
GTTAGCTACGAATGGAATAACGGCATCCTGGAGGCCAAACCCTTGCCCAATCGCCCCCAATTGGACCTCTACAACTGGTTTCTTTCCCTCCTGCAGCGAAACATCGAGACCTTCAAGCACGCGGCCCTTCTAAACCTGGAAACCGGATTCGAACTGAAAATGCCCGACCCGAATGAACCGTCCGGACACAGGGAAGCCGTGCGTAAACCCGATGTCGGCGTCATCTTGGACACAAATCCCACGTTCTGGGGCCGCCTCGACCAGCGTCACTTCGAAGGCGTCTGCGACCTTGTAGTCGAAGCTGTCTCCGACTCCACCGCGGCGGAAGTCCTGCGCGACACCGAGGAGAAAAAGGAAGACTACGCCCTCGGCGGCGTTCGAGAATACTTCATTCTCGACCCCAAAGGCGAGCACATGCGCTTCTACCGCCTCGAATCCGATCGGCGCTATCAGACCATTCAACCGCATGAAGGCGTGATTCGCTCGGATGTAATGGAAGGTCTACAGTTCCGGCTGCAAGACCTGTATCGTATGCCGGACCACGAACAACTGGCGCTGGACCCCGTTTACCGGGGCTACGTACTACCTGGTTATCATGTCTTGGCAACAAGGGCCGAAAGCGAAGCACAGCGCGCCAACCAAGAAGCACAGCGCGCCAACCAGGAAGCACAGCGCGCCAACCAGGAAGCACAACGCGCCGACCAAGAAGCAGCGGCCCGCCAACAAGCCGAAGATCATGCGGCCGCGCAAAAAGCGGCCCGTCACCTGGCCGAAGAACGAGTTACAGCCAGTGAAGAACAGCTGCGCCAGTTGAGAGAAGAGCTGGACAGACTGCGCAAGAATCTCACTTAGAAGATCTGAAGTTCTGCCTCGCTGGCACGCAGAGCCCCCGTTTCCGCCTGTCCAACACCTTCAACATCGCGTGGCGTCGCACTTGACACGAATTCACGCCGCCAAACCCTCACGTTTAACCCTCGAAAAGGAGCCACCATGGGCATCAGCCTCGGCATCGTCGGCCTCGGATCCTTCGGCAGTTCATTCGCCAACCTCTTCATGAGCCACCCCCTCGTCGACCGCATCGCCCTCTGCGACCGCGAACCCGACCGCATCGCCCGCTTCGCCGCTCTCGACCACTGGCAGGCCAAGTTTCATCCCCGCGACGCCTACGCCTCTCTCGACGAAATCTGCGCCAGCGACATCGACGCCATCGCCCTCTTCACCCAGCCCTGGCTCCACGCACCCCAGGCCGTCCAGGCCATGCAAGCCGGTAAACACGTATACAGCGCCGTGCCAATCGTGATGTTGCCTGACGGCGACGAAATCCTCGACTGGTGCGCCCGCCTCGTCGAAACCGTGGAACGCACTGGCCAGTCCTACATGCTGGGCGAAACGACCTTCTACCGACCTGAGGCAATCTACTGCAGACGCCGCAACGAAGAAGGCGCCTTCGGGGATTTCGTCTACAGCGAAGGAGAGTACTACCACGATGTCGACAGCCCCAGCAGCAACCTGCGTCTCGTCCAGGCCCACAGATTGGCCGGCCAGGCCGGTCAGGAATGGATCGCAGCCAGGGACGGCTACATAAACAGGGGAATCCTCACCGGCCCCATGCACTATCCCACCCACTCCACCAGCGGCCCCATGAGCGTGATGAACGCCCGCGCCCTCAAAGTCTGTGCCTGGGGGTACGCCAACCGCACCGACGATACCTACTTCAACGACCAGGGCTACGCCTTCAGCAACGAGACCGCCCTCTTCCAGATGAGCAACGGCTCAACCATGCGCATCTGCGAACTCCGCGAAATAGGCCTCCAAAACCGCGAGACCTTCCGTATCTATGGAACACACGGCAGCTACGAGCACGAACAATGGTGCGACAAAGAGAGCCGCACGCCCCTCACTCCCCAGGAAATGCGCCACCGCCTGCCACCCGAAGTAGAAGACGCCTTCCGAACCGTCAGCCGCACCTCCGAAGTCTACGGCGGCCACGGTGGCTCACATCCCTTCCTTGTCCATGAATTCGTAGAAGCCGTACACCAGGAACGCCAGCCAGCCATCCACGTCTGGTCTGCCGTACGCTATATGGCAGCCGGCGTAATCGCCCACAAGTCGGCTCTGCAAGACGGAGAGATTCTGCCTATTCCCGATTGGGGAGATGGGCCTGACGCATGACCGAGTGCCTTCATACCAAATTCACGAGCCAGCCGCGGTGGAGGACCCACTTGTCCTCCACCGGTTCCCACCGTAGCTCGAAGGAATTCTGCCCCTGCGTCTGCACCAGGAAACAGCGCCAGCGAACGCCGTCAACTTCCTCGACCCACTGTCGGCCCGAGGCGATGACGAAATGAGTCTTGCCTTGCCATACGAACGATTTCGGTGCAATCTTACCTGCCGGCAGCGCACGCACCGCCACGCGTACGGGCTCGTCGATCGCTACCTCTTGACCCATCAATCAGCCTTGTCCGTCGCATAGGACAGCAGCATCTCCAACGCACATTGTGCGCTCAACAGCTTGTTCCCACGCCTGTCTGCCGGCCACACTGCATCCTCCGCCCGGCTCGTGCCGTCCCTGGCCGCGAGATGCAGGTAAACCAGCCCCATCGGCTTCTCAGCAGTACCCCCGGGGCCCGCCACACCCGTGATCGACACCGCCACGTCCGCATCGTACTCCCGCAACGCACCGAATGCCATCTGCCTCGCCACCGTCGCGTTGACGGCCCCTTCGCGCAACAGGACCTCTCCGTCTACCCCAAGCAGCCTCTCCTTGGCCGCATAGCTGTATACCCCCGCGCTCCCCAGAAACCAGTCCGAGCTGCCCGGAATCTCCGTCATCAAATGACCGACTAGCCCGCCCGTGCAACTCTCCGCCACCGCAACCGTAAGACCCGCCCGCTTGAGCGCGTAACCCGCTTCCTTCGCCAACCCCGTCAGGCCCTTCTCATCCGTGGGCTCACTACCCTGATTCGCCATGTTGACTCTTTACGCTCCTTTACCTGCTAGAATCCAGCCCAAGGAACCCAACCGGCCCCTTCATCGGCATTATACGCCACACTAAAGCATGCCCTCGCACCTTCCTCGCGCCATCTCCGCTATCCCCAAACCACCCCCGTAGGGGCAGGCCTTGTGCCTGCCCTCCCAACACCCCAAATCAGGACGAAATCCATCAGACCCATACCAGTTGACAGAAACGTGAGATTTCTGTATTTTCAATAGGCGGTGCCAACGTCAACATTCGCAGCCTAAGACCGGCCCCCCCCGTTCCCGTACCTGCGCAAAAGGCGCATACCTTCGAGGACTTAACCAATGGAACTCCAGACAAAGCAGCCGCCTGAACTGGAATTCAGCATGCCCGAAGTCGAAGAATCCCTCACCGCATACCTCTCTGCCATCGGCGGCGCGATCATCGGCCTGCTTCTCACACTCCTGGTACTGGCCATCTGGAACGGCGGCACCCTCAACTTTACCAACATTTCCAGGGTCAACGCCGTCCAAGCCGGCCTCACCGATGTCGCCGCCGACCTCAAAACCATCAACACAAACGTCGACGCCCTCGGTGAACGCTTAGTCCTCCTCGAACAGGAGGCCGGCGCCGTCGCTGCCCTCCAACAGAGCCTCACAGAACTAGACGCCAGCTTGACCGACCTTGACCGCACCCTCAGCGAACAGGGTATCCAGCTCTCTGAGTTGGACAGCGCCGTCAACGATCTCCAGGTCACCCGCCGCAATTTCGATCTCTTTACTGCAGCCCTGACTGACGCGCTGGCACAAATGCAAACGGGAACTTCCGCCGCCCAGCAGGAAAGCGCCTCCCGCCCGAACGACCGCCGTGCCGCCGGATCGGAAGCTTCCCAAGCCTCCACCAGAGCAACCACTTCACAGTCGAACGAGCAAGCGCGACCCGCACTGCCCTACCCCGAACCCGCCTTCGTCCTCAGCACAGAAGTCGCGCCCGATGCCCTCCTCGTCTACCTCTTCCTCGACGTCAACGCAGACGGCCTCTTCGACTCCAACGAAAACCTCATCGCCGGCGCCACCGTCATCCTCACCTCCCCGGACGGCAGAACTGTTGCCGCCGAAAACGATGTCGGCTCCGCCGGTACTCGCTTCGTAGAGTTGAACGCCGGCCAATACACAATCTCGGTCGAGGATGTGCAGGGCTACACCCTCGCCAGCCAGAGCAGCGCCGCCGTCACCGTCGATCCCGACGCCGAGGCCGGCCATATCTTCTACTTTGCCGTTGTAACCACCGTCGCCGACTGACCGCAAGGACTGGCCTTCCGGCGCTCGCCGCCTATTCCACAAATTCGTAAAATATCAGCAGAACATTGCCGTATCGGCGCCTGTCAAACTCGATCAGCGATTCGAGAGTGATCGGCGTCTCTTCGCGCGGGTCAATCTGCACGATGACCACGCTCTCCTCTACCAGCAGTGCCTCGCAGGCCGCGACCGCCAGCAGCGCCTTCTGCCACATCTCCTTGTACTGCGGCGGTGCAATATAGACCAGATCAAATGGCTCGCCCTCAAACCTCGCTAAAAACTCGAAGCTGTCCCGCCTTGCAACCGTCGCCCGCTCCGCCACTCTGCAATGCGCCAGGTTCTGCAAAATAGTGCGCACCGCAGGGCGGCTACGGTCAACAAACTGTACGTGCTCTGCCCCCCGGCTCAGCGCCTCGATGCCCACCGCGCCCGTCCCACCGAACAGGTCCAGCACGTAACGCCCTTCGATCCAATTCCCTAGAATCGAAAACAGCGCCTCCTTGGCCCGGTCCGTGATCGGACGCGTGCTGTCCCCCGGAACCGGCTGCAACCTGTGCCCCTTGGCGCTGCCCGAAATTACCCGCATTGCCCTCAAGACCCGCAACTGAACTGCCGTAGCTGTGCCGCCTGAGCAGGAAGGCGGCAATCGCACATCGCGCCACAAATTATAGTTGTAATCACGCGATTTCTGACAATTGCGCGATATCAGGCGCTGCGCTACAATGGCCTGCGTCAGGAAACAAAACTGAATAACAGGCTGACGCGCGACGAGAGAGACTTCCTGAACGAAGCGCCGAAGGGGCAAGCCCGCAGGACTACCCAGCCTGCCCGGTCACACTCTCAGGCAAAAGGATCGTCGTGATACGGCACCTTTGGAAAGCGCCGCTCAACAGTATTCGAACGGCCACCGACGGGGCAATCGCACGCCAAACGGGCCAGTTGGGGAAAGCAGAAACGCTCCCAGGCCGCATCCCCATAACCGGACCGTGTGCGTCAATCTCTCAGGTCAAGGACAGAGGCAACGGGCACTCTTTTGAGATGCCCGTTTTTTCTTCCCAATTTGGGTCGGAGACCAGAGGAGAGAAACATGAGCCCGCAATCCCACGCAGCCCAGTCCGGAGCCGCAGGCAACGGCCTCGGCCCTTCATCCCGGGCAAGCCGGGCGCGCCAGAACGAGGATCCCGCCGCCAGCGCAAGAGGAACGGCGGCCCTGCTGCAACGCACCGATTCCTTTGTGCCCCGTCACCTGGGGCCCGACCAAGAAGAACAGAAGGCGATGCTGCAAGTCGTCGGTGCCGGTTCGCTCGACCAGCTGATCGACCAGACAATTCCGGCCCCGATTCGCTACAATCGATCGCTGGACCTGCCCGGGTCCCGCCCGGAATCCGACGTCCTCGACGAACTGGCCGAACTGGCCGCTCGCAACCAGCTCTTCCGCTCCTTCATCGGCATGGGCTACTACGATACCATCACACCGCCCGTCATCCTCCGTAACATCCTCGAAAACCCCGGCTGGTACACCCAATACACGCCCTACCAGGCCGAAATCGCACAGGGCCGCCTCGAAGCCCTCCTCAACTTCCAGACAATGGTGTCCGACCTCACCGCCCTCGACATCGCCAACGCCTCCCTCCTCGACGAAGCCACCGCCGCCGCCGAGGCGATGATGATGTGCAAACGCGCCCAGAAACGCGGCGCCACAGCCGAGACCTTCTTTGTCTCCCAGAAGTGCCATCCCCAGACTATCGACACCGTCAAAGTACGCGCCGAACCCCTCGGCTACCGGGTCGTCGTCGGCGACCACACGCACTACCGCCCCGATTCCGATACCTTCGGCATCCTCCTGCAATACCCCGACACCGAGGGAACTATCTGTGACTACCGCGACTTCGTCGCAGAGGCCCACGCCGCTGGCGCCCTCGTCGTCGTCGCCACCGACCTCCTCGCCCTCACCCTGCTGACCCCCCCGGGCGATTGGGGCGCCGACATCGCCGTCGGCAGCGCCCAGCGCTTCGGCGTTCCCATGGGCTACGGCGGCCCCCACGCCGCCTTCATGGCCACCCGCGACCAGCACAAACGGCAGATGCCCGGCCGCCTCGTCGGCGTCTCCCAGGACGCCCGCGGCAAGACGGCTCTCCGCCTCGCCCTCCAAACCAGGGAACAACACATCCGTCGCGACAAGGCCACCAGCAACATCTGCACCGCACAGGTCCTGCTGGCGATCATGGCCTCCATGTACGCCGTCTACCACGGTCCCGCCGGCCTCAGAAGAATCGCCCGGCGCATCCAGCTTCTGACCTCAATTCTCGCCGCCGAGCTCGCAAAACTGGGTTACACAACTGCGCAATCTGGCTCCGGTCCGTTCTTCGACACACTCAAGGTCACAGGCGGTCCCCGCACCCAGGACGAGCTGTCCCGCGCCGCCGCGGCACACCGCTTCAACCTGCGCCTGCACGCCGACGGAGGCGTAGGTCTCTCCCTCGACGAAAAGACAACCGTCGCAGAGCTGGAGGCCCTCTTGGAGATCTTCGGCAAGGCCTCCCGTCCTGACGCCTCCTCTGCAGGAACGGATCCCCGCTCCAGCTACGCCGGGACCGAGTTGGCCGCGCTGGCCGGCGCAATCGATCTCGATCTCCCCGAACCCTTCGCCCGCACCAGCCCCTACCTCACCCATCCGATCTTCGACTCCATGAAGTCGGAAACCCAGATGCTGCGCTACATCACCAAGCTGCAGAACCGCGACCTCTCCCTCGCCCACTCCATGATCCCCCTCGGCTCATGCACCATGAAACTCAACGCCACTGCCGAAATGATCCCCGTCACCTGGCCCAACTTCGGCGCAATCCACCCCTTCGCGCCGCTCGAGCAGACCCAGGGCTACCTCGAGCTCTTTGACCGCCTCGCCCATGCCTTGGCCGAGATCACCGGCTTCGCCGCCGTCTCCTTCCAACCCAATGCCGGCTCACAAGGCGAGTACGCCGGCCTCCTCGTCATCCGCGCCCTGCACCGCAGCCGCGGCGAAGACCATCGCGAAGTCTGCCTGATCCCCTCCTCCGCCCACGGCACCAACCCGGCCACCGCCGTCATGGTCGGCATGCAAGTCGTCGTCGTCCGCTGTGACGATGACGGCAACATCGACGTCGCCGACCTCAAAGCCAAAGCCGAGCAGCACAGCCGGAACCTCGCCGCCCTCATGGTCACCTATCCCAGCACCCACGGCGTCTTCGAAGAAGCCATCCAGGAAATC
>DAOUHY010000460.1:0-3098 GCA_034428435.1 Caldilineaceae bacterium | reverse complement strand
AAGATCATCTCCCGCCACCGCGCCTACCACGGCAACACGCTCGGCGCCATGAGCGCCACCGGCCAGGCCGAACGCAAGATCGGCTACGGGCCGATGGCGCCCGGCTTCATCCACGTTCCGCCCCCCTATACCTACCGTGCCCACCCCAAGCTCACCCCCGCCGAGCACGGCATCGCCTGTGCACAGGCGATCGAAGAGACGATCATCTACGAGGGGCCCGAGACCGTCGCCGCGGTCCTGATGGAGCCGATCATCTCCGGCGGCGGCGTCCTCGTCCCGCCGGACGAATACCTGCCGCGCGTGCGCGAAATCTGTAACGAGTACGGCGTGCTGCTCATCTTCGACGAGGTCGTCTCCGGCTACGGCCGCACCGGCAAAATGTTCGGCCACGACCACTGGGACGTAAAGCCCGACATCATCACCATGGCAAAGGGGCTTTCGAGCGGCTACATGCCTCTCGCTGCGACCGCCGTGCAGGAATATATCTTCGATGTCTTCATGGGCGAGGCTGGCGACCTGACCCACTTCCGCCACATAAACACCTTTGGCGGCCACCCGGTCAGCACCGCGGTCGGACTGCACAATCTGCAAATTGTCGAGGAAGAAGGTCTGGTGGAGAAAGCCCGCAGCATGGGGGACTACGCGTTGGGGCAACTGCAAAATCTGGCGTCGCACCCGTGGGTGGGCGAAGCCCGCGGCCGCGGGCTGCTCCTTGGCGTCGAACTGGTGGCCGACAAGGGTACCAAGCAGCCCCTCGACGACGCCGAGGTGCTGGCGGTCCTGGGCCGCTGCAAACAGGCCGGCGTCATCCTCGGCCGCAACGGCAACACCGTTCCCGGCCTGGGCAACATCCTCATCATGGCCCCGCCGCTCGTCGCGTCCGAGTCCGAAATCGATCTCCTCATCGAGGCGCTGGTCTACGCCCTGGGAGAAAAATGACGCCGGCAGCCGCTGCATCATTGGCAGCCGGCCTCTCACAACAGCATACTATCCCCGAATATCCAGCCTCTCCCGCCGTAGCCACTGGCTGACCGAGTCCCGTTCCGAAGCCCCCGGATGCGCGTCGCCCGGGCTGTCCACATACGCGCCCTCCGGCGCCGGTACAGGGCCCCGCAGCAGGGGGTCATCCGTGCGCTCCATCCATGACGCGAGCCGCCCCCGCATCTACGCCAGCGCTTCCGCGTAATCCGGATCGTTCACCAGGTTGCACGCTTCGTTTGGATCATAGATCAGATCGTAGAGTGCCTCCTGGTGGACCTTGCGCTCGGCCAGACCGTTGTCCATCAGATACTGCTTGCTAGGCCCGTTGTCGATGTTGGGCATCGTCGTCGTTGCCCACGCATCGAAACGACGGATATACTTCCAGCGCTGCGTGCGCACCGCCCGTTTCGGTTCATAACCGGCGTGATAGCTCACCTCCCCGAAGATCTCCTCGTTGATCTCATCGGCAGTTCCCGCCACCAGCGGCACAACCGAGCGCCCTTGCAGCCACGCCGGCGGATCCACCCCCAGCAGCTCGCACAGCGTCGGGTAGATGTCAATCTGCGAAACCATACCGTCCACTACCTTGCCGCCGCTGAACCCCTGCGGCCCGCGCATGATCAGCGAAACGCCGAAACCGTGATCGGTCAGCGTACACTTCATGCCGGGGAAGGCCAGCCCGTGGTCCGTCGTGTAGATGAACAGCGTATCCCCGGCCAGCCCTGCCTTCTCCAGCGCCTCCAGAACGATCCCGACCTGGTCGTCCAGAATTTTGGCCATACGTTTGTAGGAGGCCATGTCGTATCTGGTCTCCGGCGTATCGGGCAGCGGCGCCGGCGGCAGCGTATAGCGCACGTCCTCCTCCTCGCTCGGCTCCGGAAAGACGCGATGCGTTTCGGAATAACCCACCGCCAGGAAGAAGGGACGGCCATGCTCCCGGTTGATGAACTCGACCGCAGCCTCCGTTCTGTACTCCGGACCCCGGGACCCGGGCGGGTCGGCTTCGGCGATCCATTCGTAGCCCAGCGTGCGCGTATCGAGCGTCAGGTGTTGAAAGCCGCACAGGGCGGTGCGATAGCCGTGGCCGCGCAGAAAGTTCGCCAGGTGCCGTTCGGGATGCTGCAGAAAAAAGTCCCGGTTGGCCAGCCCCAACTGCCCGCAGGAATGCGAGCTCTGACCGGTGAGCAGACAGGCCCGGCTCGGCGAGCAGGTCGGCGCCGCGCTGAACGCCCGCCGGAAGAGAACGCCCTCCTCCGCCAGCCGCTGCAGATTGGGCGCAGGCACCGCATGGCCGTAGGGCTGCAGGTACCGGCCCGTGTCGTGCGAGTGCAGGTAAATGATGTTCATGTGAGGATTCCTCATTACCGTGTGTGCGGGACGACCATAGCCGCCCTTGTAGCGGCGTCCAATCTACGTGAACTACTCGATGGAGCATGCAGAATCATCATGGCATGGCCTATGTATACGGCGCAAATCACTTCTCCCAGCCAACTCCTGCGCCTACGCTAGCCACTGACCCCTCATCCCAAACCCCTAACTCCTAACCCCTGCAGTTTCCGCCGACTCGCGTCCCCAAACTGTCAGCAGCATAAATGCCGCCAGCGTACAGACGGCCGACACCGGTCCCAGCCCCCACACGCCGAATCGGGTGTACATCCACGGCCCGGTAAATCCGGTGAAGGTCATCCCCACCAGGTTGATCGCCACCGCCAGCGACATCACCTTGCCCCGCCGGTCCGGAGCCTGTTCGCTGACCAGGGCGACGGCGCTGACGAGGCCGTACTCGAATGTAAATCGCATCAGCAGCAACGCCGCGACGACCGGCAACAGCCCGATATTGACGGCTGGGAGAGAGAGGTAAACCAGCGCTGAACCGAGAAGGCCTGCCTGAAATGATCGCTTCTTGCCGACCCCGTCCGCGATCAATGACACGAGAACAGCCCCCGCCAGGTCCGCTGCGCCCTGCAACAGGGCCACCAAGCCCAAGGCAGTTGCCGTCAGGCCGTATTCGGTCTGCAGCCAGACGCCGTGAGCAATGAGGACGTGGCCCTGGCTGAAAAGAAAGAGACTGTTCGCGCCGATTATCATGTAGGCCGAGAGCCGGTTTGGGCCGAGAT
>DAOUHY010000459.1:0-13285 GCA_034428435.1 Caldilineaceae bacterium | reverse complement strand
TCAGAGGAAACGGCAGTTCTCTCTCCTCACTCCTCTTCCCTCTCTCCTCGTTCTTTTGGGCGGTCGGGCCTATTCGGCCCTCCCTTGTGCGGGGGCTCCGCCCCCGCAACGCCCCCTCTCCTACAACATCCCTCGCCGACCGGGTGTCGATATTCGTAACAGGTGCCCCATCGAAGGTGTCCAGCCCGACCGCGTCCCGCCAGTCCCATCAGTTCCCCGTGGGTGCCGGCCTTGTGCCTGCCCTCGCACGCCCAACAGACGGACTCCACCGTAAGGCTAGGCCGGGCCTGCACTGCGTCTCGCCAAAAGACGTTAACTGATTTCAGCCACAGCAGCCATGGATTCCCCCCAGACTATCGCCACCCCAAATCTGGGACGCACCCCTTTCGCTGGTCTCAGTCCCAAACGGGGGTCCAGCTCACGTAAACCTCTGGCAGCGACTAAACCTGGCCGTTCCACGATCAACTCTGAGTCAGAGGTAGCACCGTCTCAAACCACTGACCACGGACCGCTGGCCCCTGCAGTTCGGGCCGCACTATGGCAAATCGCCACCCAATTCAGATTCGGATGTAAACCCCGGGGTACATTCAACTGGAGACCGGGCCCGACCGGCGCACTCACCGGACAGACCTTCTGACCCCAATGGAGGAACCTGCAATACGTGAAATACTGTCGTTCAGCTCGCCGTCGTCACACTGCCCGGCCGCCGCTGAACGCCGCCAGCCGCGCGGGCAGCGCCGACCAGGCGTCGGCGCTGCCCGCGCCTGACCCCTCTACCACTCCCAGATGCCGGCGATATCCTTCAACGTCTCAATGTCAAGGATCCCTATTCGGCGGTAACCCAACTCCACCAGGCCCTGCCGCTTGAAATCCCGCAATATGGCGCTGACAGTCTCTCGGTATGTTCCCAGTCGGTCCGCAAGAACCTGATGGCTGACGCCCTGAATCGTCTCTTCAGTGTCGCTGCACAGCTCAACCAACAGAGCCGCCAACCGTTCCGGCAGCTTCTTGTAAGCCACATCTTCCAGCCTGTCTTCTACCTGGAGAAGCCGCCTGCCGTAAGTCTGCAGCATTCCCCATCCCAGAATCGGATACTGAAGCGTCATGTTTCGCGCCTCGGCAGCCGGAATCGACCAGACCACCGCTTCAGTGTCCGCCTCCGCAAAAACGTTGGCCTCCTGCGGCCTGCTCAATGCGCCCTCGCCAAATATGGCGGCCGGCTCCAAACTGCCAATCACCAGCCGGCGCCCCTCGTGATTCGGGCACACCAGGTTGATTTTGCCCTGCATGAGTACGAACATCTCTCTCTTCAGAGCAGTCGCATCCGCAACAACCTCGTGCGGTCGATACGAGCGCATGCGCACATGCTTCCCAAAAGACGGGTCGTCGTTGTGAAGGTCCATCAAAGTCTGCAAAAGCTCAGGTTTTCGGCCCAGAACATCGTCGGCAACGGTGTTTCGATAGGGATTATCGAACATATATCACATCCTTTCTGGCCGCACCGCAGAACCGGGCTCATACGCGGGCGCCAGCTAGGGCGGGTAAAACGGACACTTCCGCCGGAAAAAAACCAATGCTTACACCAAACCTGTACAAAACTTGTGTCAAAATAGGCGCATTTTTCAAAAACTGCTCCGGTTCGTCCCGGCAATTCATTCAGTAACTGTACACTGTCTGAAGTATAGCAGTTTTCGTCAACGATTTCTACACTTTCTGTCCTTACGGAATTCTTATCGACACTGCATTTGAGTCTCTACCCCTGACCTTAGTCTAGCACTGAAAAGTTGCGTTTATGTTGCGGTAAAGTTAGCATTTCATGTGCATTGGACCTCGACAGCACTGTTCCCCCCAATCGGGTCCGCCCCTGGCAACAGGGCGCGACGCTTTCCCTGACTTCAAACGTGTCCAACTTTTCAGGGCCCAGACACCGGCTTCGCTGTTGCAGACTGCGCTTACGATTCTAGCCAAAATGAATCCTCTGGAGCAACCGTCTACCCGTACGCGCCCGCGCAACCACACCTGCAAAAGCTGCACTATATCTGGGACAATTCCCACCAAAATAGCGCAATTGTAGACAATTTCGTGTTATGCTACACTAAATTTCTGAAAAAATGCCGGTCGTCTGAAAGCCGCCCTTCATTTTCCGCGGCTCTCTCTTCACCATATCGTAACCACCGTACTGAAGCTTTTCTCATGCAAAACGCCTTCGCACCCCGACCCCTTGTGTCGATGGCCGTATCGGTCGGGTCGAAGAATGGTCTCTTCCATTCATTTCACTCAAATCACGCGACGAGAAAAGCTTAATGGCAGGAATTTTGAAGAGAATCATCGCGGTTCTCGTAAGTATCGTCTGGCTCAGTCTCATTCTCGCACTGCTGGCCGGCTTCTTCGCGCCCGATCTGCACCAACTACTGCCAGCACCAGTAAGAGAATTCACAGACCCGCAAGTGCTGCGTGAACGGTGGCAATCCTTCACCGATTCGCTGGTGACAGGAATCGGCGTGCAGCCTCCCGCTGAACCCGTTGCTACAGCAACGCCTGTCCCGGATGCCGCGCTGTCCACCGCCACACCCGAGCCCTCTACCCCGACGCCGCCACCCGTGCCTTCTCCCACACCCACTACCGCGCCGGCAACGAGTTCCGACGAAGATGAAGAGGCCCCCACTCTCGAAACCTCCGTCCCCCTTTCTGTCTCAGAGGCTGGGCAAGCCGACCTGCGCTCCGCCCCCAGCGAAGATGCAGACGTCATTGGGCTCGTAGCCGCGGGCGGAAGGATCATTGTAACCGGCCGCGACCCCGCCGGGGATTGGTATCGCCTGGAAGACGGTACTTGGATTAACGCCGATGACCTCGTTGAAGCCCCGCTCGATCAGGTCCCTATCGTAATCGTCGAGACGCAGCAACCCCCTGAAGACACGCAAGAGCCTTCGCAGCCATCCGACATAGAAACAGATTCGCCACCGACCGAGCTCGTTCCTGTCCTCGCCGCCGTCAATGCCGACTCCAATCTGCGCGCCGGCCCCGGCGTCGAATTCGACCGTATAGATGGTATCAATTTCGGCGAGGAAGCATCCATCGTCGGTATCTCCTCAGATGGTGAATGGTACCTTCTTGAAAGCAGACTTTGGTTATTCGCCGCCCTCGTTACAGAAGCCGTTGACGTACCTGTCGTCAACGAGGATGGCCAGTTGGATCAGATGGCCGCAGCCGGCACAGAGCAACAGGAGACCGAGCAAGCCGGCACGGACGAGCAACAGACAGCAACCGAACAGACGCAGGAAGACACCGAACAACCCGCTGCCGAGCAGCCGGAACCGGACGACCAGGAGACACCGACCGATACAGAGCAGACAGACGCCGACGCAGAGCAACCGCAACCGGTCGTCATTGCCCCCCTCGGCGCCAACCTGCGCGCCGGGCCGGGAGTCGAATTTGAAAGGGTGGACGGAGCTGAAGAAGGTAAGGTACTGACTATCGTGGCCCAGGATGAAACTGGTGCTTGGCTGCAACTTGAAGATGGTTCCTGGATCTCCGCCGCTCTTGTAGCCAATGTCCCCGCAGACCTGCCCGTGGCGTCCGCCGAAGCAACCGAGGACGAGCAGGACGCACAGCCTGACGAGGACGAGCAAGACGCACAGCCTGACGAGGACGAGCAGGACACGCAAACCGAGGAAGACGAGCAGACTGACGAGGATGAGCAAAACCAGCAGACCGACGAGGACGACCAGGATACACTGGAAGATATCACACCGGTCCTGTTCGCGACCGTAAACACCGATGCCAACCTGCGCGATGGCCCCGGCCTCGATGCAACAATCGTCGACTTCGCCCCCGCAGGTACACAGTTGACCATCGTCGACCGGTCCGACGACGAGGAATGGTTACAACTCGAAAACGGTTTCTGGATTCTCGCGGCGCTCGCCGACATTCTTCCCGCAGAGGGTGAACAGGACGCCGATGAAGATGCCGGGACATAGTCGAGCGAAGAGAATAACGACGAGGGAAGTTTCCCCAGCCGCAGATCTGGATGACTTCACCCATGACTTTGTGAGGGTGTAGACAAGAGCCATCTGAAGCACAGACACCGCAACGGCTACAACTGACTCAGCACCACCAACGCGCCGTACCGGCCGCCACAGGTTTCGGACTCCTTCAGGAACCATTCCGGCCGCGCGGCGTACTTTTTTGTACAAGACCAACCAAAAAATGCAACGCCCGCCCACAAACGAATTCACGGAGTGACTCTGATGCGAATTCTTCTCTATACCGGGAAAGGCGGAGTCGGCAAAACCAGTGTCAGCGCGGCCTGCGCACTGCGCTGCGCCGAACTCGGCTACCGAACCGTCGTCCTCAGCACCGACTCCGCCCATAGCCTCGGCGACAGCTTTGACACCCGCATCGGCAGTGAATTGGTGGAGTTGGCGCCCAACCTCTGGGGACAGGAGATCGACCTGCTCCATCAGATGGACAAATACTGGGGGCGGGTGCAGGAATACCTGAATGTACTCTTCTCCTGGCGCGGCATGGATTCGCTGGTCGCAGAAGAGACCTCCGTGCTGCCCGGCATGGAAGAGCTCGCCAGCCTCATGCACATCACACATCTGGCCGACAGCGGCGCCTACGACACCATCATTATCGACGCCGCGCCCACCGGCTCCACCCTGCAGTTGCTCAGCTTTCCCGATATCGCCCGCTGGTATATCGAGAAGATCATGCCCTTTGAACGCCGTACACTCCAGATCGCACGGCCCATTGTGTCCCGTATGAGCGATATCCCACTGCCGGACGACGACCTCTTCGAGAGCGTCGAAGATCTGGTGAATGTCCTGGAGCGTACCAGCCTCCTCCTCAGCGACGGCAGCGTCAGCAGTATGCGTCTGGTGATCAACCCGGAGAAAATGGTCATAAAGGAAGCCCAGCGCGCCTTTGCCTACCTCAACCTCTATGGCTATGCCGTCGATTCCGTCGTCTGCAATCGAGTCTTCCCGCAGGAGCTGCAAGACGCCTACTTCAGCGGCTGGATCGAAGCGCAGCGCCGCAATCTTGCCTTCGTCGAAGAAGCATTCCAACCACTGCCCATCTCCCGCATCCCCTTCTTCGAGGAGGAGGTGCTGGGCCAGAAAATGCTCCAGCGCATGGCCGCAACGCTCTTCGGCGACGATCTGGAGCGCGGCGGCGAAGGTGACCCCACGCGCCTCTACTATCAGGGGGAACCGCAGAAAATCTTCGCCCGCAACGGTCACTACATCCTCAGCATCGCCCTGCCCCTGGTCGCCAAAGAGGAGGTAAACCTGCACCGCAGTGTCGTCGACGAGCTCATCGTCCGTATCGGCAACTGGAAACGCAATGTCGCCCTGCCCATTGGCCTGGCGCGCTTGCAGATAGACGGCGCCAAATACGAAGGCGACCGCCTCAACATCCTCTTCCGCAAAGAAGATGGCGATTCCGATGATGGACTCGAGTCGCTCCAGCGCAGCCCCTGGACACAGTTGAAAGCCCGGCTGCAAGGGGAGGTGATCTGAGGGGCTCGTGGCCTATCAACACCGCGAAGTACGCCTACAGCCGCCTTAACGCGGCCCGCGCCGCGTGGAATCCGCACATGCCGTGGACACCGCCGCCGGGCGGCGTCGAGGAGGAGCACAGGTACAGCCCGGGGACCGGCGTGCTGTATGGAGGAAATCGCAATACAGGCCGCGTCCACAGCTGGCGCAGGTCCTGCACGCCGCTGTTGATGTCGCCGCCCACATAGTTGGGGTTGTAACGTTCGTAGTCGGCGCTGGTCATCACCGCCCGCGCCAGAACCGTATCCCGGAAACCGGGCGCAAACCGTTCGATCTGCGCCTCGATCGCTGCCGTCATGTCATCCGTCGAGCCATGCGGCGTATGGCAGTAGGCCCACAGCGTGTGCTTGCCCGCCGGCGCACGCGTCGCGTCAAACAGGCTGTGCTGCGCCGCCAGCACATAGGGCCGTTCCGGTATGCGCCCGCCGTACGTCGCCTCTTCCGAAGCCGCGATCTCCGCCAGCGTGCCTCCCAGATGAACAGTGCCCGCGCCGCGGCATATCTGCGCCCGCCACGGCACAGGCTCGCTCAACGCATAGTCCACCTTGAACACACCCGGCCCATAGCGAAATCCCTCCAGTCTGCGCCGGTACGCGGCCGGGAAACGCGCCCCCGCCAGCCGCAAGACCTGACTCGGCGTCACATCCAACAGCACCGTCCGGCTGGGCGGCAGTTCATCCAACGACCGCACCTGCCAGCCCGCTACGATATCGCCGCCCAGAGCGCGCAGATACGCACCCATCGCATCCGTAATCGCCTGCGCCCCGCCGCGCGCAAAGGGCCACCCGACCGCATGCGCCAGGATCCCCAGCAACATCCCGAATGCTGATGTAAATGGCTGGCGAAAACTGAGAAAGGAGTGAGCTGCAAGCCCCGCAAAAAGCGCCCGCGCCCGTTCTTCACGAAAACAAAGGCGTGACAGCAGGTGAACCGGCATCGCCGCCGGAAGTCCAAAACGCACCAGCGCCGGCAGTTCGACGCCCACCGGATACGGCCCCAGCACCATCGGCGACAGCTTCTCCCAGTCAGCCGCTATCGGGCCAAAAAGCCGCGCCCACCTACGGCCGTCCACCCCGATCGACGCCGCCGTCTCCGCCAGCGAACGATAGAGTCCGACCCCCGTGCCGTCATCCAACGGGTGCGCCGCCGCAATCTCCGGCTGAACCCACTCCACCCCGTAACGCTCCAGCGGCAAACTGCGCAAAAAAGGCGAACCAGGCACCAGCGGGTGCACCGCCGCACACACGTCATGTCGGAAACCGGGCAGTGTAAGCTCAGCGGTACGGTTCCCCCCGCCAATCGTCTCCCTGCCTTCGATCACCAGCACCGAACGCCCGGCCCGTGCGATAGCAATAGCCGCCGCCAGCCCATTCGGCCCGGCCCCGACAACAACGGCATCGTAACTAGCGCCCTTTGGCATTTACTCCCACCCGACCATCCCCCCGTAGGGGCACCCCTTGTGGGTGCCCTCGTAGTCGCCCCACTCGTGGAAATTACGTGAAACTCTGTGTCCCTCGAGGATCGACAACACGACGGGTCAGCAAATTCCAGGTCAGAGAATCGTCAATAACCCCAAGGCATTGGTTAGTCTGCGCGCCCGTGTAGGAAAGCAGCTTGGCGTGCTGCATGACGAAGTTTGAAGAGCCCCATGAATTTGGGAGACGAAGCGGAGATCTATCAGTCTGACTGAGGTGCGTGCCATCCCGCCGGTATCCGGTAACTTCTGGCGAGACGAATATATCCGTTCTAGTCCGACACGTCCAGAGCTTCCAGTAGCGGCTGACCGCTGCGCAAACTCAATAGCGCCAGAGCGCGTGCCCTCCGCAGCATGGCTTTCCCGTAACTTTCTCGCAACGCCTGCAAGCGCACCTCTTCTCGCGGGACAAGGGGGCGCCCTTGTACGTCAAGAAGCGCCTGAAGCTCTCTCTGATCTGTGGAAGTCATCTCATCCTTCGCAATCCGCCAAAGTGATTCTACGTCGAGAAAAGTCATCTCCAGAAGCTCATTCCGTACCGATTCCGGGGCGCCGTGTACGTCAGGCAGCCCGATCGCCAATGCCCCAACTAATACCTCTTCTAAGGGGCGGTCCAGCGCTTGGGCTGTTTCGCGAGCGCGTGTGAGGAGAGAATCGGAAACATCTAATGTTAGAGTTGCCATACTTACCTTGACTTGCTGCTTAGTCGTTGTCCCTACAGGATGAACCAAACGTCGGTCTCTTCGCTCATCAATTCCCATCCCACTCAACTACTCCACTAATCGCAACCGCTGCGGACTGCGCCCATCTACCCGCTCCAACACGCCCCGCGCCTCCAAATCTAGTTTCACAGATACCACATACCAACTCACAGAACCCTCAAATACGTCACCGATCCGCCGCCCCACATCCTCCGTCAACGCACTGAACGTGATACCCGGCTGCGCCTTAAGCGTCTCCTCAATCGCCTCTCGCACCGTGTCATACTTGCCCTTATCGATATTCACGCCCTGCTTTCCAGCCGGGTGCAGCGTCAAGATCTTTTCTGTCACCTGTTCCTCCCAGATGGCCGCGTCATTCAACCCGCGGCTTCAACCCTACATAAAGAGAAGAGAGGCAGATCGCCTCTCTTCCCAACACTATAGTCGCTTGGCAGTGGGTTCTACTCTCCCTCGAACAGCTTTTCGTTCCTGTGCAGCCGGCGCGCAATGCCGAATGTCTGACCCTGCGCCCGCATCGTCGGCGCATGTGCCGCCAGGTACCGGGCCGCAGCCACCAGCACCAGTACGGCCTCCTCCTGCGAATCCGGGTCGGCGGACAGCAGATCATGCTGGTGGAAAGCCGCTTCGACACACTGGATCGTATGGAAATTGCGGTCTTCCCGCAGCAGCAGCGCACCCAGCTCCGCCCGCAGCGCTTCCGCGCCGCCTCCTTCGAAAAGGTACCTGCCGACCGCGTTGCCCGCCTCGTTCACCTGTTGCTGCTGGTCCAGCAAGTCATCGAGCGCCGGCAGCGCAGGGGCTGCCCCGTTCGTGCCGTTAGCCGCCGGCAGCCTCGCCGCCGGAATGTTCAGGAAACGGTCCAGATAGATGCTCATCGCCGCATCGAAAACACCCCGCAGCAACAGCTGATACTCGTCCGGCGGCGCATACCCCTCCAGACGCCTCAGACCCTGATGGACCGCGTTGGCGAACGTGAACGTATGCAGAGCCGTGTCCCAGTCGCCAAACTCGTTACTCGTGTGGAATCGCGCAATGCGCAGCGCCGCCGCATAGGTGACCGCACCCGCCAGTTCAACCTCGCTGGCCCCGCTCCGTAGCGCCGCCAATAGCGCCTCGGCAATCGCGTGCGGATCATCCCGCAGCAACACCTCCACCAGTCCGGCGCGCCCTGCCCAGCTGCCCCGCAGCCCCTGTCCCGCGGCCAGGGCAGCCGCAATCTGCGCCCGCGCATCGCCCAACACGTCGATCAGATCGATCGGATTGCGCCACGCGTTCGACTCCTCCATCCGCCGCGCCGAGGCGTAACCGGGCACCAGGCTGGTTAGAACCGCTTCCGCCTGTTCCCAGCCGACGATATCCAGCGCTTCAAATGCCTTATTGGTAAAGTCCAGCGGATGCCCCACGTCGATGTAGCGGAAATCAGTCGCCGCGCTGAACAGAATATCCGCCATCTCTTGCGGCCCCGCGCCCGACCTCAGCGCCGTGATGATGCACCGCTCCGCCCCTTCTGAATCCCGCACCAGAATGAAGCGGCGGAACCACTGCTTCAACGTTTTCAGGTCCGGGCTGCCGTCCGGCAGAGGCGTAACCAAAAAGCGCGGCGAACTGCCGGCCGAATCAGCCGCAACCGCCGCCAGCCCGTGGGCCAGTGCTCTCGCCCTGTCCTCACGTCCCAGACTCGGCAGGAGATTCTGGAAACACGTCAGCATCGTCAAACCCTGCCCCCAACCCTCCATGCGGTACCGGGCCCCGAACTCCAGGCCGGCCGCAAACGGTGACAGCGTGTCCCCGGCTTCGTCCACCATCGTGATCGCAGCCTTTGCCACAACCAGCGACAGATTGCGCTCCAGCCCGACGCCCAAGCGGTGGCGCTGGTGCTCCACCGGATCGTGCCGCGGCGTTACATCAACAAACACGTCACCGTTCCGCACCTCCACCGGGAAACTCGGCGTGTCGTCCGCCCACAGATCGAAAGAACCCCCCGTGCATAGATCAAACCGGGCATGATGCCAGTGACACGTCAGAATTCCGTCATGCACGCTGCCCCTGTCCAGGGGAAAACCCATATGCGGGCAGCGGTTGTCGAGCGCGTAGATTTCGTCCTCGTGATCGACCAGCACGATCACGTGACCGTTCACCTGGACCGTATGCAGACCGGTCTCTTTGACTTCGGCGACACTTGCAATGCGCTGAAAAGCGCCGGCAGCAACTTCGGTTGTCATCCTTTGCCTCCTCATCTCCTATTGCCCAATCCTTACACAAAGCATCGATCCGCACAGCAAACAATCGAATACTATCACCCAAAATCGTGACTGCTAAGTCCTTGCCCAAAGGCGCTCATGATTCAGCATGGCGAAAGATGTTTCTCTCTCCTTGCTTTTGGGCGGTCGGGCCTATTCGGCCCTCCCTTGTGCGGGGGCTCCGCCCCCGCAACGCCCCCTCTCCTACAACCTCGCGTCGCAGCCAGTGTGTGGGCAATACGAAGTTGGCGTCCCGCGTCGGCCCGCGCCCCCCGCCTTTGAACCGTTTTAGACTCGCGACCGCTCACGACCAGCCTGCGCCGCTACTGACCACTGACTACTGACCACTGACCACTGCAGTTCGCCCCTTCTCCTCCCGCACAGCCGTCAGCGCCGCAAAGCCTACCACCGCCAGCGCCGTCCAGAACAGAAAGGGCACCCCAGGACCAACTGTTTCCAGTCCGTTTCCAAGCGGAGGGGCGACGACAGATCCAATCCGAGAGATAGCCATGATCAGACCGGTGGCCGTCCCGGCAAGAGCAGGGCCAACCCCCCGCAACTCAATGATCAGCGTCATCATCGTCGCCATGTAACCGTCCCGCGTAATACCCGCGAAAAGAACCGCCAGCCACACAACGATCCCCTGCACGAACGAGAGGAGGCCGAACCCAACCACTAACATCAGCGCCGACGCCAGCAGCAGCGGACGGCGCACCCCCATCCGGTCGGACAGCAGGGTAAAAGGAACCGTGAACAGCAGGCTGGCGAAATGGAAGCTGGCCAGGGCGCTGTCCGCCGTGCTCGGCTCCCAACCCGCATCGCGTAGATAGAGCGGCAAATAGCCCAGCGCTCCCTGTATCGCCCCGCCGATGCCAAACATCGCCACCGCCAGCAGCCACACGTTGCGCAGACGGACCACCTGCAGCATCGAGTCTCGCAGCGAAAGCCGGTCCCCTTGTGCTGTGGCCCTTCCATCGCCGTCCGGCCCAGGCCTTGTAAACGCCCACAAAATACCGACAATGACCGCCAGCACGCCGTAGAATAGGAGAACGTTGCGCCAACCCCCCAGCAGCGGCGACAGGAACGTCGCGCTGATCAGCGAGCCAAGCAGAAAGCCCAGCGCCATCCCCGCCGACACCACGCCGTTCGCCATCCCCAGCCGCTTTCCCGAAAACCAGACGCCGCACGTCTTGTGCACGTTCATCGGCGCCGCCATCGGAAATAGCCCTGCCACCAGTACCGTGGCAGTCAGGCTGCCGTAGTCGCTGGCAAACGCCCGCGTCGCCCCCGTAACGCCGGCAAGCAGACAGGCGATCACCAGCATCCGCCTCGCGCCAATGCGGTCGCCAACTACGCCGCCGGTCAGGCTCATCGCAACGCCCAACAGCGAGGACGCGCCCCAGACGTATCCGATCTGCACCAGGTTCAGCGAAAGCTCAGTGCCGATCTCGTCAAACAGGACCGGCAGCGACATCATCGGCATGCCCACGACCAGCGTGTGCGTAAGTGCGGCCAGCACCAGTACGTACCACCGGTACGGCCCCTGGTGGCTCGTATCCGCGGCGGCCCGAGCCGCCGAGACGCGCATCGGATCAGACACTCGCCGTCGCTCCCCCGTCAATCAGAACCTCCGCGCCCGTGATACTCGCCGCCCGGTCCGAAACCAGGAACAGGGCCATGTCCGCGATCTCGTCCGCTTCCGCCATGCGGCTCAGCGGCACCGCCGCGATGCGGCGCGCGCTCGCCTCCTCCACCGAAATACCCTGCGCCGCCGCCTCCTGACGCGCCAACTGCCGCGCCCGTTCCGTGTTCACAGGCCCGGGAGAGATCGCGTTGATGCGCACGCCGTACGGTGCAAGGTCCTGGGAAATGCCCTTGGTAAAGTTGATGATCGCCGCGTTGGCCGTGCCGCCCGCAAGAAACCCGGGCGTGGGGTTGTGCGCCGCCGCGCCCACTATATTCACGATGCGGCCCTCCCGCCGCGCCTTCATCTGCGGCGCCAGCGCCCGCACCATCCGTATATATCCCAGCAGCTTCAGGTCCCATGCACCTTGATAAGCGTCGTCCCCCAGACTGTAAAAGTCCCCGCTCGGCGCCGAACCCGCGTTATTGATGAGTATGTCCACCTGACCCCAGGTTGAAAGGGCCCGTTCGACCGCCCGTTCGACCCCTTCCGCCGTACTCACGTCCGCGCTGACAGAGAGCGCCCTGGCGTTGCTTTCGGGCGCATGGTCCGCGATCGCGGCGAGGCCCTGCGCCAACCGGTCTTCGTCGCGCGCCGCGATCAGCACGCTGACTCCCTCCGCGTACAGGGCCTGCGCACAGGCCAGCCCGATGCCCGCGCTGCCGCCGGTGACAATAGCCGTCTTGCCGGAAAGATTGAGCTGCAAAGTATCACTTCTCCTTCAAAAATGTGGTCCTTCAAGGCCTGCGCCCGCAAACTTCGGTTGACGGTGGCGCTGCCCTTACCCGGTTTCTTCCCCCGCGCCCCCATAGATCTCGCAGTTCGGAAAAGTAAGCGAGAAGCCGTACCAGCGCGCAAAGAGGTGCAGCGGCTGATCGGCTGGCAACTCGTCTCCGGATGGATCGTAAAGCCTGCCGTTGCGCACGATCGCGCCGTCTTCCAGGCGCAGGTCGCTCCCGTCCCACTCGGCATCCTGCCCATCGGCGAAGAGCGGCGTCGGCGTGCCCGACACCGGGTCCAGGTAGATCAGCAGATTTCTGCTGTCGATGACGTCGAACAACACGCCGTCCCCCGCCTTGAGAACCTCCAACGGATAATACCGGCTGACCCTCTCCGTCCACACCCCCAGCCCCATCTCCAGGCGCGGCCGCCGCGGGTCTTCCTCACCCATCGAACCCGCAAACCTCGGCGGCAAAAACCGTCCGTTGGTCAGTCGCACCAGGATCTTCATCAGTCCCGCCGCCAGACCAAAAGGCAGCGGCAGCCGCGACCGCCCTATACGCGCGTCCGGGTACTGCGCCAGCGCCTGGTCCGCCCGCATGTGCCGCAGCGGCTCCAACTCGAGACGCCTGCCCTTTAGCGGACCGTGCAGACACTCGCCCGTGACGTGGTCCCAGTACGACCCTGTCTGGTGGTCCCCCATCAACGACATGCCGTTATACAGGCCCCGCGTCGCAAAACTGTATGTCTCCCCGTCTATGACCGGCGTCAGACCGACGCCGCTGTTGCACGGCGCTCAGAACGTGGCCAGAAACGGTGTCCCGTTCCACTCCCCCTGCGCCACGTGGTGAAAGATCATCTCGCTGGTGAGCAGAGCCAGCGCC
>DAOUHY010000458.1:0-7097 GCA_034428435.1 Caldilineaceae bacterium | reverse complement strand
CGTGCTCAAGGTCGGGCATCACGGCAGCGAGCACAGCAGCAGCCCGGCGTTTGTCGAGGCGGTCGGCCCAAGTGTGGCGGTCATCCAGGTCGGCGCGGAGAACCGGTACGGTCATCCGGACCCGGAGGTTCTGGAGGCGCTTGGCGGGCGTCTGGTGTTGCGCAATGACAGGGCGGGGCGCGTCCACATCTGGAGTGACGGACGGCTGATGTGGATTGGGACGGAGAAGGGCGACGGAGCTGAGTTGTTGGAATGGGGCAGCGCGGCGGATAGCCAGGGCCGTTGACGTGTGCCTTAACCAGGATAGCCACAGGCGAAACCTGGTCTGTCCACGGAGGGTCACGGAGAACGGCAACACCTTTTTGATCCGCGGAGGACGCGGAGGGACGCGGAGAACGGCAACACCTTTTTGATCCACGGAGGGCCACGGAGGAACACGGAGAACGGCGAAACTTTTCCGGATCCCCGAAGGGGCGCCCTACGGGGGGATGCGGCGGGGCTGCATTTGTCACAAATTGAGTGGCGTTCGCCAAATGTCAAGGTGACTTAGATGAGGTGCGCTCCCCGACCCGGCCGCCCTTTCTCGACACGTTTAATCGAAGTGTTTTTCTAGCGCGTCTTCGATCCAAGCGCGGCAAAGGTCGGACATGGTTGTTTCGTGGGCTGCGGCCAGCTGCTTGAACTGGCGATGCGTGCTGTTGGGCAAAAGGACGACAAGGCGGCGTATCTTCTCAGGCGCTTCCTCCGTGCCCGTCTCCTTTGCTGACGACAAGGCAGCCGTGCCATGGTCGATGTAGGATTCGACGTCTGCATCCGGGTCCGTGTTGGGGCGTCTCAGGTTGAAGCGGGTTTCAGACATTGCGCAACTCCTTACTGCAGTTTCTAGTTTTTAGTTTCCAGTTTTTAGTTGCTTGCTCTGCTGGCTGGCCTGCAGTAGTTCACTGAGAACTGACTACTGAAGACTGATGTTATGCAGTTCTTCGATCAGTTCATCGATCTCGCGGGCGGCCGGGCTGTCCGGTGCGTACTCCTGGATGCTCTGGGCCTGGAGCATGGACTCGGCAAAGGCGACCCGCTGCGTAATTTCGGTTTCGAGGGCCGGCAGGGGCAGCTCGAGCATGCGCATCTCTCGCCCCAGGATGGTGCCGGCGATTTTGCGGGAGATGACGAAGTAGGCGCGCAGGTCGGGACGGTATATGCGCGCCTCTTCTACCTGACCGACGGTGCGGTCGGATGCCCAGGCCGACAGGGCGGAGGGCTCGATGGGAATGATGGCCAGGTCGGCGGCGATGAGGCAGGAGCGGGTGATGGCGTCGTCGCGGGGTGTTCCGTCGATGACGATCCAGTCGTAGATACCCCTTTGCCGGTCTACCTCCTTGTGGAGGTTTTTGCGCGGCACGGCGAAGACGGAGAAGGGTTGATCCTCACGCAGAGAGGACCAGGCGTTGGCGGATGCCTGTTGGTCGGCGTCGATGAGCAGGACGCGTTCGCCGGCCTGGGCCAGGCCGTAGGCCACGTTAAGCGACAGGGTGGTCTTGCCCGTGCCGCCTTTCTGGTTGAGGAATGCCAGTACCGTCATTGCCGCATGCTCCCGGGGATGTCAATGTTATCATTGTAGCAGTTGTTAACATATATGCACATTGGCAGTCGTACGTCCTGGGTTCAAGACCAGGTTCCGATGACATTTTGGGAAGGCCAGTCAACAAGAACGGAGAGCCTGCAGGCCTGTTCGGGAGGTTTCCGGCTTGATTCCTGTGATAGACAGAACCGATTGATCCGCGAAGTCACGCGAAGGGACGCGGAGAACTGCTTTTTCCACGGAGGAACACGGAGGGACACGGAGAACTGCCTTTTGGGCTGCGGCGGGACGCGAGGATCGTCAAGGGTGTATCGGGTACTTTTGGGGCAATTGCGCGGCCCTGCGCGGATCAGCCTCACTTTGCCCCCGCAGATCGCTATCAGACAGACTTCAACGAGACCTCATTGCTGCGGCTGGCGGGGATAGGGCAGCGCGCATGCCATGTTCAGGTTCTCCGTTATTGTCATGCGCCGCGGCCGGGCTGGCGCTACGGATTAAACGGTCTTCTGATATCTGTACCCTATACAGTTAATTCAGGAGCAACTGAATGTCAATTGTACCTGTAAATCAAGTTTGTACAGTTTGACGGTGCATGATACTCTGAAGGATACGGCAGGCTGTGCTATCAGAGAAGGAGAGGGCGATATGCCGAGTCGAGACGAAAGGCGAGCCGCGCTGCGTAAACGTTCGTCAATTCAGGTGTACGTTACAGCGGAAGATAAGCGGCGCATCGAGGATGCCGCGTTAGCAAGAGGCCGCCGTTCCAGCGAATTTTTGCGGGAACTTGCCTTAGCCGAAGCGGACCGCTTCGAGAAGCAGGTCCGCCGTGAGGGCGGGACAAGGTGAGCCGGGAAGAAAAAGCCCCGAACCGCGGGCCGGCGGTAACGGGGCAGTGTCTCGCAGGGGTGCTGGAGACTTGCAGATGAGTATACCACACAAAGACAGAGTTCCCTATACAAAGATACCGATAGCAACCCCCGGTGAGTTGGCAGCAGCCCTGCAGGCGAAGGGCTATCCGGTGCGGGAGCAACCCGGCCGGCGCTGGCCTATCCACACTACCACTGCGCTATGCCACGGTGGGGACAGCCCCGACAAACTCGGGCTTTGCTTTGATGCCGACAGACGGTACTGGGCCGGCAAGTGCTTTACAGGCGGCTGCGACAGCAGGGCGATTCTCCACAGCGTGCAGGCGGCAACGGAGCTGTGGCTGTGCCGCTGTGATGCGTGCTGGTCAGCATGGCGGGCCAGGGAAGTGTTTGCGCAGCCACAGACGGCCACAAGCGGTCACAGAGGGGCCGAGACACCCCCCGCAGGTGGACAACACAGTGCAGGCCCAAGGAAACGCACCGGCGGCGATACGGCGGCGTACGCGGCGAGGCTGTGGGCCGCCGCGGCCGCCAGTACCGGCCAGGCGCCGGCATATCATCCCGCGAGCCGCTGGCTGGCCGGCAAGGGAGAGGCAGGACTGTGGCCACCCGGCGTACGCCTCCCGGAAGCGGTGCGCTGGCTGCCCAATGGGAAGATGCCGGCCGGCAAAGGCGTACGGTCGGATAGCAGAGCGGCCGGCGCGCTGGTGATGGCGATGGCGAGACCAGAGGCTCCCTTAGCCGACCCGCGCAAGGTGCACCTGGTGGCTATCGACGCGGACGGAAGAAAGGCGCAGCATTGGACAGGAGAACGCGGGGACAAGCGGACATTCGGATCAGATGCGTCGGCCTACGGCCTGTTGTGGCGCGTTCGGCCGGGGGCAGGTGCCGGCGCCTGCCATCTGCACGTATGCGAGGGCCTGGCCGACGGTCTGCGCATTTTGCGTTATGCTCCCGAGCCGGCTGTCGTTGCCGTCTGCGCGGGCACGGCCTACGGTCGAATTGAGGCGGGCTGGTTCGCTTCCGTGACTCTGTGGCCAGACGCTGACGAGGCTGGGTTTGGGGCGGCGCGGAAGGCGGCGCAGAGGTGGGCGGACCAGGGTTACGACGTGCGAATCAAACAGCTGGCAGCCGGCCACGATCCGGCGTCGGCACCTTTGAGGGAGAGAGCAGAGGATGGACAAACAGGCTGAATACGGAACGCAGAACGGACAGGGGATCGCCGGCGAGACTGTACCCATACGGCCGCGGGCGGGCGCACTGGAACTGGCAAGGATCGTGGACGCGGTGCGCGCCGGGGAGAGACCGGACCCGGCGGACGTGGACGCGGTCAAGGCGTTGCATCCAGGCGACGAGACGAGGCACGCTATCGACGGCGTGCTGAAGGGACGCGATCCCGCGGATTTGATCGCTGACCTGCACAGCGGCGATTTCGAGACGCGGTGGGCGGCGTGGAGGCAGGTCGCGCAGCTGTTGCCGGCGGATGCGCTGCGGGCGAGCGTGGAGATCGTAGACAGTTGGGCTGAGCTGGAGGCGCCGACGCGAGAGTGGCTGATCCCCGCCTGGCTGCCCGCCGGGCGAATCGGGATGGTAAGCGGCAAAGGCGGCAAGGGCAAGACGTGGATGCTGCTGCAGCTGGCCGCGGCCATGGCGACCGGGGAGAGGGAATGGCTGGGGCGGGCCTCCGACCCTGATAAGGCAGTTCTGCCTGTCGAGCCGGGCGCCATTGTCTTTGCCAGCTGGGAGGACGAGGCGGCAGAGATCAAGCGGCGGCTATCCAAATGGGACGCTGCGCTGCGCAAGGAAGGAGGAGGTTGGGGAGAGGCCGAGGGCCTGCCCTTGATTCAGCGCTTGCAGTACAACTCCAAGACGGGGCGCGGGCTGCGCTTTCTGGACATGGCACGGCGGGGCCCGGTGTGGGGGGTGGACGAAGGCGACTTGTACAATCAGCGGCCTCAATTGCTGGACGCCGGCAAGATCGTGCGGGAGAAGTGCGAAGAGATCGGGGCCCGCCTGCTGATACTCGACAGCCTGGGCTATGCCTACGGGCGCAATGATTCCGACAATGCGGGGGTGGCGGACTTCATGGCGGCCTGGGACAGCTGGGGACGGGATCACAGTTGCGCGGTTCTGCTCGTCCATCATCCGCCCAAGCCACAGGGCGACGGCGCGACGAGTTCCGGATATCGAGGCGCCGGCAGTTGGGAAATGCACGCCCGTTTCCGCTGGGAACTCGGCGACGGCGCGGGGGACGGCGACACGGCCAGGCTGTCATGCGAGAAGGCCAGCTATGCGATACGGCCTGAGCCGGTGTACCTGAAGCGCAGCAACGGGACCGGCTGGGCATGGCGAGCGAGCAAGGAACAGACGCCACCCGAAGCGGCGGACAGGACAGGCCAATGCCAGGGCACAACGCGCCAGGGGAAGCAGTGCCGGAAAAAGGCCACAGCCGGCGGATTCTGTGATCAGCATCAGGCACGGGCGATGGGAAGCAGCAATGGGATAACAGGAGCGGAATATGGCGGACTTTCTGGAAAGAACACTCTTTGATGATGGCTCGCTGCCGTGCGTAAGGTGCCAGGACCCCGACTTGGCTCCGGAAGAAGCGGCAGGCGTTGTTGATTTCGATCTCCCCAAAAATTCTTCAACCGGGGGTCAATTCACAATGCTACCGCGCGTCACCCTTTGCTCGAGCTGTTACCGCCAGGTCGCCGATCAGTTGATGACAACCCTGGTGCATGATTGCGCCATAGCCGAGCAGCGCGATCCAGAGAAAGTTTCGCTGGAAGTTTCGACGCTGGCCGCGGACTGGCTAGACGAAGATTTGGAGGATGCACGGACGGAGGCGTTCAAACGGGTATTCGCCGGCCGCAATCCTGACATCGCAGGCGTTACGGATGGGTTTGAAGACAGGTTTGAAGGTGAATGGAATCCTGAGAACGCTTTCCGATACATTGCGATTCAAAATGCCTTCAAGGCCATTACGCCGGAGGGGTCCGGACAGGAGGTTTTCGAGGGAATCATCTGCTCCCGGCTCGTGGAATGGGCGGTCAGGCCGGACTCGCCACACCCGCTGGCGCCGATTATCCGGGCTTATTTGAAGAGGACGCCGCGAGCGATCCGAAACAACAGGCCGATGGCTGTCATCACGAAGGATTACTTCCACATTAGGGAGTTTGCGCCCACAGGAAGCGATAATCCCAGTGTGGGCGTGGGCCAGGCATTGCTTCCCGGCTTGGAAGCGCTGCTGCCCGACTATGACGAGATGGAGATTTTTCCGGTCCTGTCCCTGTTCGACGCTTTGCGGGGGTCGGACAGGGAGGGGGCGCTAGGCCTGCGCCTGCTGGTAACCGTTCTGACTGAAATCGACGTTCTTGAGAGCGTCGCCGGCTTTGACGGCGGGGTGCTTGTTCCAACGACTTTGCGGGATGTCACTTCACATCTCTGGCCTCGCCGTTTTGACAGACGCTACATGCCCAGGCTGCGCGCGGCCATGTTCGGTTGGGAAACAGCCGGGGTCCCGGTCGAGTATGGGGGTCTGCGAAGGGTTATCGGAACCGTAGGGCAATGGATTGCTTTGCCGGACAATTTTCCGATGGACGGGGAGATCGTCTTTCAGGTCTATCTGCCTCCGGATGCAAAGCAAGGAGCAGCGGTTCACAGAGAGACGCTCGACTGGCTAGGCGCGTCGCACGGCCCGATGTACCGCGCACATCTGACGCTTTCTCATCAGTGGTGGAGAGGGGCACGAACGAAGGGGAAAGACAAGGACAACGTAACCCGCGGCACGTCCTGGCCTTACGCGACGCGGCCAGCGCGGCGGCGGGACGAGAAGGGTAATTTGCTGGACGGCCGGGGCAAGGTGATCGTGAACCGGAGGGGCTATCCGATCAACAACTGGAACGATCCGCGCACTGTCGCGCATCCCGACCAAGAGAGGGAACCCAACCCGGCAGTTCAGTACCTCCCTTCATACACTGACGACCGCCTGTTACGGCTGTTCTACAGCCCTACACAGCTGGCTGGCGCCGAACGAACAAAGAATGTTCACAAATACCAGGCGCGGAGTTTGAAATATGTTCAGGAAATGAAGCGCCTAGGCCTGTTGGAAGTGGCTCATCATGGCGGCCAGATAAAACTATGCCCTCCGCTCGGCTGGGGTGTCAACTTCCAAACTCCGGCCGCAGTGAAGCAGTTAGGCAGGCGGAAGAGACAGAGCCAGTGAATTGCGTATCAGTGTCCGAAAATTACGTATCAGTGTGCGGGAAAATGCGTATCAGTGTCCGAAAACTGCGTATCAGTGTCCGAGAATTGCGTATCAGTGTCCGGATTTCTCTCTGGTAGAAGGTTCTGCCCCAATTACCCCATATACCCCAAAAGGGTATGGGGTGGTTGCCCATGCCCCTTGGGGGGGCGGGCAACCCTGATAACAGATGGTGTTTCCGTCGCAGTTGGATGAAGTGCGGGTCGGCGCGTTATCCGCTAGTCACGCCTCGAAGGATTCAGGTCTAGAGTTCAAACACGTCGCGCACGGGACAACTGAAGCCGGGCAACGTCTCGCTGCCGTCGAGCGTGTCATCTTCGGCCAGATGCAGCACAGGCTGATTGGGACGGTGGACTTCGATGGCACGGTTCTCCGGGTCGACAACCCA
>DAOUHY010000457.1:0-1888 GCA_034428435.1 Caldilineaceae bacterium | reverse complement strand
TCGCCGTCGCCGTCGGTGTCGCGCGTCAGCTCCTTGGTCACGTCGACAAAGTCATCCCAGGTCCAGTCATCGGATGGCCGCTCGATGCCGGCCTCTTCGAACATGTCCACGTTGTAGTAGAGGAGCGGTGCACCGTTGATCCAGGGCATCGCGATCTGCTGGCCCTCGTGCCATACCATGCACTCGGCGCCCGTGGGAACATTGTAGTCATCCATATCCACTGGGGGGTTTTGCATCGGCAAGCGGTCGTCCAGCGGCAGAAAGACGCCCTGAGCGGCCATCTCACAGAACAGGTTGGCGTCCCAGAGCATCACCGGCAACGTCTTTGCCGCCACCTCGGTCTGCCAACGCACGTCGATATCCGGCGCGACCTCCACCTCGACCGTGACGCCCGGGTGCGTCGCCTCGAAAATGTCCTTGACCCGCGTCGTAAACTCACGGCGCACGGGCGAACCGTAATGCGTTACCATCCGCAGGGTCACGTCTTCCATCACCGGCGCGGCAGCGCCATCGCCGGCCGGCGCCGCCACCGGAACAGCACACGCGGCCAGCACCCCGGCTGTGCCGGCGAAAGCCGATGTGCGCAAGAAAGTACGCCGTGTGATCTTCTTCGTCGTTGAATCCATTTCTGTTCTCCCTTCCACTACGTGGATGTCATCCGGCTGAGACCGGGGAACAACAGTGCCTTGAGCTTGTCGCATAGGCTGCCTCCTTTGCCGGCAACGCCGGCGCTGCTATGCTTCCCACTTCCGCGATAGTTCGTGCCCTGGCTAGGCGCCGGGCTAAACGCCTTCTATCCCGGCCGGCACCCAGGGCTGAGCGAGTTCGGGGTGAGCACTCCAGAAGCCAGGCGTTCGCCGGCGACCCTGCCCCAGCGAGCGTCCAGCCCCGGCTAGGATCTGCTTTCGCAGACGTATCTCTCTCGGCGTAGATTGCGATCGCATGCTTTGACACGGTTTCGACTCTCTCTGTACCGGCAGCTTGAACAGGCAGTAGGTAGAGCTAGTCGCAACGACCAAGCCTTCTTCAGTGCTCGACGCCGGACAAGGCGAGCGAAGTTATCTCTCTCCTCTCTCCTCTACCCTCTCTCCTCGCTTTTGGGCGGTCGGGCCTATTCGGCCCTCCCTTGTGCGGGGGCTCCGCCCCCGCAACGCCCCCTCTCCTACAACCTCGCGCCGTAGCGAGTGTGTGGGCAATACGAAGTTGGCGTCCCGCGGCGGCCTGGCTTCCCCCCACCCCGCGTCCTGACAAATTCCGAGTATGTGCCAGTGCAGGCAAGACAGGCGAGGCAACTCCCTTATATGCCCAGCGTTCACCGCTATGACCATCGCGAGCCCGCTACAGAAATACTGACCGTACATTCCGCCCAGACGGACCGCACACAGTACACACACAGAACATGGCTTAGTAGCTACAGCTAATCTCCTAACTGGGCCTGCGCGGCATAGGCCACGGCGAGAGCGCCGGCGCAGTTGTCGCTGATCACGCGGCCGTCGTCCATGCTGAATTCGCGCGCGGTGAATTCCGACACCACCACCTTCTCCATCAGCGCAGCCTCCACCGCTGTGCGGGAGGAATCGGGATCGCCGGTCACCGCCTGCTTCGCTTTTGCAGCCGGCACACCCAACACGGTCAGACCCCGCTGAAAGCAGAGATTCTTGATCATACCCTGGCTCTGCCCGTGCCGATAGGTAAATTCCAGACGGTCCTCCACTGCCTTCGTATCACTCCGGTCAATGTCCGGACTCCAGTCGGCTACGCACCCGGGCGAGTAACTGTCCATCAGATGCACGAGGCCGAGATGCATGCCGTACAGTCGACGGGTCACCAGTTCGGTGCGCGTCATGGAGCCGATGTCGGCTGGTTCCAGGTAGTCGTCGCTCAGAAA
>DAOUHY010000456.1:0-5966 GCA_034428435.1 Caldilineaceae bacterium | reverse complement strand
TCCAGCGCGATCGTCTGCATACACTTCGCCTCACTCGTCTCCCAGTCGCCTTCCTCTGCCGCCATGTCGGCCTCAAAGAAGAGAGTCGAGGCATGGTTCGCCACAAGCTCAATCGCGCGTTTCGCAATTGACCGCGCCGCATAGATATCGCCATACACATTAAACTCATGGCGGGCGTTGATAATATGCCAGGCAAAGAAATCCGGCTCCAGTTCCAGCGCGCGCTCGTACGCCTCTCCCGCTTTGTCCCAATCGTGCATCTGGAACGCGATCGATCCCAGCGTCGCCCATCCTGCCGCCGAATCCGGATTCAGACGCACCGCGGTCTGAGCGTGTTCATAGGCCCTGTCGACCTCATACATGCTGACAAGGATGTCGGCCAGAGCCGTGTGCGCGGTCGGGTTTTCGCCGTCCAATTCCACCGCTCGCAGTCCCAGCTCCTTTGCCTCGTCAAAATGGTGGGCCCCCTGCTTTGCCCACGCCATGTATGCGATGGCGGTGCTGTCCTCCGGCGCCAGCGCCTTTGCGTTCTCCGCCGATTGCAGCGCCTGCTGCCAGTACTGCGACTGGTAGAGGTAGACATCGGTCAGGCCCAGATGCGCGGGCAGATAACTGGGGTCGGCGGCAATCGCATCGATATAGGCCGCTTCGGCGCCGGTCAGGTCGCTGGTGCCAAACAACGACTTCCCCTTGGCGCTCAGTGATTCCGCCAGGTTTCGATCAGGTTCGGCCAGCGGCTCGGGCGTGGCAGTAGGTGTCGGCCCCGGCGATTGCGTGGGAATGACGATCGGTGTCGGCGTATGTGTGGGCGTCGAAGCCGCGGGAGCTGTTCGCGTCGCCGCCCTGGGTCGGCTGGGCGGCGGTTGGCAGGCTGCCAGAATGAGAGCAAGCACGGCCAACAACAAGAGAACCACAGTGTATCGCGGCATTCGATCATGGTCATTCATCGGGGATCCTCCCATCTGAGGAACGGATACGAAAACGTGAGCAATGAGAACCTGTTCTCGCTCCCTACTCCTCTTCACTCACTCATCGACTTTCGATAGGGCAAGGCGGCTTGCAGGCCGGATGCTGCCCGTATCTTTGCGCACTTGACAGCGGATGAGTATACTCAAGGACATGTCGCATTTTGGCGAATATTTCTGTTGAATATGGCAATGGAAACACGTCCCCAAAGGCCTTCGTCCCAGCCGCTGGTCCAACTCCACGATGTCAAAGTACATTTCAGTGTTCGCAAAGGTCTCTTTGGCAGCGAGTCGGTCCATGCTGTGGATGGCGTGACACTGGACATCGGGGCAGGCGAGGTCGTCGCAGTCGTCGGTGAGTCCGGCAGCGGCAAGACCACCTTAGGACGGGCGGCGTTGGGCCTGATCAGGGTTACGGATGGCCATGTCCGCTTTGACAATACAGTAGTAACCGCCTTATCACAGAAGGAACAAAAAGCGTTCCGCCGCCGGGCTGCCGCCATCTTCCAGGATCCGTTCGCCAGCATCAATCCCTTTATGACGGCTTACGAGAGCGTGGCCGAACCCCTGGTGATCCACGGTATCGGCAGCGACAGCGAGCGGCGAGAGCGAGTGTTTCAGGCCCTGCACGATGTGCGTCTGCGCCCGGCGCAGGAGATCGCAGGCAAGTACCCCGATCTGCTGTCCGGTGGTCAACGACAGCGGCTGAGCATTGCACGCGCACTCATCCTGCAGCCGCAGTTCATCGTGGCCGACGAGCCGGTCTCCATGGTTGACGCCTCCAGCCGGGCAGAGTTACTGGCACTGCTGCGCGAGTTGCAGGAGCGGTTCAACATCGCTTTCCTGTACATCACCCACGACATCGCCACGGCCCGCCATTTCGCCCAGCGAATTGTCGTGATGTATCTGGGTTGCGTCGTCGAGATGGGAGAGGCGGCAGATGTGGTGCGCAATCCCATGCACCCGTATACCCAGGCTCTCATCGCGGCCGTGCCTGAGCCGGATCCGGCCAACCGGCTGCACCAACGGCCCAGCCTGCCGGGCGAGCCCCCCAGTCCTACCAATGCGCCAAGCGGATGTTCCTTTCATCCCCGCTGTGCTTCCTTCATGGCCGGCCGATGTGAACTGACGACGCCGCGACTCCGTGAAGTCGGGCCGAATCACTTTGTAGCCTGTTTCCTGCATGAAGGGAGTGAGGCTTACCAAAACTGAGAACGCAATTTTGCTATTATAATATCATTTGATGTCCTACCGTTGAAATCCAAATTCAGGCTGACCGTTACCAAAACGGCCAATCCTTCGTCCACCTGTACCGCCTCCGCAACGTGTCCAAAGGTGGTGCCGACAACGGCGGAAAGGTGTTCCGGAGAAAGGATCGCCGGCGGCTGAGTCGCTGGCGTTTAACGTAATAATAAGGAGATCTGTAACCCATGGATAGACTTCCCAAGTTCAGACGACCCGGCAACCGCCTCCGCCTGGGCCTTCGAGTCCCCCTACTTCTATTGATCGTCCTCCTACTGGCTATGCCGCTGCCGGCAGCGGCCCAGATGCCGGTGCCCCAACTGCCGACGCGCGGCAAGATCAGCAAGAATCCGGCCGATATTCAGGATGCCATGAATCCGATTCAGGATGTGCTCTCCGGTCCTGCATGGCTCATAGCCCAGGGTGTGGACAATCGGATCTTTCTCGACCGGCCGGGATGGAACACGCTCGATCGCCAGAATCTGTCCAGTCTGCCCGGTAGCGAAGGTGATACGCCGCTGCTGCAATCGGTAGGGCCCGGCATCCTCGTTCCCTACCGCGATCCAGCCCCCGCGTTCAGTCGCGACCTGCTGGTGACCCGCGACTTCAGTAACAGCCCTCTGCAGACAGAGCCGGACATCGCCGTCAATCCTCATGATCCCGATCACCTCGTCTTGGGTGTGATCGACTACAACTTTCCTAATAATTCGGCCTACGTCAGCATTGACGGAGGGGTGAATTGGGAGGGACCGCAGCAGATCAAATACCTGCGCAAAGACCGCATCTCCGGCGGTGACCCGGTGGTGGAGTTTGATAGCGACGGCAATGTCTACATGGCCTCGATCTCTATCGGTATCAAAGAATATTCTGTCGGCAACGCCACCGGCTTCGCCCTCGTCTCCTCGATCGCAGTCTCGGCATCGAAAGACGGCGGCTTCGTCTGGGAAGAGCCGGTTGACAGCGCCCGCAGCGATGTTGAAAGCGATGCCGTCCTTGACCCCACCGGCCGCATTCGCGGCACAGTGAGCATGAGCTTTCTCGACAAACCGTGGATGACCACCGGCCCCCATCCCACGATCGAAGACCAGACGGTCGTCTACGTCACTTTTGTCGAATTTAATACCATCTACGACATCCTCTACATCGGTGAACTCCCAACTCTGGGCGCGCCGGAGGTACAGACCACGCCGATGCTGGCCTACTCCCTCGACCAGGGTCTGACCTGGTCCGATCCTGGCCCGGTCGGCCCGACCGTAAAGCGCACCTATGGCGAGATCGACGATACTGAAGGCCAGTCGAACGCCATCGGCACCAAGCGAGTCGTGCAGGGGCCCTTCCCCGTCGTCGATTCCCAGGGCACCCTCTATGTAACCTGGATCGACAGCACTGACGACGAGAGCATGAAGGGCCTCGCCGAATTCTATATGTCCAAGTCTGATGATGGCGGCGAAACCTTTGGCGAGCCCAAGCGTATCGCCCGGTTCCTGGAGCCGGGGTTCCGACCCCGTAACGCCTACTTCCGCTACTGGGCGTCCGCCTTCCCCAAAGTATCGGTAGGGCCTGAAGATGAGCTCTATGTAGCCTATGTCGCTTTGCCGGCGGAAAATCCGCTCGATGAGGGCGACGTTTACTTTATCCGCTCACTCAACGGCGGAGACCGCTGGTCGCGGCCCGTACGCATCAACACCGATGAGACCGACGCCGTTCAGTTTTTCCCGGCCATGGACGTCGGGCCGGATGGCGTCATCCATCTCATGTGGGGGGATATGCGAGACGACCCCGTCCGGACCCGCTACCATATCTACTATACCCGTTCCGAAGATCAGGGCGAGACCTGGGGGTTTGAACTGGAAGAGATCGACCTCAAAGTGGGCGACACGCGCGTGACCGACTTCCCCTCCAATCCCAACAAAGGCTTTCCAAACGGGCTCTTCCTGGGCGACTACTTCGCTATCGCCGCCAGCGAGAATGACGCCTATCTGGTGTGGGCCGATACCCGGCTTGGCGAGTTTGGCCCCATTAACCAAAAGATCGGTTTTAGCCGCCAGCGCGCCATAGCCCGCCCCGAAATCTTCATTAGCCCCGACACCGGGGCTGCTGGCGAGACCATCACCGTTCAGGGGCACGGCTTCCAATCGGATATGGATATTTTCCTGCTTGTCGGGGGCGCCAACGCCGCATCCGGCCGCACCGACAAGCTCGGGCGCTATACACAGCAGATTTTCGTTCCCATCTCCGGTGAAGGCGCCCACCGGGTGACGTTGGTCGACGAATCGGGCAACTTCGCCTCCACATCATTCTATATGGAGTTCGGCTTCGACAATGTCCAGGACTTGGAAAAGAAGCTGGATGCCCTGGATGCGAAGTTGGAACAGTTGAACGGAACGGCATCGCAAGCCGGTCTGTCGCCTGCTGCACACCAGATCGCGGTGGAGAGTGTGCCGGCAACGACGGCGCTCGCCACATCTGCCGTACCCGGCGGGAACGCGACATGGCCGGTGGTCGGCGGCGTCGGTATCGGCATCGCGCTCGGCCTGCTGTGGGTTTCGTTCCGTAGACGAACTGGATAAGCCGTCAGCGGCAAATAGGTCGCGGCCGTCCTGGTTGCCACACACCCCAAAGAGGTCGGTGGTGGGCGGTACCCGGGTGGCTCCTGGCCGCGGGTGTTGGCGAAAGGATTTGTATGATGAATATGACTAGGTCGACCAAAATCCCAGCGTGGCTGCTGAAAGTCGTCCCGATCAGCCTGGCGATCATAATCGGTCTTTCCTCCTCGGCCCTGGCCCAATACAGTCCCCCGCATGAGGAACCCGGACCGGCGGTCGAGCGGCTCTATTTCAAAGCGTTCAACGTTGACCGCGCGCCGCTGGATCTGCAAGCCGGGGAGATGGACCTCTACTACTTCAATCTGAAGATTGCTGCGGCCCGCGAACTGCGCGACAACGAGGGCATCCAACTCTATGAGGCCCCGGCCAGCACAATCTCGCTGATTCTCAACCCGGCACCAGCGCCGGAAGGGAGATTGAACCCCTTTTCGATCAAGGAGGTGCGGCAGGCCATGCAACGCCTGATCGACCGGGAATTTGTAACCCGGGAGATCTACCAGGGCCAGGCAGCGCCGATGTACACCAACGTGGCCTCCACCGATTACGATTATCTGACCGTCTTCGACGTGATCCAGCAGGCGGATTTGAGCTACGATCCCGAATACGGACGTCAATTGATCGCTGATGCCATGACCGAGGCCGGCGCAGAGTTGGTGGACGAGGTGTGGCACTTTAATGAGCAGCCGGTCCGCCTGAAGTTCATTATGCGCGTGGAGGACGAGCGGCGCGACGTGGGCGATCTGATTCGAGCGGCCCTGCAGGACGCCGGGTTCGCGGTGGCGTCCAATCGCCAGACCTTCGCGCCTGCCATCCAGACCGTCTATGCCACCGACCCGGCCCAGTTTGAATGGCATCTGTACACCGAAGGCTGGGGCCGCGGTTCGCCCAACCGCTATGATTTCGGCGGCATCAACTCCTTTTATGCTCCCTGGCTGGGGAACATGCCCGGCTGGAAAGAGGTCGGCTTCTGGCACTACGAAAATGAAGAGCTGGACGATCTGGGCGAGCGCCTCTTCAAGGGTGAATTCGCCGACCAGGCCGAGCGCGACGACATGTATCGCGAAATGACCCGCATCGGCCTCGACGAGTCGGTCCGCATCTGGATCGCCACCGTCATGAACGCTTTCCCAGTGCAGGCCGGCGTCGAGGGCAT
>DAOUHY010000455.1:0-3053 GCA_034428435.1 Caldilineaceae bacterium | reverse complement strand
GGGCGGGTCACACGAAAGGGAGTGACTATGGGGTTGGAATGGCTGGCAATTGTGATGTTCATACTGTTTTTTGTGCTGATCCTGTATGGATATCCGGTAGCGTTTTCATTTGCCGGGACCGCCTTCGTTTTCATGTTGATAGGATGGGCGTTGGGCATATTCAACATGAACTGGATCAAGCTGCTGCCCAACCGCTGGTTCGGCACGATGTCGGACTTTACGCTGCTGGCAATTATATTTTTCGTCTTTATGGGGGCGATATTCGAGAAATCGGGGCTGGCTGAGCGGTTGCTGACGACGGTCGGTATATTGCTGGGAGCGATGCGCGGCGGTCTGGCCCTGGCGGTGGTACTGGTGGGGACGCTGCTGGCGGCGGCTACCGGGGTGGTGGCGGCTACCGTCATTGTGATGGGGCTGCTGTCGTTGCCGATCATGGTGAGGTACGGATACAATCACCAGCTTGCGACAGGAATTATCACAGCCTCGGGGACGATGGCGCAGCTGTTGCCGCCGAGCCTGGTGTTGGTGGTGTTGAGCGATCAGATTGGGGTGGGCGTGGGCGATCTGTTTGTCGGCGCGCTGATTCCGGGGCTGATTCTCTCGGGTCTCTACGCGCTGTACGTGATAGGGATCGCCATAGTTCGTCCACAGGACGCGCCGGCTCTGCCGCCCGAAGCACGAACGGTTCAGGGTGCGGCATTGATGCGCCAGACGCTGATTGCGGTTGTTCCGCCGGTTCTGTTGATTTTCTCTGTGCTGGGCAGCATTTTTCAGGGCATCGCCACACCGACGGAGGCAGGCGCGGTCGGCGCGATTGGCGCCTGCATACTCACGGCGTTCAACCGGAATCTGAATTGGAAGCTGATCAGGGACGCAGCGCGGTCCACGGCCAATATCACCGCACTGGTGATCATGATTCTGTTCTGTTCGACCTATTTCGGGCTGGTCTTCGACCGTCTGGGAGGGCAGGACTACGTACAGAGTTTGCTGACGAGTCTGCCGGGCGGGTTCTGGGGCTTTGTGATCGTAGCCAATATTGCGATCTTCCTGTTGGGCATCAATCTGGAGTTCATCGAGATTAGCTTTATTGCGATGCCCCTGTTTGTGCCGGCTGCTCTGGAGCTAGGGTTCACGAATGCGCAGATGGTCTGGTTCGGGGTGATGATGGCAATCAACCTGAACATGGCGTTCATCTCGCCACCGGTCGGATTCTCGCTGTTCTATCTGCAGAGCGTGGCGCCTCCCGAGGTGAAGACTGCAGATATACACAAGGGCGCATTGCCGTTTATGGTGCTGCAGGGCATTGCGCTGGTGATCGTTATCCTTGTTCCGGAGACGGTGACCTGGCTGGTGGAGGCGGCATCATAGGCAGATAAGACAGCTGTACCGGAAAGGAAAGAGGGGCGAGCGCTCGCCCCTTTGCTTTTCTGTTCGTCACCGCCAGGAGTTCGGCGTCACCCCGCTCACATCAGCGGCTTCGGCCCGCGTATTGCAGGTAGCCGAGTTCGGCCAGACCGTGCCAGGCATGAATGGCGTCGCGGAATACCAGCCAATCTTTGAAGATGGAAGCAAAGTCTGCATCTGCGGCCGCAGTTTCGTCGAAAAGCTCGAAGGCGGCCTCCTCGGCGGCTTTCAGCAGATCATCGGGAAACGGCCGCAGTGTGACGCCGCCGTCGTTGATCAGGCGATTGAGAGCTGCAGGATTCCTGGCATCGTAGCGCGCCATCACCCTCACATTTACCTCATAGGCGGCAGTTTTGAGCGCTTCCTGATACTGCTCCGGAAGTTTTTTCCAATCGTCCAAATTGATTTGGACCTCCACCGACGAGCCGGGGTCCCACCACCCAGGGTAGTAGTAGTAGCTGGCGACCGTATGGAAGCCCATCCTCTCGTCTTCGTAGGGCCCGACCCACTCGGCTGCGTCGATCGCCCCGCTCTCGAGGGCCTGGAAAATCTCGCCGCCGGGCAACATCTGCACGGATACGCCCAGCCGCGCCATCACCTGGCCGGCGATGCCAGGGATGCGCATTCTCAGCCCTGCCAGGTCGGAGACGGAGTTTATCTCTTTATTGAGCCAGCCCCCCATCTGGACGCCGGAGTTGCCAACAGGGAATTGAATGATATTGAACCGTTCTGCATGGATTTCCTGAAGCAGTTCCAGTCCGCCGCCTTCGTACAGCCACGCGTTCTGCTGGCGGGCCGTCAAACCAAAGGGCAGGCCGTTGTTGAGAGCAATGACAAAGCCCCTGTCAGTATAGTAGTGGGAGACGGTGTGACCGATAGGGACGTCCCCTTCTTCGACGGCGTTCAACACGCCAAGACCTGGAGCCAGTTCACCGGCTGCGCGGGGACGGATCAGGAACTTGCCATTGGTCAAGGCTGCGACGCGGTTGGCAACCAATTGCGCACCCCAGAAAATCGAGTCCAGATCGGCCGGCCAACTGGTTGCCATCTGCCATTCGATGACAGGCAAGCGGGCGTCTTCCGCCACTGCGTTCTCGATCCGATCCGGGGGAATCAGGCCGGCTTTTGCGCGGCCAGCTATGCTTAGTGCGGCCGAGCCCGCTGCGGCCAACCCAAGAAAGCTTCTCCTGTCCATTGCAGGAAACTCCTTCCCCTGCGCGCCAGCAGGAAAGTTCATATGAAAAGTCGCCTTCAGTTACCGAGTTGATCGAAACGGGAGAGCGCTCTGCGGCACTCTCCCGTTTCCTGAATCATCATCTCATGGAAAGCCATGCGCGGTGCGCGTGGGTAGATCAGCGGCTTCGGCCCACGTATTGCAGGTAGCCGCGCTCGGCCAGACCGTGCCAGGCCTGAATCGCGCTACGGAAGGCGGACCATTCCTTGAGGATAGATGCGAAGTCGGCGTCATCGGCGGCGGTCTCGTCGAACAGCTCGAATGCGGACTCTTCGGCGGCCTGCAAGACATCGTCCGGGAAGGGCAGCATCGTGATGTCGGCGTCCTGGATCAGGCGGCTTAGAGCGGCAGGATTCTTGGCGTCGTAGCGCGCCATCATGGTCGCGTTAGCGGCGTAGGCGGCGGTCTTGAGGAC
>DAOUHY010000454.1:0-5704 GCA_034428435.1 Caldilineaceae bacterium | reverse complement strand
CCAACCTCCTCTACGTCTTCCCCGGCCAGCTCGACGGCGGACCCCGCTCCGGCGGCCGCGACCGCGGCGTCCTCACCCTCAACGACAGCTACGCCATCGCCAACCCCCTCCGCGTCCCCGACGTCATCGCCGTCGCCCCCGAAGTCGGCGGCAACGCACTCGTCGCCAGAGCAGGCAATGACTTGGACGTCTCCGTCAGCGGCGTAACCGCCTCCTACCTGGACACCCTCTCCGGCGCCGCCGCCATCGGCACCTTCATCACCGACGCCGACGTCGAAGAACGCTCCCGCGTCGTCGTCATCGGCTCCGACGTCTTCGGCAAACTCTTCCAACCCAACGAAGACCCCATCGACCAGACCATCCGCGTCAATAACATCCTCTTCCGCGTCATCGGCGTCATGGAAGAACGCGGCGCCGGCGTCGGCGGCGCCAACCTCGACGAAATGGTTTTCATCCCTCTCACCACCGTCCAGGACCGCCTCTTCCGCCGCCGTACCGTCAGCGGCGAATACCAGGTCAACGTCATCTACGCCTCCGTCGTCTCCGAAGACCGCATGGAAGCCGCACAGGAACAGATCGCCGAACTCCTTCGCGAACGACACAACATCTCCTTCCGCGGCGAAGACGACTTCGTCATCATCAACCAGTCCGACCTCATCTCAATCTTCGGCGACATTCTCAGCGCCATGACCATCTTCCTCAGCGCCATCGCCTTCATCAGCCTCGTCGTCGGCGGCATCGGCATCATGAACATCATGCTCGTCAGCGTCACCGAACGCACCCGCGAAATCGGCCTCCGCAAAGCCGTCGGCGCCAAACGCCGCAACGTCCTCGGCCAGTTCCTCATCGAAGCCGTCACCCTCGCCCTCATCGGCGGCCTCCTCGGCATCGCCCTCGGCGCCGGCGGCGCCGTAGCCGCCACATCTTTCGTCGACAACTTCAGCGCCGTCGTCGGCCTCGACGCCATCGCCATCTCCATCCTCTTCTCCATGGCCGTCGGCCTCTTCTTCGGCATCTACCCCGCCTACCTCGCCAGCCGCCTCAACCCCATCGACGCCCTCCGCTATGAATAACCCCCCCCCGCCGTTCCCCCGCCGTTCCCCTGCCGTTCCCCTGCCGTTCCCCTGCCCTTCCCCCGCCGTTCCCCTTGCCGTTCTCCTCGCCCTTCTCCTCCTCTCCGCCTGCGGCCGCCGCCCCACCGAACCCACACCCCTCCCCCCCGGCACCCCCGTCGTCCAGCCCACCCCCGACTTCAGCGCCCCCGCCCAGGTCGGCTCCGCCCCAACCAACGCCGCCCAGGCCGTCCGCACCCGCCTCGCCCAACAACGCCAGCCAACCGCGACCCCTGCCGTTTCCCCCGCAGTTTCCCCGCAGTTCCCCCGCAGTTCCCCTGCCCCCGACCCCTCCCTCGCCGTATTCAACCGCCCCAACGCCCTCGGCATCCTCGCCGCCGGCGGCATCCTCTACACCGCCCCCAACGGCGCCGCCCGCACCAACCTCCAGGTCGGCGCAACCCTCACCATTACCGGCCGCTCCGCCGACAGCGCCTGGTTCGCCGCCTACCTCGCCGATGGCACCGCCGGCTGGGTCCCCGCCGCCCAGGTCCGCGTCTTCGGCGACACATCCCAGCTCGAAACCGTCAACGAATCCCTCGGCCCCGCCGTCGTCGCCACCCTCATCGCCCAGGCCAGCCAGCCCCAAACCCCCATCACCCTCCCCTCCGCCACCCCCGCAGTTCCCCCTGCAGTTACCCCCGCCGTTCCCCTTGCAGTTACCCCTGCCGTTATCACCGTCATCGTCGAAGGCGCCAACCTCCGCGCCGGCCCCGGCACCGACTACCCCGTCGTCGGCGGCCTCTACCAGGACGCCCAGGCCCCCCTCCTCGGCCGCAACCAGGCCGGCGACTGGCTCCAGCTCCAACTCCCCGAAGGCCCCGCCTGGATCTACGCCCCCCTCGTCCAAACCACCACCCCCATCCCCGACCTCCCCACCATCGACCCACCCCCCAACAACTAACCCCCGGCCCCTGGCCCCTAACCCCTGCCGTTCCCTGCCGTTCCCCACGCAATGCCAGCCTCCAAATGAGTGCGCCAACACGCCTGCGGACGACCTGCAAATCTGTCCGCAACGGGGGTAAGAAAAGGTGAACTTTTTAGTGTGAGGGTTCTGACAGAAGCTGCTGAACTGATTCGGCCTGCTTTAAGGGGAACGAACGAAGAGCCAGCAGTTAGGATTCAAGCAACTCTTGAAGAGAGATGAATGGCGTGACCCTATTGTGAATAGTCAACCCTTTGTACTCTCCGTCGAAGCTTAACTCTTCATCTCCGTCCAGGTAAACAGGAGACTTGACGTGATCTCTGGAAGGCTTTTCACCAATCTGCCAGTACTTGATGCTGAACTCTGACCTGCTCAGGTCTGTGCCATTGTCTATGTTAAAGACGGACAGAAGATAATGAAACAGCGGCTGCGACCAGCGCAGTTGCGCATATCCGTTCTCTTCATGTTTGGGATCGTTTTCTTCAGGAAGTGTCTTCTTAAGTTCAACAAATATCGCAAAATATCCGCCGTCTGTCTTTCCGATAAGCAAATAGTCACAGCGTTTCATCCAGTTCTTTGGCTTGTTCCCACAATACAACTCCCATTTCTTGGCATCTTCAGGACTGATAATGACAACTGACTCTGGAACCTCTTCGATCCTCAAAGTCATGTCAACATTGGAGTTTTTCTCAAACAGTTCAACTGTATCGTCCATCCTCTTGCACGCGGGCAGCCTCTTGTCCGTGCGTACATGATCGTCAACCCACGAAACAAACTCCACCTCATTCATCCACCTTTTCCCTCTCTATTCGTGTGAACAACTCACGTGCCCTCCTGTTGATGTCATCAATGGTCTGATCGAAGACCGGCATCTGAATGCCGTACTCATCCACCTCGTTGGGGATCAATGTGCCGCCCTCCGCAGTGTAAGCCCGGACCTGGCCTGGTGACAGTACATGGGCCTCCCGATAACCCAGTCTTTCCATTGTCTCCTCTTTCCTCGCAAAGCCGCTGCTGAGCATGATCAGATTGTTCACCTCCTTTGCAATATAGTCGCTGTGCGTGGTTATCAGGACCTGAAGGCCGGCATTCGCTAGTTCTGCAAGCAAGCGCGCCAGTCTGACCTGGTTTGACGTGTCAAGATGGCTCTCCGGCTCATCTATGATGATGAGCCGGTCGTCATCCCACTCATAAATGTACTTCAAAAAGAAGTGGAGGCTCGACAACTCCCAGGTTGATGACGAAGCAAGATGTATTGGAATGTCAAAGCCTGCTCCATTTCCCGGGCTTGAAGTCAAGCGCACCGAGTCGTCTACAACCTTGAAGCGGCCGCGCAACATCTCTTCAATTGGTCCGGCGTAATCTTCCGAACTATCTTTTCTATAAAACTCCGCTAAACGAGGGATCCTTCTATAGAAATCTATATTGTCGTGTACCGGCAGAGGATAACTGCCCATGTTCTCTAACGGCTCACTGTCAAAAGGAAGGGAACTGTTTGACTCCTGCTCCTTGAACTGCATTGAACGAACGGCCTGGCTCCTGACGTAATCCAATTCACTTATGAACAGCGGGATAGTGTGGCGTGAAGAAGAAAAGATATACGGGTTCTGCAGAAACGTGAAAGCGCCCCCTAAAAGGAAGCGCAAGTATGTACGCACAAAGACCCGCTTCAAATAGCCGGGAGAAACAGGCCTCAATTCCTCTGGTGTAATATCTACCAGGCTGACGGTAACCTTCCCCCCCTCGTGCCTCCAGTTGATTAAACCCCCTATCGGATCAAAAAATTCGATCGGATCAAGAGATGCAGTTAAAGAAGAGGTTCTCAGAAAGAATTCATCTCCATAATTCACGCGCAATGACGCGCCTCTAAACTGCTCCGGCGACGAGCTAAAGGTGCGAAATATTCCTCTTTCCGAATACTCCTTCGCCATCTCCACAACCAAACGGTTCCGTTCCTCTTCCCTCAACTCTTTGCTCATATCCCACATAACCTGGCCGTCGCCTCGCAACCTTCGTGTCGCTTCCTCAACCGGACCGGCCCCAATCTTCGTAAGGTGATTCTCAACAAATCTGTTCCCCCAACTACCGGAAAACTGCCTGGCGAACCCGTTCAGGAATCCATACAGCGCATAAACAATACTGGTCTTGCCTGTGTTGTTGCGGCCGGAAATGATAGTGAAATCGCCCAACTCCAGGTCTGCCTTCCTGATCGGCCCAAGATTCTCAAATGTGAATTTCATTCCTGCACCCTTTCCTGCCGGATCAAAGCGAAAGTGGATCTGCAGGGACATAATAATCAATGAAATGACAAAGCACTAATGGAAGAAGCATATTGAACCCGCAGTTACATCGAACTGCTACCAAACCACCCACTACCCACTGCACTTCCCCCTAGCCTCTAACCCCTGCCGTTCCCCCGCAGTTCCCCTTCAGTTCCCCCCATGTTACAATCCCCCCACAAGACCGACCCGCCCGCAGCCCGGAATCTCCGAGGAGCCAGTATGCACTCCAACAAGACCACGCGCGACCTCCCCCATGACCACACAACTCCACCCCATCCCAACCCCTGCGCCCCCGACGAAGGCCGCCGCGTCACCAAAGAAGAGTACTGGGCCAGCTGGTACCAGAACCCCTACCCCCACATCGACGTCAGCTACGAATGGATCAACGGCATCCTGCAGGCCAAACCCCCGTCCAACTACCCCCAGATCAAACAGTATCGCTGGTTCCTTTCACTCATCTCCCTCTATACCGAGACCCATCCAATTGCCGATCTGATCAATCTGAATTGCGGCGTCAGCATGACCGTCCCCGACGCCGCCCAGCCGTCAGGAAAGTGGGACGTCGTCTACAAACCCGATCTCGGCGTCATCCGGCACGACAACCCCGCACCGTGGGGCGCGGATGACCAGTACGCCTTCGAAGGCGTCTGCGACATCTGCGTCGAAGAGATCTCCGACGCCACGCTCGAAGAAGTGCGCCGCGATACCCGTGAGAAGAAAAGAGGCTACGCCATCGCCGGCGTCAAAGATTACTACATCCTCGACCCCGAAGACCGCTACATGCGCTTCTACCGTCTCACCGCCGGTCGTCACTACGCGGAAATCCAGCCCGACGCCGCCGGCACTATCCGTTCACACGTCCTTCCAGGCTTCCGCTTCCGCCGCGCAGACCTGCTCAAACAGCCGCCCCTAGCAGAACTCGCCCTCGACGAAATCTACGCAGACTACGTCTTTCCAGGCTATCTGGCCTCCGTCAAGAAGATCGCCGCCGACACAGCCGCCCGCCGCCAGGCCGAAGACCGTGCCGCCGCCGACACAGCCGCCCGCAAACAGGCCGAAGAATCGGCCGAAAGGGCCGAACAACAGGCCGCAGCCGCAGCCGCCGCCCGCCGCCAGGCCGAGGAAGACAAGCGAGCTCTGCAAGCCGAGCTCGCCCGCCTCCGCCAGCAGTCCTCCTGATCCCAAGCCAGCCCCAGCGCCAGCCATCCCCCTCCAACCGCCCCTCGCACCCAACAAAGCTACTAACCACTAACCACTAGGGCCTTATGCTAGTTAGCGTTTGAAAAAAGTCCCCTGGTGAGATAACTTTGGAAGTCTCCATCAACCAAGGTAGCTCACCAGGAGGACCAATCGAATGATAGCCCACTTTGACGACTTCTGTCTAT
>DAOUHY010000453.1:0-93516 GCA_034428435.1 Caldilineaceae bacterium | reverse complement strand
GCGAGCAAGTCTACCGTGACTTGATTACCCCCCAAGAGGCAGTGGCAGAGTTGCAGAAACGCGCCGAAGACGAGTGGGAAGCCCAAGGTCTCTAACTCTCACAGCTTGGCGGCCAGACCCAACAGGTCTGGCCGCTTTACACCTGGAAAAGAGAAGGAATCACGTATGGCAGCCAGCACAGAAAAGGTCAGTCGCTATACGCCGCAGGAATGGCGCAACCTGCGTCTGGGACTGCTGTTCGTCTCGCCTTGGGCCCTGGGTTTTCTCCTCTTTACGATCTATCCTCTTTTGTCTTCGCTGTACTACAGCCTCACCCGCTACGATCTGCTGCGACCGCCCGTCTTCCTCGGGGCAAAAAACTATTTGACCCTCTTCTTTGACGATCCCCATTTCTGGAACGTGATGTACAACACGCTCTTCTATGTGGGGCTCAGCGTTCCCTTCGGCGTCGGCGCGGCCTTTATTATTGCAAATATGTTGGACTCCAGGATCGTCGCCCGCTCCTTCTTCCGCAGTGTTATCTACGTCCCGTCGATTGTTCCCGCAGTGGCATCTGCGATGGTGTGGCAGTTCCTGATGAATGTTCAATATGGCGCCATCAACGGTGTGCTTCGCTATTTCGGCCTGCCCATCATCCCTTTCCTCTCCAACCCGGGCTGGGCCAAGCCATCACTGATCCTCGTTGCGATATGGGCACAAGGGGCTGCCGTTGTAATATTCTTGGCTGCGCTGCAGGATGTCCCCCGCTCTCTCTACGAGGCCGCAACCGTGGACGGGGCCAATCTGTGGCACAAATTTCGCAACGTCACCATCCCGCTGACCTCACCAATTATCCTGTTCAATCTGATTATGGGGCTGATTGTCGCCTTCCAGGAGTTTACCGTCCCCTGGCTTCTTACCGAGGGCGGCCCCATGAACTCGACAGAATTCTATCTGATTCATCTCTATCGTAATGCCTTCGAATACCTGAGAATGGGCAAAGCGTCCGCCTTAGCCTGGATACTGTTCCTGATTATCGTAGTTTTCTCACTCATCATTTTCAAGTCTTCGGCCCGATGGGTCTATTACGGCGGTGAGAAATGACCACCATCGCATCGGAGAGCCGAACTAGGCCGGTGCCGCGCCAATACCGTGACTCGGGCAATCGCTGGCAGACAATTCTGCTTGAAGTCATCAAGTACGCGGTGCTGGTCCCTCTCACACTCAGCTTCGCCTTCCCTCTTTACTGGATGATCAGCTCGGCGCTAAAAGTGGACTCGCAAGTCTACACCATGCCCCCGATCCTGTTGCCCTTTCCTATCCATCCGGAAAACTTCATCAACGGCTGGCAAATCCTTCCTTTTACACAGTACGCCGTCAATTCGGTTGTCTTTTATACCGTACCTGCCGTCGCGTTTACCGTGCTCTCATCCACAATCGTTGCCTATGGCTTCTCTCGCATCCGCTGGCCGGGGCGGGATACCATTTTCTGGCTCGTGGTAATGACCATGATGCTGCCCTGGGCCGTGACCATGGTCCCCCTCTTTATCACTTTCAAATGGCTTGGCTGGCTGGACACCTACCGCCCGTTGGTCGTGCCGGCGCTTTTTAGCCATCCCTACATCGTATTCCTGCTGCGCCAGTTCTTCATGACCCTTCCTGAGGAACTTTCAGACGCCGCCCGCATCGATGGCGCCAGCGAATTCGGCATTCTCTTCCGCATCATCCTCCCACTTACCAAACCGGCCCTGGCCGTCGTCGCCCTCTTCCGATTCCTTTGGGCCTGGAACGACTATCTGGGTCCGCTGATCTACCTGCGGGACGAGAATCGCTACCCTCTCGCACTGGGAATCGAACAACTGTCACGACGTGCCAACGACGTGGGCAATTTCAGCAACGGCATCCCCTACCTGATGGCCGTGAGTACGCTCGTCGCCCTCCCAATTATCGTAACCTTCTTCTTCGCGCAGCGTACCTTTATCGAAGGAATTTCGCTGACGGGAATGAAGGGCTAGAAAGTAAGGGCGGCCAACATGCGCACTTTCCTTCCTGCCATTCTTGTCTCAGCACTTCTCCTCTCCGCCTGTTCAGCCGGTATCGGCTTCGACTTTCTGCCCGGTTCGACTTCCTACAGTGCGCTCTCAGACACGACTAGCATCACAATACAACCATTGAACCTCCGCACCGCCTCTGCGACGCAGTCGCGTCCCTGTACCGGCAGCTTCGTCGCACACGAACTTCCCCACAACACCGGCACCGCCTTTGAGCGCGTCACATACTTCACCAGCAATGGCGCCGGCCTCGCCGTCGGCGACCTCGACAACGACGGCGACGAAGACTTCGTCCTCGCCAACCTGCTCGGCCCCAATCAGATCTTCTGGAACGAAGGCAACTGGCAGTTCCGCCCACAGCTCCTCCTCGACGGCAGCCTGCGTGGGCTCGCGCTTGTTGACGTTGACGGCGATGGCTGGCTGGACATCTCCGCAACCAGCCGCTCCGGCATCCTCCTCTACTGGCGCAACAGTGGCGGCGAGGAAGGGTCCTCCCCGTTCACAAGCGAACAGGAGCCGGCGCGCCTGCAGGGAGTCGACGGCTTCGCCTACTCGCTCCAATGGGGTGACCTGGACGCCGACGGTGACCTCGATCTGGTGACCGCCTCCTACGACGCCTCGCTGGAGAAGCAAATAGGCCGGCGCGCCTTGGACGCAACCGACCAGAACGGCGTATTCGCCTATGAAAATGACAACGGACGATTCCTGCCAACACGCCTTGCATCCCGTGCCCAGGGTCTGGCGCTGCACCTTCAGGATCTGAACGGCGACCGCCGCCTGGACATCCTCGTGGGCAACGATTTCGACGTGCATGACGCCGTCTTCCTTGGCCGGCGCGACGGCAGCTGGCTCGAAGCCCAACCGTTCGCCACGACCACTTTCAGCACCATGAGCTTCGACACCGGCGACATCGACAACGACGGCCGGCAGGAGCTCTTCGCCGCCGACATGCACCCATACTCCGAAGAACCCGAAATCATGCGTCAGTGGCTGCCGGTAATGGAGACTATGCCTCCCCCCAGCCCCGACGACGCCCCCCAGGTGATGGCCAACGTCCTCCAGGAACGGCACGGCGATGACTGGTCGGACCAGGCCGAGACTTGGCAGATCCCCTTCAGCGGCTGGAGCTGGTCCGCCCAGTTCGGCGACATCGACCAGGACGGCCTGCTGGATCTGTACGTAGTAAACGGCATGACGGCCATGGAGATCTTCCGCCACCTTCCTGGCGACGAGCTCGTCGAGGAAAACCAGGCCTATCGCAACGACGGCGGCAAACGCTTCACGCCCGCCCCCGAATGGATGCTGAATAGCACGGCCGGCGGCCGCGGCATGAGCATGACCGATTTCGACGGCGACGGCGATCTGGATGTTCTGATCAACAACCTCCGTTCCCCGTCCCAGTTGTTCGAGAACCGGCTGTGTAGCGGCCAGTCCCTCCTTGTCGATCTGCGTCACCTCGACAGCGGCAACACGCGCGCCTTGGGCGCTGAACTCCTCCTCCACACCTCGAACGGCGTCTTGCGCCGCAGCGTGCACGCAGCCGGCGGCTACCTCTCCGGCCGCAGCGCCCGCCAACACTTCGGCCTACCTGAGGGAAGCGGAATTCACGCCTTGGAAATCCGCTGGCCGGACCGCGTCCTCTCGCTGATAGACGTACGAGCCCTACAGCCGGGCAGTCTTCTGACAGTCACCCGCCGCACGGCTCAAACGGATTAGCCCGGCCCAGGTGAGGCATCCCAGCCCTGAACGGCCTGGACCATCCCCTCTCTCAAGAACTGAGGTGCCGTCCTTGGACACGACTTCAAACGAGCATAAATGGAGGATTCTGGCCGCGCTGGCCGGCGTCATCTTTATGGCTTCACTTATTTTCAATTCCGCAGCCGTCGTTCTACCCGATATCGTGCGCGAATTCAGAATCAACTTTGCCACCGGTCAGTGGGTGCTCCTGTCCTACACCCTCGTCCAAGTCTCGGTTATGCCCATAGTGGGTCGATTGGGCGATATGCTCGGCAAGCGACCTGTCTTCCTCGGCGGCACTATCGCCTTTATGGTCACCTCGATCCTCCCCGGTCTCGCGCCAACAATCGAACTGCTGATTTTCTTTCGCGTGCTGCAGGCAGTGGGCGCGGCATTCGCAATCGCTTTGAACTATGGCATCGTGATCGAGACCTTCCCCCCGGCAGAACGGGGCAAAGCGTTGGGCGTATTCGGTGCCATCTTCGCGGCTGGCAGTATCCTCGGGCCAATGATGGGGGGCATCATCTTTGGCGCTCTGTCGTGGCGCTGGATCTTTTTCGTAGCTCAACCATTCAGCCTGATCAGCCTCGTACTGGCCTGGAAATATCTGCCTGCGTCTCGCCCAACTGGCCGGCAGAGATTCGACTGGGAAGGCTCTTTCTTGCTGTTTACAGGTCTCCTGACACTCATGCTTTACCTGACCTTCGGCAACCGCCTTGGATTCCGTTCTCCTACCATGCTGGCGTTGTTCGCCGTCTCAATCTACTCATTTTGGCAATTTGTCCGCAATGAGGCGCGGGTAAAGGAACCTCTTCTCGACCTGTCACTGTTCAGGAGCCAGCAATTCAATGTAAACCTGTCGATACGCATCCTCACCAACATCACGATTGGTGGTCTGTGGTTTCTTTTTCCCTTCTATCTGGTGGACATCCTGTTGATCGAGCCCTTGCTTGCTGGCCTGCTCCTGACAGCCTTCTGGATCTATTTCGGCGTGGCCGTGCTGGTTTCCGGCGCGCTTACAGATCGGTTCGGGTTCCGCCCCGTTGCCGGCGTGGGCTTGATTGTTCTCGCCCTCGGCAGCTACTCTGTTGGCACACTCAATGCCTCAAGTTCGGCTCTGGATTTCGTTCTGCGCGTCGCGCCTGTAGCCCTGGGCTTTGGAATCTCGCATTCTCCTACAAACAGCGGGGTCATGGGCTCGGTGCCGCTCGAACGTCTCGGTATCGCCAGTGGCACCAACACGATTGGACGCTTTTTGGGACGCTCCGCCGGCGTAGCCGTACTGGGTACGCTCTGGGCCCACCGCGTGCAGGTCAACGCCGGGCCGGGATTCAGCGGCGTGGTCACCGAGGCCGCACCTGCTGCCCAGATCGCGGCGCTCCAGAGCGTCTCCTACGCCGCTTTAGTCCTGGTCGGCGTCACCTTGGCGTTGATCGCATGGGAAACGCTGCATTCCCGTACGGCGTCACGCCCAGTACGGGCTTCACCGTAGGCGGCTCAATTGCATACGATCGCGTCTGTGCAGCCCACCCCCCTCTGACCGGGATAAAGTGCCGCCGGCGACCGACGCATGAGCCTGCAATTACTCTCTGATTTATGACTAATCTTGCTGACACTCTTACCTCTAGGCACAGGTGGCTCATCTTTGGCGCGCTCGGCACCGGCGTCTTCGTGGACTCCTTGGAAATCAGCATCGTTGCCGTCATTCTCCCCACCCTGGTGACCGAACTTCAAGTCAGCTTCACCCTCGTTCAATGGGTTGTCCTCGCATTTACGCTTACAAAAACAGCGATTGTACTGAGTGTGGGACGGCTGGGAGATATGATTGGCAAGAGGCCGGTGTTTCTCGGTGGAACAGTAGCCTTTGTGGTCGGTTCCGTCCTCGCCGGTCTGGCGCCGAATATCGAACTCCTCCTCCTCTTTCGAGTGCTCCAGGCCGTCGGCGGTGCCTTTGCAACCGCCCTCAGCATGGGTATCTTGACAGAAATCTTCCCCGCTTCCGAACGCGGCAAAGCGCTCGGCGTGTTCAGCGCCAGTGTCTCACTTGGCGGCATAGCCGGACCCTTCTTGGGCGGGTTACTGCTGGACTTCCTGTCGTGGCGCTGGATCTTTTTCGTTGGTATTCCCATAAGCTGTGTCAGCTTCTACCTTGCGTGGCGCTACATGCCGGTTTCCGCCCCCAGCGGCCGCCAGCGCTTCGACTGGATAGGCTCGTTTTCTCTGGCTGCCTGTCTGTTAACCCTCATGCTTTTTCTGACTTTCGGTCAGCGCGCCGGATACCGCTCTCCTGCTATGTTGGGACTGTTTGCCCTTTCCCTCTTGACATTCGCACTGTTTATGCGAACAGAACGACGAACGAAAGATCCGCTCCTCAATCTGGCCATCTTCAGGAACGCACAGTTCAGCCTCAACCTTTCCATGCGCCTCATCAGCTTCATTGTTCTCGGGGGCGTTTACCTGCTGCTTCCCTTCTACCTTACAAATGTCCTACTGCTGGAACCCGTGGCCGTGGGCCTGCTTCTGACTACGTCGTGGATCTCGTTCGGGGTCGCCTCCCCGATCGCCGGCATCCTCTCCGATCGCTTCGGTTACAGGCGCATCGCCGGCGCAGGACTGGTTCTGATGGCGTTCGGCTGCTACGCTGTGAGCACGCTCAGCGTCGACACGTCGATTCTCGGCTACGTTCTGCGCGTGTCCACCTTGGGTCTGGGCATCGGACTGTTTCAGTCCCCAAACAACAGTGCCGTAATGGGCTCCGTCCCCCCCGAACGTCTCGGCATCGCCAGCGGCATCAACGTCATCGCCCGTACACTCGGACGAACATCAGGCATCGCGGCCTTGGGTGCACTCTGGGCAAGCCGTGTTACCGCGCATGCAGGGCCGGACTACATTGGTGGTGTCACCGAAGCCGCTGCCGCCTTCCAGATTGCCGGTCTGCGCGACGTCACCTATGTCGCACTCGCAATTGTCGCAGTCGCGCTGATTATGAGCGCATTGGGAATCTTGGAGGCCCGGGCCCCGCTACAAAGGGTCCAGCGTGGACTCTGACCAGGCCCTGCGCCGGCATATATTCGGCCTTCCTGACGGGTCCGGAATCCACGCCTGCGCAACACGCCCGCCGAACAGTTTAGCGTCGTTGAAAGCCAGCCGAACTTCGCGGGCGAACAGCAGGTTCGCGGGATTACCTTACGACTGATCCTTCTGGCAGCGGCCCTGGGTCCGCGCCACCCATCCGACCGAAAAGGTGTGACTTCCCGCACGTGATGACAAAACCTACTGAGCAACTCCTCGTCGAGCGCAAGTGGCACATCTTCGCCGCGCTCGGATCAGGTATCTTTCTCGCCTCTTTCGACGGCGGCGTCGTCAGGGTCGTGTTGCCGGCGCTCATAACCGAATTCAACGTCGACTTCGCACTCGTCCAGTGGGTCGTGCTCTCCTTTTCTCTCACGCAAACAGCGATCATGCTTGGCGTGGGCAGGCTGGGAGACATGGTGGGCAAAAAGCCCATCTTCCTCGGTGGCACCATCGCATTTGCCATCAGCTCCATACTTGCTGGGCTTGCTCCCAATATTCAATTCCTCCTGTTTTTCCGTGTCCTTCAGGCCATCGGCGGCGCTTTTGCAACTGCACTGAGTATGGGTATCGTGACCGAAACCTTCCCCGCCTCGGAGCGCGGCAAAGCTCTCGGCCTCTTCAGCGCCACCGTCTCGGTCGGTGGTATCGTCGGCCCGATCTTGGGTGGCGCTCTCCTCGAATATCTCTCGTGGCGCTGGATCTTCTTCGTTGGCCCTCCCATCGGTTGCATAAGTTTCATTCTGGCATGGCGCTATTTGCCGGGTCCCCAACCCGCCGGGCGCCAGGAATTTGACTGGATCGGCTTCCAAACATTCTCTACTGGTCTGCTGGCGCTCATGCTGTTCCTTACCTTCGGCGAGCGGATAGGCTTTCAGTCCCCAGCTATGCTGGGCCTCTTGGCTCTCTCTCTGCTGATGCTTGCGTGGTTCATCCGTACCGGGCTGAGCGCAAACCAGCCGCTCCTTGACCTGTCTCTATTTCGTAACTCCCTTTTCAACCTCAATCTGTCGATGCGATTGATCAGCTTTATCGTAACTGGCGGCATTACGCTGCTCTTCCCTTTCTATCTGACCAACCTTCTGAACCTGGACCCTACAGTTGTCGGGCTAATGTTGACAACTACGATGTTCATTTTCGGCCTGGCCTCGCCCGTTTCTGGCATGCTTTCTGACCGCTTCGGCTATCGACTGATCGCCACAGCAGGATTGGTAATCTTGGCATACGGCTGCTACACTGTCAGCACTTTAACCGCCGAAACGTCGATTCTGGGCTACGTCTTGAGAGTCTTACCATTGGGCCTGGGAATGGGTACCTTTCAGTCGCCCAACAACAGCGCAGTGATGGGCTCAGTGCCCAGAGATAGACTGGGAGTCGTCAGTGGCGTCAACGTGATTTGCCGTACGTTGGGGAATACGTCTGGCGTTGCCGCACTGGGAGCGCTCTGGGCAAGCCGGGTCTATGTCTATGCCGGGCCAGATCTCGCCGGAGACGTTACCGAAGCGGCCGCTGCAGCGCAAACTGCCGCCTTGCGGGATGTCGCATTCGCCGCAATGGTGCTTGTTGTTCTGGCCTTGGGGATGAGCATCTGGGGCCTGGTGCGGGGCCCCGCAGTCCGGCATTTTCGCCAACGTGTCCGGTGACCACCAGTATCGGAGAGAAACCTGCCCCGTTGCTTCAGAAAACCAGATCTTCGTGAACCGATCGGGATTGAAAAATGAAAATTCGCTTTGGCTATCGGGATATGCAGTACCCCAACGGGACCCTTGGCACGCTGCGAGAAAGCCAGCGCCTCTTGCCCGACATGCAGGCCCTGCACGCACAATTTGCCGAAGACGGCTATCTCCTGCTGCGCGGACTGATTGACCGCGAAAAAGTGAAAATGGCACGGTCAACCATTCTGCACTACATGCACCATCAGCATGTTCTTACACCTGACGCGCCTATCCTCGAAGGCGTGATGCCCAGAGGCGGGCGCGGCGCCAAGATGAGACGCATCGCCTACCACGAGGACGTTCTCGCCGTCATCCAAGCCGACGAGCTCTTCAATTTCTTCGGCGCCTACTTTGGCGAACCTGCACTCACCTTCGACTACAAGTGGCTGCGTGCCGTCGGCAACGAACAGTACACCGGCGCCCACTACGACTTCGTCTACATGGGCCGGGGCTCCGGCAACCTGCACACGGTCTGGATTCCACTCGGCGACACGACCGTCGACCATGGCACGCTCGCGGTCTGCAAGGGTTCACATAACCTGCCCAGCTTCGCCCGTATCCGGGACACCTACGGCCGTATGGACGTGGACCGCGACGGTATCGACGGATGGTTTACGAAGGACCCTATGGAGATCGTCGAAAAATTCGGGGGCGAATGGCAGACAAGCGAGTTCTTCATGGGCGACGTAATCCTGTTCGGCATGCACACCATGCACGCCTCAACGACCAACCTGACGAACCGCTTCCGCCTGAGCTGTGACGTTCGCTTCCAGCCCGCCAGCGACCCGGCCGACGAACGCTGGGTAGCGGGAGGACCGGGCCATACCGTTCACGGAATCAAGGACCTTATCCCGATGGAGAAGGCCCGCGCCGAATGGGGGTTGCCGGTCGACTAATTCGAAGAGGGCGATCAGCAATTGCTCGCGCTCTGATATTCGAGTACGATTACCTTCCTACTGCTAAGAACAGGATCCAGCCCAGCTTTCCAATGTCCGAACCAACAAGAATCGACTGCGATATACATAACGAGATTCCGGCGCTGGAGACCTTGTATCCTTACCTGCCCGATCACTGGCTCGACTACTGCCGCGAGTCGGCATTCAACGGTCCCGACGCGGCCGACTACCCCGAAACTGTTCCTACCTCTGCTCGCGCCGACAGCAGCCCCAAACCAGACCTGGCCGAGGTTCAGGCCCGCGCCCTCGAAGGTGTCGAAATCGGCATCTTGAACTGCGCCTTCCGCGTCCAGAGTGTTCGCAACGAGGACCTTGCCGCCTCTCTGGCCACTGCCGTAAATAAGTGGCAGGTGGAGCACTGGATCGACAAAGAGCCCCGCCTGCGTGCTTCCATCGTTGTGCCAAGCCACAATCCTCCCCTCGCCGCAAGGGAAATCGACAGATGGGGCGATCATCCTGGCTTCGTGCAAGTAATCTTGCCCGTGCGCGCCGAAGCCCCCTACGGCAATCGCCGCTACGATCCAATCTATTCCGCCGCCGTCAAGCACGAACTCGCCCTCGGCATCCACTACGGCGGCGCCCCCGGCCATCCCCCCACGCCCACCGGCTGGCCCTCCTATTTCATCGAAGACTACGCCAATATGGCCCAGATCTTTCAATCTCAGGTGATCAGTCTGGTCTGCGAAGGCGCGTTTGAACGCTTTCCCTCCCTGCGCGTCGCGCTCATCGAAGGAGGATTCACCTGGTTGCCGTCGCTGATGTGGCGCATCGATAAAGAGTGGAAGGGGCTGCGCCACAACACGCCGTACGTCCGGCGGCCCCCCTCCGAATACATGCGCACACACCTGCGATTCACCATTCAACCCTTGGACGCGCCGCCAAACCCCATGCATCTCGCCCAGATTCTCGACCAGTGCGGCGCAGATGATCTGCTCCTTTACGCCAGTGACTATCCCCATTCCCACGACGACCACGACATCCTGCTCGACCTGCTGACCGCCGACCAGCGAAACAAGATTTGCAGCGCCAACGCGCGCGCATTGTATCGACTGTGAAAACACTTTCATGGCGATGAGACATTGACCTAGTCCCGCACCTGACTTCTCGACTTCTATCGACAGAATAGGAGGACAACCATGACTGCTCACCTGGATTCGACTGCCACCGTGGAGAGCGGCCCGGCAACCAAAGACCGGACCAATGGTCATGAACCAAACCTACCTTCTGCCTCCGTTCAGCAGGGCGCCCGCTATCGTGCGCCGTTGGATACGGCCATAATCGACACCGACATCCATATCTACTTCCCAACCCACGACGTGCTCCGCACCTATCTGGACGAGCGCTGGCAGGACTACCACCGAACGTTCGGGCAGAGGGGTTTTGATGGCTCACACTATCCACGCGCCATGCCCAATGCGGCCCGCCATGACGCCTGGCCCGGCGACGGAACGCCGCCCGGCTCAAACCTGCCCCTGCTGCAGAAACAGCTTCTGGATGAGTGGAATATCGAGATCGGAGTCCTTAACCCGCTTGTCGGCGCCGGCGAGCAGCGCAATCTGGCCTTTGGCGCCGCCTTTGCCCGGGCCACCAACGAGTGGCAGCTCGCCGAATGGCTTGAGCCCGAGCCTCGCCTGCGCGCCTCGATCATCGTCCCCTGGGAGGACGGCCAACTGTCGGCTGCAGAGATCGATAGGTGGGGCAGTCATCCGGGCTTTGTCCACGCACTCCTCATTGCCCGCACAAAGGAACCTCTTGGACGGCGCAAGTACTGGCCCATGTATGAAGCCGCATCTCGACACGACGTGCCGATTGCCATCCATTTCGGCGGAGCCGGCGGCGGTCCCATTACCGGATCGGGTTACCCAAACCATTACATCGAAGACCACGGCGGCATGCCCCAGACCTTCCAGGCGCAGGTGATCAGCCTGATCTTCGAAGGTGTCTTCAACGAGTTCCCAACCCTTAAATTCGTACTAATCGAAGGCGGCTTCGCCTGGATTCCGCCGCTCCTATGGCGCATGGATAGCGCCTGGCGCAAACTCGGCAGCGAAGTGCCCCACGTGACAGAACCGCCTTCCGATCTCTTCCGTCGACACTTCTGGGTCAGCACACAGCCTATGGAGGAGCCGTTCCAACCCAGTCACTTCCGCCAGTTGCTGGGCCACTTGGAAATGGACGATCGCCTTCTCTTCGCAACCGATTACCCCCATTGGGACTTTGATGCCCCGGATCGGGCCTTTCCCGTCCCGCTGGACAAAACTCGCCGGCGAAAATTCATGGCGGAAAACGCCCGCGAGCTGTACAAGCTGTAGAGAAATGCAATGGCAAAACACGTTGTCGCAACTGTAGATGAGATCCCGCCGGGAGAACGCAAAATTATCGAAGTCGGCGGACGCTCCATCGGCGTATTTAACATCAAAGGCGAGTTTTACGCCCTTCGAAATATCTGCCCCCACCAGGGCGGTCCCCTCTGTGAAGGCAGGCTCACCGGTTTCGTGATGGCCGACAAGCCTGGCGGCGAATATAGGTACGAGAGGCGGGGTGAGATTCTGCGCTGCCCCTGGCATGGCTGGGAATACGATGTCAAGACCGGTCAATCCTGGGTCGATCCCGCCTCAGTACGAACCCGCCGCTACGACGTAGAAATCGCCACCGCAGACAATATCCCTTCAACATATCAACCGGGCCCTTACACCGCGGAGACCTTCGAGGTCTCTGTCGACCAGGAATTCGTCGTCGTCGAACTTCCAGGTTGACAGAAACTCCGGGCCCGCTTCCCGACATCGCAAAGCAAGCAACGCACGACAATCTGTGCAGCCTCAAAACGGCTCTCCAAGAGCCACTGGAGACCCTTCCCCATGAACCGGAATGGAAATACCACATTCGACCTGAGTCTCGAAAACTACCTGCGCGATGCCCAGACGGGCCAGCTTGACGAACTGAGCGAATGGCTGCGCATTCCTAGCGTCAGCACCCTGCCGCAGCACAAACCCGATGTGGAGAGAGCTGCCGGCTGGCTCGCCCTTAAGATGGAGGCCGCAGGCCTGCAAAACGTGGAAACCATCCCCACCGACGGCCATCCCATCGTCTATGGAGATTGGCTGCACGCCGGAGAAGACGCCCCAACACTCCTCGTCTACGGCCATTTCGATGTCCAACCCATCGACCCGGAAGAGCTATGGGATTCGCCGCCCTTCGAACCCACAATACGCGGCGACGATCTTTATGCCCGCGGCGCCTCTGACGACAAGGGACAGCTCTTCGCCCACGTCGCCGCGGTCGAAGCTCTCCTGAAAACGTCAGGCGCGCTGCCCCTCAATGTCAAATTCCTTGTCGAGGGCGAGGAGGAGGTTGGCAGCCCGGCCTTGACGGCCTACCTTCCCGCGGAGACGGAGAAACTCTCCGCCGATGTCTGTCTCGTCTCCGACACACACATCCTGTCGCCCGACCAGCCAATGATTATCTACGGTCTACGCGGCGTGTGGGCCGGTGAAGTAACTGTTTCGGGTCCCTCCCAGGATCTCCATAGCGGCATGTTCGGCGGCGCCGTCCACAACCCAAATCAGGCCCTGTGCGCGCTGCTGGCGCAGCTCCACGACAGCGCCGGCCGGGTCGCTGTTCCCGGCTTCTACGACCACGTGCAAACTTTGACAGAACAGGAACGCACCGCACTGGCCAAAGTACCCTACGGAGAGACCGAACTCCTGCAGGAGACTGGCGCGCCCGCCGCCTGGGGCGAAGAGGGCTACACGATCACTGAGAGGATTGGCGCACGGCCTACATTGGAGATCAACGGAATGTGGGGCGGATTCATAGGCGACGGATTCAAGACCGTAATCCCAGGGGAGGCCCACGCTAAAGTCAGTTGTCGACTGGTTCCCGACCAGCCATCGTCTGCCATCGGGCCCATGATCGAACAGTTTCTTCAGCGGATCGCACCCCCGACCGTCGAGGTATCTGTTAACACGCTCCAGCACGCGCCTGCCACGGTGGTGCCCCTTGATGTCCCCGAAATGCAGGCCGCAGCCAGGGCATACAAGAGTGTGTTCGGGGTTGAACCGGTCTTCAGCCGCGAAGGAGGCTCTATCCCGATTGCAACCGTTGTCCAGGAATCTCTGGACATTCCCATCCTCTTCATGGGCTTCGGACTCCCGGACGACAATCTCCACGCCCCGAATGAAAAACTACACCTACCGAACTTCTATCGTGGCATTCGCGTCGGCATTGCGTTGATGCAAGAACTGATTTCGTCTTGACTTCATCGCGTAAACAGTGCAGAATGATAAGTCCGATGGAAGAGATCTTTCCCTCTTGAACTAAGTAGGATTTGAATAAGGAGTTACATATGCGTGCAGGTATAACTCAGTTGAGAGCGTCCCGTCGCATTTGGCTGATATCGGTTACGGTGTTAATGCTTTTCTCAATGTTGCCGCAGTCGGTTACGGCGGCTTCGCTGCAACTCAATGTGAGCCCCCAAACAACAAGCTATACAACGCACGTCGTGCAGGCCGGCGAGAGCCTTTCCCGAATCGCCGCCAGATATGGCGTCACTCTCCAGGCTCTGGTTACCGCCAACAACATCGCCAATCCCAATCAGATCTTTGTCGGCCAGAGTCTCCGCATCCCCACAACAGGACAGCAGGCGGCTCCTTCACAGCCAACTACCTGTGCCCGTACCCACAACGTTGTTGCCGGCGAAACTCTTTCCGGCATAGCGGTCAATTACGGGGTAACAATACAGAGCCTGGCCCAGGCCAACGGGGTCTCCGTGACCTCCTACGTCTATATCGGCCAGAGCCTGTGCATTCCCGGATCAGGGACGAGCGGCGGCGGGGGTACGACCGGTGGCACACCTACCGGTACAGGAGGCTTCTGGTACGAAGTGCAACTTGGCGATACGCTCAGCCGCATCGCATTCAATAACGGCACTACCGTCTCCGCGATCATGCTTGCCAATAGCCTTGCCAATGCAAACACGCTCTTTTGGGGTACGAGGATCTGGATTCCCCAGGGCGGTTCGACCGCGCCTCCGTCCGGTGGCGGCACGGCAACTCAGCAACCTCAGCCGCAGCCGGCTCCGCAGCCACCCGAAGCTGGAGGACCGTTCGCAGTCAGTCAGCCGACGCATCTCAATGTACGCGCCGGACCCGGAACCGAATATCCAATCCTGAGCGTTCTGACCGCCGGCACACAGGTGAAGATTACCGGTATCGGCCCCAATGAAGACTGGTTCCAGGTCGAAGTGTCGGGCGTCAGCGAACCCGCTTGGATCTACCGCGACCTGACCGAGTTGATCGGTTCCCTCACCGGTGTGAAGAAATTTGCCGAATCGGAAATCCCCCCTCGGCCTGAAGCTGCGCCACCGGCTGCTGCGCCTGCTCCATCTGCGCCTGCAACCAGGCTGCCTGGCATCGGCTTCGGCTACGGCGTCCAGGCCCACATGATTCACAATGGCCAGGAAGGCATCGCGATGGACAAGACCCGCGAGCTGGGCTTCGGTTGGGTGAAGCAGCAGATCGAGTGGAAGGTCTTTGAGTCCACGCAGGGCCAGTACGGCTTCGGCGATATCTGGCCGCTCGTCAACGCCGCCAATGCGCGCGGACTCAATCTGCTGTTCAGCGTAGTTAACGCACCCAACTGGTCCCGCGAGTCCGGCTACGACGGCACAGTCGGCGGTCCGCCTGCCGATCCCCAGACCTTTGCCAGATTCCTCGGCAGGCTTGCAGGAGAGTACTGCGGCTCCTCCGTCAAAGCCATTGAAGTCTGGAATGAGCAGAATCTGCACTACGAATGGGGCAACCGCCCTATCAATCCCAGCGAGTACATGGCACTCCTGCGTCCCTCCTACGGAGCGATCAAGGCCGCTTGCCCGTCCATGTATGTAATCAGCGGGGCACTGACACCTGCCGGCGACAACGGCTCTCTGGCCATGGATGACTTCCGTTACTTCGAGGCCATGCTGCAGCAGGGACTCGCCAACTACGTTGACGGCTTCGGCGCCCACCCCAGCGGCTATAACGTACCGCCTAACGCAGTCTGGCAGAGCGCATGTGAAGCCATCCAGCAAACAGGCAACCAGCACTTCAACGGTGCCTGCGACAACCCCCACCACTCGTGGAGCTTCCGCAGCACCATGGAAGGCTACCGCAACCTGGCCTTGCGCTACGGTGCCGGCAACATCCCAATCTGGCCGACCGAGTTCGGCTGGGCCGCCGGTGGCGCCTTCGACCCCCGCTATGGATACGCCAATGACAACGACTTCGACGAGCAGGCCCGCTGGACCGTCGAGGCCTTCCAAATGATGCGCAACTGGGGCTGGGTCGGTCCCGCATTCCTCTGGAATCTGAACTTCCGCGTCGTCGCCGACGGAACTGAAAAGGCCCAGTGGGGAATCGTCCGCAACGACTGGAGCCCACTCCCGATCTTCCACGCCCTGCGCAACATGGCGAAGTAACCAAGGACAGCCAGCATAGGGCGATGTTCAATCCTGAAATGACCGCCGCTGTCATAAATCGGATGAGCGAGCGAACGTTAGCCGCCAACCTCGGTATCGAGTTCACCGAGGTTGGCGCTGACTTTATGCGTGCCTGCATGCCGGTGGACAGTCGTACGCATCAGCCCTACGGCCTGCTGCACGGGGGCGCGTCTATCGCACTGGCCGAGACGATGGGAAGCGTGGCGTCAAACGCGATGATTGATCAGAGTTCCCTCATCGCGGTGGGTCTGGACATCAACGGCAACCATCTGCGTACCGTCACGGAAGGGTACGTTTTTGGCATCGTGAGACCAATTCACATCGGACGGCGTACACACGTGTGGGAAATCCGCATCGAAGACGCCGAAGGTAGTCTGGTCAATATCAGTCGGCTGACAATGATGATCATCCAGCGGTCCTAGGTGCCGCAGGAGTCAGCGCCGTACCTAGGCCACAGACCTGCGGACTAACTCCCCCCTGAACGCAGTTAACTGACCGCCCCTCCGGCGCAACGAACTCCGGCCCGTGCTTGACCGCTCCCAAATGCCACCACCATTCTGAAGGCAGACCACAGTCCCGGCATGGCGAAACTAAGTATCGTAACAATCTGGGAGGACGAGGAGGAAATTCTTCGACGGCCGGCACAACGCGTGCGGTCCTTCGACAAGCGGCTGCATCAGCTACTCGACAACATGGTTGAAACAATGCGGGAAGGCAGGGGCGTCGGTCTGGCCGCGCCCCAAATTGGGCTGGACCGGCGCATCTTCGTTATCGAATATCCTGAAGATACTGAACGCCCGGATGAGACGATGCAGCGCTATGAAATGATCAACCCTGAGATTGTCAAGGCAAAAGGCTCCGAGATCGGTCAGGAAGGCTGCTTGAGTCTGCCCGGCCTGGCTGCTGATGTTGATCGGGCCACCTATGTTCTCGTCAAAGCACAAGATCGGCACGGTAAGTCCCAGCGAATCAAGGCCTACGACTGGCTCGCACGCATCTTCCAACATGAAATCGATCACCTGGGCGGCGTGCTGATGACCGACAGAGCTGAGCAAGTATATAAAGTAGTCGAGCTGGAGGACGGCGAAGTCGAGCTGGTGCCGGTGGAAGAGGCAATTCAACAGGACTGATAACATTGCCAGCAATCCACAAAACATTAGGCCCACAGCTCAAGCCGTGGGCCTTTACTTGCACTATCGAGGCCAAACTGGATTGAGACGCAGACTATCTCACATGGTGATCGATTCCTTCGTACCGGTCAATGAAGGCCCGAATTCGATCTGCGTCAAATTCGTCAAATTTGTCCAGCTTCTGCCACGCTGTCAGCGCGATACGCGTACCCATATCTCTGTGAGCTGACTGCGAGCCAAAACCTGTCCAACTGGGGTCATTTGGCATCATAAGGACGTGACGTCCGTTGTCGAGATACGGCTGGACCACCTCTGCCAGTTGCGCCCGCAGCACCGGGCAGCCGTCCTCACACTGGTAGTAAACGATGACTCCCCCATCCTCCATGTTGTGCACGACTTGCTCATAGCGGATCGGTTCATCATAAATGTCCCACGGAGCCAGTCCCGGATAGTGGGGACCGGACGTCGGCGGCGTGGAGTTGTATCCGATGGGAGAGGCGCTGCCCTGCTGAATATGCGTATTGCCCTGTGAGGCAAACGACTCTTCCTCGCCAACCGGCGCAGTATTGCGAATGTTCAAGTAAATGACCAGTGCCACAATCGCAACCAGTACCGCGCCGCCTCCATAAATGTAGAGGTTCTGCCTGAGCTTCCTTTTGGCAGCAATCTCCTTCAATTCCTGACGAGAAGGCCGCGCTAGGCGGCCTCCTACACTCCTCTGTGAGTGCCGGCCGCCCTTCGCCCGGCTCTTCTTTCTTGGTCTCGACCTCGTTGCCATTATCTGTGCACCCACACCAGGGTGGCATCGCTCTCAGTCGTGCGCAGCCATCCTCCTGAGCCGTCCCATTCAGGGAATGTCCAGTTGAAGAGCCACTCCGCATCCTCTATCGTCAGATTAACACAGCCATGGCTCATTGGCGTGCCGAAATTGTTGTGCCAGTACGTCCCGTGCAATGCGAATTCGGCATAAAAGTACTGCACCCACTGCACGTTCGGCAGATTGTAGTAGGTGCCGGCATCTGGATCGCCGCCGGACATCGTCTGCGAAGGCGTTCGCGCCCACATCCGAAACACGCCTGTCACTGTAGGATACGCCTGGACCCCCGATGAAATCAGGAATTCGTTTACCAACTGGTCGCCTTCCCAGGCGTACAGCGTCTGGTCACTCAGATTTACCTCAATCCACTTCTCGCCCTCGGTACGGGCCCGGCTGACATCCAGATGAAGAGTCGTAAGGCCGGTCCAGGAGACCGCGTATTCCGTTTCATCCACGACCTGGGTCCGGGTCACGGCGGAAAGTAACTCCTCCTGCTCTTGCCGCACGCTTGGAAGGTCCATCGTCGCGCCTATGAATGGTAGTGGCGGCAATAAGTCCAGACCTGCCTGCGTTCCCTCAGAAATAAGTGGCTGTGGGAACGGTACTAGCATTTCAGCAGCAAATGCCGTACTCGGATGGCCCCATCCGTTGGACAACAGTCCAAAGAACAGGGCCATCGCCATCGACACAAAAACTTTTCTGGCCATCGCGCTTAAACTCCTGTAGCGGAACATTTGGCTACCCAGCTTCTATTTATGGACCATAACCAGGGTGCCGGGGTTGGCATTGTTGCTGAACAACCAGTCATCGTCGTAGCCCGTAGGTGACGTCCAATCAAAGAGCCACTTGGCATCCTCATTTGTCATGTTGATGCAACCTCGGCTCATGGGTGTACCGTAGTTGTCATGCCAGTACGTGCCATGGAAACCGTAGCTCCTGTGAAAGTACTGTACGTTCTTAACGTCTCTCAGATGATAGTAGGTGCCTGCGGCTCGACTCCCGCCCCGCATATCCTGCATGGCGATCTTTGCCCAAATGCGAAACGTTCCTTGGACAGTGGGCGTATTCCCGACTCCGGTCGAGACGATGAACGCCTTGACCGGCGTTGTGCCTTCGTAGGCGACTGCCATCTGTTCGCTCAGGTCAACTTGGACCCATCGCTCAGTAAACGTAGGATACCGGGACTGGTCAAGCCTGTGTTCCACTACTTCCAGAAGTTCGAGAGCGCTCTCCGACGGAATCCGCAATGTCTGACCGGCCTCTAGAATACTGTGATTTGCCAAGTTATTCAACTTCGCAATCGCGGCGTGGTTAACTCCATATTGCGCAGCAATGTCTTTGAGCATTTCACCGTTCTGCACCGTATGCATTGCAGGAAGAGTCAGCCCAGGCTTCATCGCCGTCACTGGAGGAGCAGGCTGCAAGGCGGGAACCGGCAGATCAGGCCGTATAGCGGGCACAGGTGGTGCGGCCAGCTGGGCAGGCTGCAGTTCAGCCTCTTCGATCTCCTCTGGCACGAGCAGTACCTGTCCAACGTAGAGCCACCTCGCCAGGGACAATCCGTTTATGGACATAAGCCTTGAAAGACTGATTCCGTGCTGTCTGGCAAGCCGAGTTAAGGTGTCGCCCGGCCGTACCGTGTAGCGCTGAAAGTCTCCGTCGCCAACTTGAGAAGCCGGAGTCCAAGCCTGTGAGGCCTGCACTGTCCCTGGCGAAAGGGGCAACCGCAACTGCTGCCCATTGTACAACCAGCGCAAGGGCGAAATACCGTTAATCTGTGCGATCTGAGCCACGCTGAGACCGTAGCGGCTTGCGAGTTTGGTAAGGGAGTCGCCCGACCGCACCCTGTACAACTGGTACGCGTCGCCGCTCTGCGGCTCGACGACAACTGAGCCGCTACTGTCGATTACAAGACGTTGACCATACCAGACAAAATTCGCGTCCGGTAAACTGTTGAGCTGCCTCAAGGTCGCTACAGTCGTCCCGTACTGCTTGGCGATTTCGCTCAAGGTCTCGCCCGGTTGGACGATGTGCACCGCATAGGCGGCCGCATCGCGGAAGCTTGTTATGGCTGCGGAACCGGCAAACATGAGAGCCAGTGTCCCTCGAACCAAGGGTTTTATTAGCCGTCTCATTCCCCACCTCGCTTGCTGTAAATGTTTGCGTGAAAACCTTTCTTGCTTTGCCGCCTGCGTCTGACCTCCGACCCAAGCCGCTGAGCTTTCCAACCACAAACTAAGACGGCCGCTTCCGTTATTCTGTTCCCTCCCTATGACTGTACCGGTCGGACCTCCTGCAATCGAGCACGCTCTTCCCACCAACGGTAGGGGCACTCCTTGTGGGGTGCCCTCACATTTTTTGCCAATTTGGACTTCGCCCTTCAGGTGGGATCTGCCCTTACGGCTGTCTTTCCGGACTCCACCCACCCCTCTGGAGCAAAACTCCTCCCAAGAGGTTACAACTGTTCGCCTGTTTCCTGATCATCCGGGGCAGTTCTCCCTGTCCCGGTTCAGACTGCTTCTACCAACAAATCTGGAACTCGACCCGGCAGATGGGTGTATCCCAATGCTGGGGCAAACTTTCCTATGCCTCGAGTCGCAACAGAGCCATGTCCCGACCGTCTGAAGCCCAGAGGCAGGAGATGCGCCGTCTCTGACCACTGACTACCGGCTACTGACCACTGCAGTTCTGGGCGGTCGGGCCTATTCGGCCCTCCCTTGTGCGGGGGCTCCGCCCCCGCAACGCCCCCTCTCCTACAACATCCCTGGTCGACCTGGTGTCGATTTTGTAACAGGTCTCTAATCGAAGGAGTGTCCCCAAACCACGTCCCACCAGTCCCATCAGATCCTCGTAGGTGCCGTCTAGGCGCGTGCCCTCGCACCCGCCCCAACCGACGGATTCCACCGTACGGCCAGGCCAGGCGCCTGCACTGCGTCTCGCCCAAAGACGGTAAACAACGTCAGCCGCCGCCATGGATTCCCTGCCAGACTGTTCCCACCCCAAATCTGGGATGCACCCGCAGATGAGTCCGTTGTTGCCACAAAAGCTGTATGCTACAATCCCACGAGTGAAAGAGTGAATCTTCGAATCCTTACCTGTTGCTTGCCCCATCCTGTACCCTGATCACACCTCGTCCTCTCTCGAAAGAAACGGCAGACATTGCCAACCTGCCAATTTTGCAGCCGTCGACTATCAGCGCCGATGAAAAGCCACCATGGAGGTCTGCCGTGAACACCAAACCAAGCCAGGACGCCGCCAACCTGATCATCGAGACCTTTCGCCAGCGCACGTCTGGATCCGGCGAGTGGAACACGCGCGCCAAAGAGTCTATGCCGGGCGGCGACACCAGGGCGGCGTCCTTCTACACCCCCTATCCTGCCTACATGACTCGCGGGGAAGGCTGCTTCCTCTACGACTATGACGAAAACCAGTACATCGACTTTCTCAACAATTACACCTCCCTGATCCACGGTCACGCCCATCCACCCACCGTCAGCGCCATCCAGGAACAGGCAGCCCGCGGCACCGTTCTCGGTTCCGCCGCTGAAGTAACTGTCGAACACGCCGAGATGCTCTGCAACCGCGTCCCCAGCTTTGACAGCGTTCGCTACTGCAACTCCGGAACGGAGGCGACCCTCTTGGCGATGCGCGCGGCGAGGGCCTTCACCGGCAAAGACATCATCATCAAGATGGACGGCGGGTATCACGGCTCCCACGACTACGTGCAGGTAAACATTCAGCCGGATTCCAACGAAGAAGGCCTCCCCCGTCCTCGGCTCTCCAGCCGAGGCGTCCCTGAAGCAGCCCTGGAAGGAATGCTGGTGGCGCCCTTCAATGACCTCGATGCAATACGTGACTTTCTGCAGGCCCGCAGCGGCGAAATCGCCGCCATCATCATGGAACCCGCTCTCGGGGCAGGTGGCGGCATAGAACCCGAGCCAGGGTACCTTCAAGGAGTCAGACAGCTGGCTGACGAATTTGACGTGCTCCTGATCTTTGACGAGATCATGACCTTTCGCCAGGATGTCGGCGGGTTTCAGGCCGGGATCGGGGTGACGCCTGACCTCACCTCGGTCGCGAAGTTTATCGGCGGCGGCCTTCCTCTTGCCGCGTTCGGTGGGCGCAAAGAGATTATGGCTCCCTTCGACCCGACTCACCCCATGACCATCCCGCACAACGGCACCTTCAACGGCAACAACATTACCATGGCCGCAGGCTTGGCAACCATGAAGGAGTTCGGAGCTGAACAGGTGGAGAGAATCAACGAGTTGGGCCAGCGGCTGAGAAATGGACTAAACTCCGCATTTCAAACCGCTGGAGTGGGAATCCGTGCCGTTGGCTCAGGCTCCATCATCCGCATCCTCTGGAGCCCCCAAAAGCTAACCAACGCACGCGATGCCGTAGCTGCCCAGGAAAAGGCCCTCGACCTCCCCAAACTGCTGCATCTGGAAATGATGAACCGCGGTATCTTTAGCGCGCCCAGGTGTCAGTACGCCATCTCCACCCCGATGTCGGAAAAGGAAATCGATGTAGCCGTCGACGTGATGAGCCGGAGCCTTGAGGTCGTCAAGCCATACGTGCAGGAGCAAACGCCTCACCTGGCTCTGGACTGAGGCAGTACTTCCTGAACGGTGATCGTATCGACCCGGCGCGAAGTCCAGGCCTGCAAATCGTCCCGTTAACTCGGTTTCCTTCCCAAAACAATCCCGCTACATGGAGATTCAGATGACTGATGCCACCACGACGCGCCCGAACTTTGTCCTCATACTCGTGGACGACATGGGCTTCTCCGATATAGGCTGTTATGGTTCGGAGATCCGGACACCTAATCTGGACAGTCTGGCCCGCGGCGGGATGCGGTTTTCCCAGATGTATAACTATGCCCGTTGCTGCCCGACCCGCGCCTGCATGCTCACCGGCGCCTATCCACATCAGGCAGGCATCGGCCACATGATGGAGAACTCCGGTTCGCCCGCATACCAGGGATATCTGCGCGAAGATGTTGTGACCATCGCAGAAGCGCTCAAGATCGGCGGCTACCGCACTTTCATGTCCGGAAAGTGGCACGTCGGCGGCGCCTACGACCCTACCCGGCCCCAAACCTGGCGGCCTGGCGAAGAGGGGCATCCTACACCTCGTCAAAGAGGATTCGACCGTTACTACGGCACACTGGACGGAGCCGGCAGCTTCTTCTCGCCATATTCATTGATGGAGGACGATTCCTTCGTCTCGTCCGGAGAGGAGGCCGGGAGTCGGAGAACTGGGAAGGAAGACCATCACGCCGCATCCGACACCTACTATTACACCGATGCCATCAGCGATCGGGCCGCCAAGATGATCGAAGAGGCCTCCCAGTCCGACGATCCTTTCTTCCTCTACGTAGCCTACACTGCCCCCCACTGGCCCCTCCACGCATTGCCGGAGGACATCGCCAAGTACGAAGGAATCTATCGCAAAGGAGGGTGGGACGCGCTGCGCACCGCGCGGCACGAGGAGCTCAAAGGAATGGGGCTGCTGGACAGCCGCTGGGATATCTCGCCGCGCGACGAATCCGCGCCCCCTTGGGAGGACGCCCGCAATCGCGACTGGGAAGACATGCGCATGGCAGTCTACGCCGCGCAGATAGACCGCATGGATCAGGGAATCGGACGAATCCTGGACGCGTTAAGGGATTCGCAGCTCGACGACAACACGCTCGTCCTCTTCTTGTCCGATAATGGCGGCTGCGCTGAATTCCTCGCCGAAAACGGTTGGGTCGACCGTTACATCGACTGGACACCCGATGGCAGACCGATGCGAGTGGGCAACGACCCCGGCATTCGTCCCGGAGGTCCCCACACATTTATGAGCTACGATCTACCGTGGGCCAACGCTTCCAATGCCCCATTCCGCCTCTATAAGCACTGGGTTCACGAGGGCGGCATCTCCACGCCCCTCATCGCCTACTGGCCCTCAGAGATTCAACCCAATCAGGTCGTGCACGAGGCCTGTCACATCATTGATATTCTGCCGACTTTCCTTGACACCGCCGGCATTCCCCACCCTGCCGAGTACAACGGGCAGCCGTTACAGCCTCTGGAAGGAGAGAGCTTTCTGCCGTTGCTGAGAGGCGGCAAATGGACTCGGCAAAGCCACATCTTCTGGGAACACGAAGGAAACCGAGCCGTCCGCTTGGGGCAGTGGAAGCTGGTCAGCAAACACGGGGACAGTTGGGAGCTTTACGACATGCAGGAGGACCGGACCGAACTTAACGATCTGAGCGACCGGAATCGGCCCAAAGTTGAGGAGTTCGCAGGCCTGTATCGCGACTGGGCCGAACGCGTGGGCGTGCTACCATGGCCTCTCAGTGGTTGAAGCCGGCGCCTTATATGTGCAGTCCGCGTGAGTCGGTTCAGGAATCGGCCAGGTGAATCTGTGTACCGTCCCGCCACTGCATGTCATAGAAGCAACGCTCCGCAGGAGTGTTGTCCCGAGTCCACGACGCAAGCGACCTGTCACTGATCCTGCCCCAGATGGTGAGAGTGTAATCGGTCTCCGCCAAAATCTCCGCCACTATCGGCCAGGCTTCTCGTAGGTAACCGGCATAAAAGCACAAAGTGACCTCCGCGTCGACGTCCGCCAGAAACTCAAGCATCTCGTCGAGCATCGCACACGTATAGCCAGGATCGCCTTCTTCCACAGTCCAGCCGAGCGAAAGGAAGGCCTGGGGCAAGAGACTCGTGCATAGGCTTACAAATTCGTCTGGTCTGAACAGTGCCTCGTCTCCACCTGGGCCGGCTAAGATATCGGCATTGGCGCACAGAGGTATCTTGCCGGCAGCCTTCTCCGCTGCGTAGGTAAGACAGGGGACAACCGCTTCCGGCGACTTGAAGTCAAGTTTCGCGCCCTTCCCCGCGGCAACAGTCAGGTCCAGCCACCTCTCAAAGCGCAGATCGCTCTCCACTACCGGCGGATGCGCCATGATGATCTCACCGCCAACCAGGGAAATATCCCCTTCAATGAACTGTACCTTCGGATCGGACAGCGCACCCAATAGGGCCTGCGATCCATTCGCGCCGTGAATCCAGCCAACGTCTCCCGGCCGTCTGACGCCCAGCGCCTCCAATATCGGCAGCCACCGGGCTGCCAGCGCATTGGCCATTGTGGTCTCCTATTTCGGTGAATTCTTGGGCTAGGGGAACGACATTTCGAAGCGGGGATCCGTCGCGGTCCTGCCGAGCGGGGCGGCCAGTTCCCTTGTATAGTGGATTAGGGCATCCATCGTCGCCGCAAAGAGGGTGAAGGAAAGATCTGCTTTGGGCAAGTCGGCAAGAAGAGATACGTCGCCGTCCCCATCCGTGGCGAACCGGACCAGACGTACCGACTGATTCAGGCTCAGCAACAGAGACGACAACTTCTCTCTGCACTCCGGCGCCGGAACTGGAGTGAGAGGGGTAACGGCAAAGTGCACCCATTCCTCTCCCGCGGCCACATAGAGGTCAAACTCCTCGTCCTGTTCGTCTGCAAACGTGCTGCGCCAGATACCGGCCTCGACCGTCTCGAATCCCCACTCGTATCGGTCGAACAGCGCTGGAATGTCCACGGGTTGCTAATTCACCGACAGCCGCGCGCCAGGGTCCGCTCCGCGCTTACCCTCGCACGCGAGTTCCCAGATGACGCAGACGGGAGCGAGGATGATCGATTGCGAGCGAAACTTCCTCAGCAGTGAGTCCGGTTGCTGCCTCTAGATCCATCATTGTGCGATAGGAGCTATCGGTAAGCTTCAACAAACACTCTCGTTCGAATTCGCTCAACTTGTGGCCGACGAGTGTCGCCTCAGGATTCTCAAGAAGCTTGCTCCGGCAATCCAGGCACATCCACGTATGACCGATTAGAATTAGGAAATCTCTTACTCTGACGTTTGTCATGCCATTTCTCCCGGTTCGTCCTCAGATCTTCCCGTCTTCTGCTGCCCTAGCAGTACTGCTTCTCCACCTGACCAACCGGGCATCGCCGCGCATAACGAAGCTGATCTACGCTCTTCAGCCATATACAGAAATAGCTATGGTGCTAGTTCGAATGCCGGCTCTAGTTCAATGGCCGGGTGCTCAACCAAACCAGCTCTGTCAACCGGCCAAATGGCTAACCATGCTTTGCCGATGACAAACTCCTGCGACAGCTGGCCCCACGTGCGCGTATCAGACGACGCCGGACGGTTGTCACCCAACACATACAGGAATCCTGGCGCAACGGTCTGCGCCGCAATGTTCCTCGCAATCGGTATCTGATCGTACGGCTCTTCTACTGTCACGTCATTGACCAGGAGGACGCCGTCTCGAAACTCAACCGTGTCACCCGGCAGCCCGATAACCCGCTTTATGTAGTCCTGTGACGGGTTGTTGGGGTAGTGGAAGACAATAACGTCTCCCCGCCGGTACTCCCCCAATCGGTAGGCCAGCTTGTTTACAAGCAGATACTGGCCGTGTTGGAAGTTCGGCTCCATCGACTGGCCTTCGATCCGGTAGTTCTGCACAAGGCTGCGGATCACAAGGAAAATGAGGATCGCAAGAACCACCGTCTCCAACGTCTCCCGCAGCAGAGACTTCAGCCCCGGATCATCATCGTCGCGCCGCTCCTCATCTGGCGAAACATGCCCGTCACCTTCCGACATGACGCCGCCGGTCGGGACCGAGGCCGCCATTCCATTGGCGCCGCGGATTGGCGTTTCATGCACCCGTTCCATCGTTGGCCGGGACGGCAAATGTTTCACAAACGATAGGTCACTCTCAGACGCAAGAGACGCGACGCGGTCACTCACGGCCGAATTCTCGGATTCGGTCTCCCGCGCGTTCGGGATTTTCTTGTCGTGGCGCAATGGCTTGGGTCCGGTTTCGTGGCGTAAACGCCCTCTTCCAAGGGCGAAAGTTTAGGTAAATTATATCACCCGACTATGACGGCAGACAATCGGGACGTGAAGAGCGCAAAGTCAACTTCATCGAGATCGGGCCCCGATCTTAGATGATTGCACGGTGCCTGCACTGATTCGGAGCGGCGCAAACCCTTTTTTTCCTGAAGTCCCCGGGTTCTGGCTCGACACATTCTTTACCAATTTTGCCGGGATATTCAAGGCTTATCCTTTCGCAACGGCCCGTTATCCCAAGTGAATAACCCAATTATCCCAAATTGAGCCGTCTTCTGACGTAGTTTTCCACGTACATTCAGTTCGCGATCCTGAATGAGGCGACCCCGGTTATCGCCCATGGACTGCAGTCACTTCTCAACGCAACTGACACTATCGGCCTGCAAGGAGGATTGCGACAGTCCGGGGCATCCTCATGGGGCGGGCTCTGTCGCCGAAGATGGCTCAGCGGCTACTACCTGAGAATGTATCGGGTCCCCCGTTTGTCGCCGATCTTTAGGAGTAGCTTCTTGTCCACCAGGTCCACCAGGTCAAGGCGTAACGTCTCCGCCCCAACATGCGTGCACAGCTGCCGGTAATCCCGGTTGCTTATGCTCCCATTCGCCTGCACAAACTGCATAGCCTTCAGCTGACGCTCGTTCATGTGCTGTTCCCACTCGGGGATGATCTTCTCCAGGTCTTTGCGGTTCTGCAAAGTTACCGAGAATCGATGGCTCTTCGCATCGAACAGCGGGGGTGGATGGCCTGCCGCCACCATATCCTCGATCATTCGGTCAACGCCAAGGCCCAGCTCCTCGATATAGCCCCACTGGTAGAGTCCGTTAACGAGACGAGGGTTGCGGCTGTAATGTTCATCAACGATATTTTCGATCGTTATGTACGCCGGCAAGCCGCCAGGGCTGATTATCTCAAGGCTATCCGGGCGCATGTGAATCTCAACGCTGCTTCCTCGAAGGCGATAGTCCCGGTGGCATACGGCGTTGACCAAGGCTTCACGCACGGCAAACGGGGGATACTCCGTTTGATCCTCCCGCTGCAGCCCCTTTACCACGGCCTTCTTGCCCATCTCTTCCCAGATGACTCGCCAGCCGCGCTCGACGATTCGAGCAAGCGGGCCCGTGATCTCCTCCCGGCGGCCATAGCCAAATGAACCGGCCTCGCTCGCCAGGTAAACTGACGCTCCAGTGCCGGCTGACTTCGCTAGCCTCGCTCTCTCGTCCGTTCTGAATGCGCCCGGATTGTCATCAAACTTTACAAATACCGCCCGACTGTGCGGCAGAAACAACTGGGGCTCCTTACCAAACAGGAGCATCCCGCTAACTGTCGGGATCCCGTCACCGTCTATGGCGCCAATCTGCTGCAACAGCCTGTTCTTGGGGAGAATGGCCCCGTGCGGGTTGCGCTGCTGCCTCCTCTCAAGATACTCGTCGATTACCTCCTCGTCCAGATCCTCTCTCGCGGAGCCGGGTACTTCATCGGTCTCAAACTCCCCCATCGCCCGATTCCCCACCAGTATCTCCAGTTCCGACGGACTTAGCGGCCGGTTCTCACTTCCGCGGCGAACCAACGCCCGTCCGTCGGAAAGAATGTGCAACTCACTGCTGCGATCGACCTGTAACAAAACTACAGGTCCGGACTGGGTCTCCTCCTGCTGCCACGCTGTACGCATTGGCGGGCGGCAAAGGGCCAGGGCTGCCCGCAACGCGCCCTCCACATCATCCCCTACCAGTTGATCTCCTCGACTGCCGTTGGCGTCAACCCCCAATACGACAGTACCGCCTTCACCATTGGCGAAGGCGACGAGCGTCTCTGCGAGTGAGTCGGGATTGAGTCTGGGCAAAAAGGCGTGTCGTGGCCCAGGCTCGCCCTGTATCAGCGAGCGAAGGTCGGACATTGATACATGCTCCCTTGTCTATTCGGCTACTGCGACGGGCGAGGAACCATTCACGGCTTCGCTGGTGTCACTCGGCTCGGTACCCTCGACCTCACGGATCAAATCCTCGTGCCTGAGTACGGCCAGCGCCGCAACCGTGTCGCCATCATCCAGATTGACGATGCGCACACCCATCGTTGGGCGCCCCTTATGGCTGATTCCCGAGACCGCCGTTCGCAACACAATGCCGTTGCCGGTGATTACAGTGATTTGGTCATTCTCAGTGACAACCCGCGCCGCGATTATCGGGCCCAACTCGTCAAGCTTCCTGTGGTCCGTCGACCATACCCCTTGCGTATACCTGTTCGTGCGCGGGTACTCTGTAAGTGGGACCCGCTTGCCTAGACCGAATTCGTGCAGAACAAAAAGATGGGCACCCGGCTTCACTACATCGAAGCCCGTGACCAGATCATCGCCAATCAAACGCATCGCCCAGACACCGGCCGCCGCACGGCCCATGGCTCGCACCTGTTCCTCACGCATCCGCAGCGCCTTGCCCCCGCGTGTGACGATTATGAACTCCTGGCCGCCGTTCGTCAGCTGTGCCCATTCGAGCGAGTCCTCCTGGTCCAGATTCATGGCGATCACGCCGTTCTGACGAACATTCGAGAAAGCCGATACCTGCACCCGCTTGATGCGGGCCTTGCGTGTCAGAAGCGTTATATAAGAGGCCTGTTCAAAATCGCCCAGCGTCAACATCGTCGTGACCTGTTCGTCAGGCTGAAGCGTAAGAATGTTGGCGATATGAGCCCCTTTGGAGGTGCGGCTGCCCTCCGGCAACTCGTAAACGCGGCTACTGTATACCCTTCCCTTATTCGTAAAGAAGAGAATGTGGTCCAGGGTACGCGCGAAGCGCAGGTCCATGACCTCGTCCTGGCCTCGTGTACTCATCCCCCTTACCCCGCGTCCACCGCGGCCTTGCGCCCGGAAGCTGTCGGCCTCCATTCTCTTGATGTAAGAATTGGCGCTGAAACTGATCAGCACGTTTTCCTGCGGTATCAGGTCCTCATCGCTGAAGTCGCCGCTGGCGAAGTGTAATATTCCCGTGCGCCGTTCATCGCCATATTTCTCCTTCATCTCGACGATGTCGCCACGAATCAGGCCCCGAATCTTCGCCGGATTGGCCAGCAGGTCTTCCAGATAGGCGATGCGCTCCATCACCTCCTGGTACTCGTCTTCTATCCTTTGCCGCTCCAACGCTGCCAGCCGTCTCAGCTGCAAGTCCAGTATCGCCTGCGCCTGAACAAGGCTCAGGCTGAACCTTTCCACCAGCTGCGTTCGTGCCTCCTCCGCGCTGGCGGCATTGCGAATCGTTGCAATGACCTCGTCAAGGAACTGCAGCGCGATGCGCAACCCCTCCAGGACATGCGCCCGCTCGCGCTGCTTGGACAGGTCAAACTCCGTGCGTCGCGTGATTACCTCAAACCGGTGATTAATGTAAATCAGAAGGGCCCGCCGCAAGCCCAGCGTCACCGGCCTGCCGTTCAGCAGCGAAAGGGCATTGACACTGAAAGTTGACTGTAGTGGGGTAAACTTGAAGAGTCGGTTCTGTTCCTTTCTTGGCGACGCACCCCGCTTCAGCTCGACAACGATTCGCATCCCGCTCCGGTCGCTCTCATCCCGCAGATCGCTGATGCTATCCAGTCGACCTGATCGGGCGAGCTCGGCGATCCGCTCCAGCAATGTCGTCTTGTTGACCTGGTAAGGGATCTCCGTGACGATGATGCGGAATCGGCCGCTGTCTGTCTCCTCAATCTGCGTCCTGGCGCGTACAAGTATGCGGCCGCGACCAGTGGCGAATGCCTGCCGGATCCCTTCCGTCCCCAAAATCTCGCCCCCGGTCGGAAAGTCCGGCCCTTTCACCAGCTCCATCAACTCTTCAAGACCGACCTGCTCGCGCCGCTCCCAGTTGTCGATGACATGGGCAACCGCGTCGCAGATTTCACTCAGGTTATGTGGAGGGATATTCGTGGCCATGCCCACGGCGATGCCGCTTGAGCCGTTGACCAGCATGTTGGGCAGCTTCCCAGGCAGTACCAACGGCTCTTCCAGGCTGTCATCGAAATTCGGTCCCCAATCGACCGTATCCATTTCGATATCCTGGAGCAGCATCTCGGTCAACTGCGCCAGCTTGGCCTCCGTGTATCGCATCGCTGCGGGGCTGTCGCCGTCGATTGAGCCGAAATTCCCCTGGCCGTTCACCAGTGGATAGCGCAGACTGAATTCCTGCGCCATGCGCGCTAGCGCATCGTAAACCGCCTGATCGTTGTGGGGGTGATACTTCCCCAGCACCTCTCCGACGATGCGGGCCGACTTCTTGTAGGACGAGTTCGCCCGCAGCCCCATGTCGTGCATGGCATGAAGAATGCGCCGGTGAACAGGTTTCAGCCCGTCGCGTGCATCAGGCAGAGCCCGCGCCACAATAACGCTGACCGCATAGTCGAGAAAAGCGGTGCGCATCTCATCTTCGATGGAGACTTCCTCTACGCTCTGGGCAAACAACCCGTTGCCATTGGCCCCGTTTCGGGAGGTCGGATCGTGCGGTAAACCGCCCATTCCATTCTCACCGTGGGCCGCGTCGTCTATACCGTTTGACTCACTCATTCACGTTCTCCCGCCACTATATCGTCCTGTGTCTTGGCCTCCGCCATCATCAGTCTCGGAGTCCCCGCCCCTGAGTTTGGGTCGATTTTCGTTCTCGCCGGAGGGTACTCTATGGCCGGTCGTCGGCCTCGCCAATTGGGGAAAAAGCGTGCGCCCTGGACTCTGACAGGCAGGGCTTTTGCCACCTTTAAGTATACCCGATTTGCCCGAAATTGGCTAGCGAAATCGGCCTGAGGGTGCATCCCAATATTGGGGTGAACTTTCCCATTCCTCGGGCAGCGGCGGAGCCATGTCCAGTCCGCTTTCAGCCCTGAAGGAGGTGAATCGCCTCCTCTGACCACTGCAGTTCTGGGCGGTCGGGCCTATTCGGCCCTCCCTTGTGCGGGGGCTCCGCCCCCGCAACGCCCCCTCTCCTACAACATGCCTCGCCGACCGGGTGTCGATGTTCGTGACAGGTGCCTAATCGAAGGTGTCCAGCCAGACCACGTCCCGCCAGTCCCATCAGATCCCCGTAGGTGCCGCCCCTCGCACCCTCCCCAACTGACGGACTCCACCGTAAGGCCGGGCCTGCCACCTACGCTGCCTCTCCCCAATATCCGGTAGACAATTTCAGCCACCGCCGCCATGAATTCCCCCAGACTATCCCCACCCCAATTCTGGAATGCACCCCGGCCTGAAGACGGTCCGGTGCCCATCCCCGCGCCAGGCCGCGCAGGGGGTGGAGTAGTGTATTGATCTGCTGAAATGGCCGGGCTTCAACGCCGTTCTAAGGAAAGGCTCTGATATTTCAACGGGTAAAGATTGGTGAGAGTCCTGCACCACCTGCGGCCCACACTCGCCTTACCCGGACAAACAGAAACGGACAGGGTCTGCACCCTGTCCGTCATATATTCTCTGGCGTATTCTATGCGAACGACTACTGTGTTCAGCCTTCCGCCGAGTCCTCCTCCGCATCGGCATGGGTTGCGTCATCCGCCAGCTCGGCCGCCGCCTCAGCTTCCGCTTCTGCTTGAGCCGCCGCCTCGCGGTCCTGTTCTCTCTGTTCGGCGTCTGCCCAGCCTTCACTCTCCCGCACGACTGCAACGGCAAAGGTAGCCTCTACGTCTGCCATCAGTCTAATTGTCACGTCGTACAGGCCTAACTCCCGAATCGGCTGGCTCAGTAGAATTCGCCTGCGGTCTACTTCGAATTCAACCGTCTCCTCCATTCGTTCGGCGATATCCGACGTGGTAATCGAGCCGTAAAGCCGGTCGTTATCTCCTGCCCTCACGTTAAAGAGCAACTGCTGAACACTAAGGACCTCCGCCTGGGCATCGGCGTTCGACCGTTCCTGCGCACGCTTCCGTATCGCCGCCTGGCGAATATCCTCCGCCTGTTTCAGAGCGCCCTTGGTCGCCAGAATCGCCTCTCTGCGCGGGAGCAGATAGTTGCGGGCATAGCCTCTTGCCACCGTGTGGACTTCGCCGGCAAGGCCCAAACTTGGAATATCTTCCGTTAGCAATACTTTCATGCGAGCCATCGTTTTAACTTCCTTCCCGTCTCCAGCGAATGCTCAGGCTGAACCGGCCTGGTCTCCTGCATAAAGCAGGACAAAAAACTCAATTGCCCCAGTGTACCGGGCTGGGGCCCTCTCCTTATGCCCGGGGCCCGATTCGTTTACTTCCCCTGTAGCAAAGCCTCCATATGATAGGTATACTACGACCACGTATTGTACACTGGCTGCAGGTTGGCGCCAAAAAATTGAGGCCGCGAGATGTACGGCTTCATGCAGTCTCAGTCGACTCAGAGCGAGGAAACGACGGCAATCTCAGGAGGTCCGAGCATGAAACGGGAACGCGTTCTGATTGTAGAAGACGAACCAGCCGTTGCCAGGGGCCTGGAGTACGCGCTGAAGCAGGAAGGGTTCGAAGTCTTCTGGGCCAAAACCGGCGCCCAGGCACTTGAAATGACCAAAAGAGAACAACCCGACCTGATAACTCTGGACCTGCGTCTGCCCGATATGAGTGGCTATGACGTCTGCCGCGCCCTTCGTTCCCAAAGCCATCGTCAACCGATCCTGATGTTGACCGCCAGAGATGAAGAACTGGACAAGGTGCTTGGTCTGGAGCTGGGGGCCGACGACTACATGGTCAAGCCCTACGGTCTGCGCGAACTGGTGTCCCGGATTCGGGCCCTCTTGCGCCGCGCCTACGGCGAACTGGCTGCCCAGTCTGATACCCAGGTCCACCGCTTTGAGGACCTTGAAATCGACCTGACGCACCTCGAAGTGCGCCTGGAAGGCGAGATCGTCGAGCTTACGCCTACCGAGTTTCGGCTGCTTCACTACCTTGCCGCTCGGCCCAACGTGCCGGTCAGCCGCAGTGGCCTCGTTGAGGCCGTGTGGGGCTACGAAGGCGACGTCAACAGTGACCGCACCGTCGACGTACATATCCGGCACCTGCGCCAGAAGATCGAACGCGACGCGGCCAACCCGACAAAACTTGTGACCGTCCGCGGCTTCGGTTACAAGTTCCAGAGCTGAGACAAACTGAGCACTGCTTTCTGATACACAGATGTCCTCAGCCTTGCCTGCCTGCTGCTCAGCCGCCTTGATTCAAAAAGCGCTGCTCGTCATTCTTGGACATAGGTCCAATTAGGCTCATCAGCCCAATTTGCCGGCTGGCAAAGGAGTTTTCCTTTATTGCGGAACCTTAATGTAAAGGCAACCAGCCTTTCAATTTGAGGCGCTACACTTTAACTGTAGTCACTGGTATAACCGCACTGTGTAGCACAGCTAAAGGAGAAAAGAATGAGACAGCAAATACGAATGACCGGCACGATACCTTTGCCAAACGTGTCCAAACGGAAACTTGGGGTCCTGGTCTCAGCGGCCCTCCTTGCCCTTCTGGCCTTGGCAGGCACCGCTTCGGCGGCTTCGCTGTCGGAACGGATCAAGCCGGAACCCGGCGTTCTGGTCGTGGCCGTCGGCGAGGAGACCCCGGCCTCCGTGGCCGGCCTTGCGCGCGGCGACATTCTTCTGGCAATCGACGGAGACATGGTCAATACCGCCGCCGAGCTGCAACACGTGATCCTGATGCGCGACCCGGGCGACACCCTTGAACTCACGGTGAAGCGCGGCGACGAAGAGATGACGCTGACAGTCACCTTGGCCGATAACGAAGGCTACCCGCTACTGGGCGTGGCGCCGGATGTTCCCCGGATCCAAGGCTTGAAAGCGCAGCGAGGGCGGGCTCCGGCAATGCCCGGCTTCGGACGCAGACCCAATTTCGAGCGTTTCAGAGGGATGGAACGATTCCCTATCTTCGTTGGTGACGGCGCGGAGGTCGACGCGGTGCTGGACGAGAGCCCGGCCGCAACAGCCGGCTTGATGGCCGGCGACCTGATCACCGCCGTTGACGACAACGAAATTACAGGTATGAGAGAATTGGCTGAGGCCGTTGCCGCATACAGCCCCGGTGACGTTGTCGAGTTGACAGTGGATCGCGAAGGAGAGAGCACGATCCTGAGTCTGACGCTCGGCACACATCCGGATGACGGCGAAAAAGCCTTCATCGGCGTTAGCATCGCACAGGCAGAACGATTCCGTGGCGATATGAACCGACCTGATCAAGACCGCCGTCAGCCGTGGGGCAATCGCTTTGGCTTCGCAATGCCGTTCGGCGGCCGGTTCGGCAACGGCTTCCCCTTCACCGAACTGCCGGACGGGGCACTCGTGAAGAGCGTGCAGGACCAGGGACCGGCGGCTCTCGCAGAACTGCAGCAAGGCGATGCAATCACCGCGGTTGGCGACACCGAGATCTCCAACTATCAGGATTTGGTCGAGGCCCTGACCGGTCACAGCCCAGGTGACGAAGTGGAAATAACAGTAATGCGCGACGGTGAAACCTTTTCAACGACAGTTTCCCTCGGCGCCCACCCCGAAGACGAAGACAGGGCATTTCTAGGTGTCTCTATCATGCCTCTTGAACGCCTCCGCATGCAGATGAAGGAACTGCATGACCAGGACCAGGAAGAGCAGAAGAACGCCCATGAGTCGCAGAGCAGTTCATAGAACATCTCTGCCTTGATGACCACCAGTTCCCGAGGCGACCCTCCACAGTGAGGTGCACACGCCTCAGAAGCTGGCAAATCCAAAACACACCCCGCTCTGCGGCCGGCTGCCGGACCGCAGAGCGGACATGTCTAAGTAGGACCTGCCCGCAAGGAGACGCGACGAGACCGCTTGGCTCGTCTTTTGACAGGGTAAAGATGCAAATATGCTGAACTCGATTCGCTGGCGTCTGATCATTAGCTACGCTGCCCTGACTCTGCTGACGATCCTGTTAATCGGAGTCGTCGCCCTCGGCCTGCTCACTCGATACATGGCCGCCCGCGAACATGAGACGCTCGTCCTCAACGCCGAGGCCGTAGCACGCATGGCTGAGCCCCTCCTGGTCCGCTCGAATCAGGGACTTCGACTCCAACAACTGGCGATAACTTCCGGCTTCCTTACCAATACGGAACTGACGATTCTCGACAGTGACCATCGCGCGCTTGCCCACTCTCAGATGCGCCTTGCCCCCTTGGATTCGAGGCCTGCAGTCCTGAGCCTGCTAAGGGACCTCTCTCGCAGCGATAGAGAGAACTGGCAAAAGGAGATGGTCAACCCCGTCATCGTGATCTCCGGCTCCGGGCACCCGCGCGGAATGTTCGCCATGGACCTTAACGAAGGCGGCACACAGGATGAGGAGGCAGCCGCCCTGTCGCTCGAAAGACGGCCCGGCTTCCTGGGGGACAGGCTGGTCATCGTCGATCCTGGGGACGCTTCACCTGACAACGGGAGCACAACGCAAAATCGCGCCGTGACGCTCGATGTTCTTTCGACGCCCCGGATTTGGCGCATTGTTTTCGGCTCGCCCCCGGGGCGGTGCCCCCGCCTGCAGAGGGGCCTCAAGTTACCGTCCCCGTCCATCACGACGATAAGGTTATCGGTTATGTCCAGATGACCAACAGATTCGCCTTTTCTGCCGAGCCGCTTCTCGCCATTCGTCGCGCGCTCATGGTGGCCGGGCTGGGCGCGGTCCTGGTGGCCGTCCTGCTCGGATTCCTGATGAGCCGGACGCTGACTGCCCCCTTAATGGCCCTCGAAACCGCAACTCAGCAGATGGAAGAGGGAGATCTGGCCGTTCGCGCGCCCGAAACGGTCGGTGAAATCGGTGACCTCTCTCGCCGCTTCAACCGCATGGCAGCACGTCTTCAAACAACCTTTGCCGACCTGGCCGCTGAACGAGATGCGCTGCGCCGTTTCATCGCAGACGCCTCCCACGAACTGCGTACCCCGCTGACCGCCCTGCGCCAGTTCATCGAGATCCTGCAGGGTCAGGCCGGCGGAGAACTTGAAACGCGCGTCGAGTTTCTGGGTGAAAGCCAGCGACAGCTGGATCGACTGCAATGGATGACCGCTCACCTGCTCGACCTTTCCCGCCTCGAAGGCGGCGTCGCAGCCCTGGATATCGCCCAACACGACCTCGCAGGCCTCCTGGAAGAATCTCTGGCACCCTTCCGGTCGACTGCCGCGGCCAAACAAATCGACCTGCGCCTGTCTCCGTCCGAAGGACTCGACACGATCTGGTGTGACCGGGCCAGCCTTGGGATGGCGCTGGCCAACCTCCTGGACAACGCCCTGAAATTCACCCAGCCAGGGGGGTTCGTCGAACTTGCCGCCGCCGGGGAAGCCCATGCTACGCTTCTGACCGTAGCCGACAGTGGGCCGGGAATCCAGCCGGCCGACAAAGAACAGATCTTCGAGCGCTTCTATCGTGGCGAATTGAGCGAACAGCTTCCCGGCGTTGGATTGGGCCTTGCCATCGTCAAGAGCGCCGTCGAAGCGCACGGCGGACGTGTCAGCGTGGAAAACCGTGACGGCGCAATCTTTACCATCGAGCTCCCTACAGACCCCTTGAGGCGCCAGCCGGACGGTAGCCCCCCGGCGGCCCTCGCCTGATAGGAACTCTTCAGAGCCGGCACAGCCTCTGAGAATCAAAAAAGCCCGGCGTCCTATCGGCCGCCAGGCTCCTCTGCGATTTGCACTGTACTACCATTTGGACCGAGCTTCCGCCGTACGTGAAACGGCTTCCGCCATGCCCTCCCGTACGCCGGTCTTCTGTCCCCGGCAAATGGGAACAACCTCAGGCCGACGAAGCCTCCGTCTGCTCCTGCCCGTTCTGAATCAGGCTTTCATCCTGGTACTTCTTCCCCTCTTCAATGAGCATCACCGGAATCCCATTGCGAATCGGATAGCGATAGCCATTGCGGGGGTTAAGCAGGAATTTGCTGTCGTCCATCAATTGAAGCGACCCCTTGTCCTCTGGGTCAACCAGGATGTCCAGGAGTTGCGGGCTTACCTCGCCGCCCAAGGGCATATCTTCCAAAGGGGTCACCGGCGTTTCAGGCAATACGCCGCTGCCTGCCCCTTCCGGCTGCGTACCCCCCAAAACCTGCTTCAGCACATAAACTACCCCCGCGGCAAATCCGACAAAGAAGAGGAACTTGAGCAGCTTTTTCATTGCACAACTCCATTTCTGAACTCTGGAATGTACCATTACGAATGCCGCAATCGTAGCACACACGCCCCCCTCAAGAAAATCTGGCGCCATACACGACCAACCCACCAGCGAGCTAGCATGTCGAATGCTATTTCCTTCCAACGTCCCAAAAGCTGACAAACCTCCCGCTTCAAACGCAAATAGGCTATCGCATCACGAATTAACCAGTCGTTGCAATGCTCTTAGAGTGGTAGGGGCACCTCTTGCGGGTGCCCTCTGTTGACTATTCTGGCGTTCTAATCTGCATGCTCTGACTTGTCCCACCAAAAGCAATCTCTTGCGCGAACACATTGGCTAATGTATAGTCATCCCCAACACCACAACGCAATGAACTAGAGCCTGCCCACCGAATCGCAAGATCTGTACTCTGGCAGGTGAAAAGGCTTCCAGATGGAAGAGCGAACAAACGGCGACAATGGCTCCTTTCAATTCGACCTGGTATCCTTTTCCCAGGCGCAAAGCGCCGCCGCCCATGCTGTCCGCTACGTTGCCAATTCAGAGTTCAACCAGGCTGTTCTCTTTTTTGAGGATGGTAGCTACCTGCAGTTTGAACACAAAGGCCGCGAAAGCCGCTGGGCGAAAGCCTCAGCCGAGCGCACACAGGCAGAACGCGCCTGCTTGGGCATGAGCCACTTCAGGCTCAATGCCCTACACCTGCAGCTCTATTTTGAAGATGGCAGCGACGTCGAGTTTACGATATGAAGCGGCGCTCGCGCCCAAAAAGTGAGGAAAACAGACCATGGCGCGCATTGATGAAAAAGAGGAGTTCAGCAGTTGGTTGCTCGCTTTGCAGTCCGGTACGCTGACCGAAATGCAGCTTGACACGCTTCAGCAACTGGTCGATGACGGCAAGGCAGCAAATCTGGAGGAGGCCGCCCGCTATCTGGACTGGCAGGACTCCGTTATCGATCCTACCGAACATTTCTACGGTCATTAAAGCCGCGCTCCACTCTGACATGAAAAAGCGGGCAGTTGACCGTCAACTGCCCGCTCTCAGTCAGCCTCTCAGTCCTGCTACTCCGCAAAGTCTTCAGGATACAGCGACACCAGAATGTACCGGTCCAGCGGCAGGAAAGCGCCCGCGGAAGCCTGGACCTCTTCCGTCGTCACCGCGTTGGTTCGGCTTTCCACAACATCCAGATCGACAAAGTTGGCTAGATCAACGCCGTCTTCCGAGGCCCAATACTCCAGGACCCGCAGCCAGTAATTGTTCTGTTCCAACTGCTCCTCGCGTTGGCGTACGATCTGTATCCTGGCCTTCTCCAACAGGTCTTCTCTGGGCCCGTCAGCCTGCACTTCAGCGATGAGCCCGAACAGTGCATCTACCAACTCCTGTACTCGGGCAGGATCGCTGCCAAAGTAGAGTGAGATCTCATACAGGCTGTCCGGATCCGGTTCCATTGAGGCAGATGCCCCGTACGCATACACGCCTCCTAACGCCTCTCGCAGCTCCTCACGCATCAGGATATCCATGATCGTTTCCAACATGCGTAAGTGGAGCCGGTTCTCCAGCGTGTCTTCACCAGCCCCCGTAAACAGTATGGTCGTCAGGCTCTGCTCGTCCTGGCCGCGGTAGACGGGAACTTCCACGACGCCCGGAGGTGGGTCGGGTGCCACGTCCTGCCATGTCTCCGAACGATCCAGTGAAGGCAGATTACCCAGGTACCTCTGCGACCACTCCACCATCTGCTCGAGGTCGAAATTGCCGACAAACACAAATGTAAAGTCACTGAAATCGGCGAAACGCTCCTGATAGATGGCGAATGCCCGCTCCAGATCGAGCGAACTGATGATCTCCAGCGTGGGCACGTTGCGTCGTACGGAATCCCCGTAACGCGCCTCGATGAAGGCGTCTGTCAGCGCGCTTCGCGGGTCCAGTTCTCGATTGCGCAGCGACTCCGTGTACTGGTCCTTTAGCGTTGCAAAGGCGTCGTCATCTGCTCTCGCCTGCGTACCGTACAGGTATACGAGTTGAAACAGAGTCTCAATGTACTCCTGGCCGGAATGGCCGTAAAATCCTTCGTCCAATTCTCCGATATAGGGCGAGACCGTCACCGACTTGTCGGCCAGTAGCCGCTGCAGCGCCGCGTAGCTCACGTCGCCCACCGCACTCTGGCTAACTATGCTGTCGATGAAATCCGCCTCTGGATAGTCTTCATCGCTGACCAGCGAAGACCCGCCCGGGCTGGACGCGCTGAAAAGAATCTCCTCCTCCTTGAACGTAGTCGGCTTGAGCAATACTCTCGCTCCGTTTGCCAGTGTCAGATCGGTGATGTTATATGTCTCGTCCGTCTGACGCGAAAGAATCTCTGCAGGCTCCGGAACTTCGGTCAAGAGCGCTGTAACTGCTTCAATATCCTGGTAGGGCTCCACCTCCTTCGTCCCGACGTCTGCGAATACTGCCGCCAGTTCACTCTCGTTGGGCAGGCTGTCCGCGTCCCGCTCCGGCCCGACGACAAATACCGAACGGTTGCTTCCGCCTACGTAGAGTTCCGCTCTCTGATTGACGTCGTCTCGGCTTATCCCTTCCAGCAGCCGGCCAACCAGTTTGTACTCAATCTCGATGCCCGGAACAGCCTCGTTCTCAAGGTAGTTGCGGCTGTATTCGCTGGCAAGCGAGTGATTGCGCAGATTCTCACGATCGTTGTAGAGCCGTTCATACGTGTTCAAGATCTCCGACTTGGCCCGCTCCACTTCGGCAGCCGTGAAGCCGTGTCGGCGCACGCGCTCAACCTCGGTCAGGGCAGCCTCCAGGCTGGAGAGGGCCTCCCCCTGGCGCACCTGTACGCCAACCACCTGGTAGTTGTTGCCCCGCACCAACTGCCCTTCGCTGACAAACGCCCCAAGGAAAGGTGAGTCCGCTTCCCTGGTAAGGTCGTCGAGTCGGAAATTCAACATCTTGTAGAACAGATTGCCGATCAGCCGGTCGCGGAACACGCCGGCCGAATTCAGGTCCGGGGCCGCCTGCCGGTAGATGATTTGGGCAATCGTTACAGGGAACTCCGGATCGGTGAGAATCAGGTATCCCGTGTCTTCGTAGTCCGGCAGAGAGTAGGAAACCCTGGGCCGCGCCGGCTCCGGGGCAGTCAGGCTGCCGAAATGCTCGGTGATCTTGGCTTCGATGGCATCAACATCGATGTCGCCCACGACAATGACCGCCATCAGATCGGGCCGGTACCAATCCCGGTAGAACCTCCGCAAAGTCTCTCCCGGCGTGTTCTGCACGATATCCATGTCGCCGATCGGCATCCGGTCAGTATACCGCGATTCCCCCAGCAGAAGCGGGAACAACTGCTTGTTTAACCTGCCGCTCGCATTCTGGTCCCGTAAGCGTTCCTCTTCCAGGATGACGCCGCGTTCACTATCTACCTCTTCATCCGAAATCGTCGCCCGGCTGGCCCAATCCTCCGCTACTTGGAACGTCGTACTGATTATGTCCTCGTCATCGGTGGGAAATTCCAGGAAATACACCGTTTCATCGAACGAAGTATAGGCGTTCACATCAGGCCCAAAGGTCATGCCAACCGATTCAAAATAGTCAATCAAGGCCTGCTTGGGAAATCGCTCGGTTCCGTTGAACATCATATGCTCAACAAAGTGGGCCAAACCCAGCTGGTCCTCATCCTCCTGTATGGAGCCCGCGTTGATCGCCAGCATTAACGTAGCCCTATTGGCCGGCTCCGTATTGTGGCGGATATAGTACGTCAGACCGTTGTCCAACTGTGCCCTGCGTATGCTTGGATCCAGAAGGATGGGCGCGTTCATGTCCAGCGTTTCGCTGTCCAGGTCCAGGTAAGCCTGCGCCGGCTCGCCCTCTTCGGCTGGGGCCGCCGCCTGCTCACCACCAGATCCCGTCGTCTCCCCTGAACTGGCTGAAGGGGTCTCCACCCCTTCGCACGCACTGGCAAGCACTGCAATCAGAATCAGCAGTGCCACCAATAGTCTTACTTTCCTCTTTCCCCGCCCGGCTACTGTCCGGCGCCCTATCACACGCGAGGACACTGCGGGCCTATTTCTTTCTCCATTCATTCTTGACTCCTTAGTCTTATTCATATGTACCGAGCTCGCACCCGCCCCTACCAATGTATCCTGCGAGTGTGAACTTCCTGTTGCCCTTCGATGAAGTTTTCGCAACGACTACATCGCAGTCAGCTTGCCATGCCGGAGGAGTCGAGCGAAGTTCCTCATCCTCACTCCTTTTGATTCCTATCCTCAACTGATCCTCGCAGTCTCTGACAACTGACCACTGACTACTGCAGTTCTGGGCGGTCGGGCCTTCAGGCTTCCCTTGTGCAGGGGCTCCGCCCCCGCAACGCCCCCGGCTAAACCTCGCGCCGCAGCGAGTGTGATGGTTATGTGAAGTTGTCGTCTCGCAGCGGCCGGGCTTCCCCTCATCCCGCCTCCTGGCTGGTTCCGAGCGTTCTCCCCCCCAATGAGAAAAATGTGTTTCCATGAGAGCAGGGAAATCACATACAAATGCCGTCCTGACGGTTCCTCCAGATTTGTCAGTGCCGCCGTCAGGTCGCCAATCCCTTGCATGCCCCCGGCAACACGTGCACCAAATCAACATGACCAAAAAAGTATAAAGGATCAAAAGGACAGGCCAAAAAAAATCGCCAAGACCTGCGCCTAATCGTCTGCTTATCCGAATTCAGTGACAGTACGCGAGAGAGCCTGGCGGAAAACTGAAACGCCCCGCGTGGAGTTTCTCGCTCTCGGCAGCGTACCTTACTGGGTGCTCCCGATCCATATTGCAACCATTTCTTCTGAGTGCACTCGACGGCTTAACACGAGATGCAGTCCTGTACACGAATCCCGGTGAGTTACACTGTTCTTAGCTGCATCCTTCTGTCCGGTAGTTCGGGAAGAATAGCGCCAATATGCCCGAATGAAACACGGTCTTCGCTCACAGGCCTCTACAAAAAGTGGGTTCAGGTTCGCTATCGCAGACAAGCCCAATACGCCAGGCGCAACGCCCCCGAATCAAACAAGCCCACACCGCAAAAGTAAAATGCACACGTCGACATAACATGCTTGACAAATCAAGCGTGACTGCCCTACAATTGCTGTCAACAGCGACCCAGTACGAGAATGAGTCGAGATGGCCCCGGAAGCTCTACCGTTTTTGTCCGTCAGCCCCTACCAGTATTGATCGGTCGGACACGAGAGAATCGGTGCTGAGCGTTCTACGGGGCTACCCGCTTCATCCTGGCCGGCATTCTGGCGGCGAAGCAGACAATAGGTAAGGAGACAACTGTGTCGAACATCGGTTGGAAAGACGTTTTGGCGGATGAAATGCCCGATGATCTGGCCCATGAAATCGATATCTTTGAAGGCCAGATGGAACTGATGGGTCAAGCGAAACTGGACGAAAAGGTCTTCGCTGAAACGCGATTGCGTCGAGGCGTGTACGGCCAGCGCTACGACAATGGCCAGCGGCACGACGGCTTTGAAAGCCGGGAACTCGCGTTCGACGAGAAGGACCGGGTAAAAGGACCCGATACCCTCTGGCACGCACCCGGCATGCAGCGCATCAAAGTGCCTGGAGGAGGTCTGACACCTGATCAGCTTGATATGTTGGCCCAGGTAGCAGACGAATACTCCGACGGCATCTTGCATGTCACGACGCGCCAGGATTTCCAGCTGCACTTTGTGCATATCGAGGACACGCCTGACATGATGCGTCGTCTGGCCGCGGTCGGCATCACCACTCGCGAAGCCTGTGGCAACTCCGTCCGCAATGTCACCTGCTGCCATCTGGCCGGTGTCTGCCAAACCGAAGTCTTTGACGCCACGCCCTACTCCGAAGCCTACGCCCAGTTCCTGCTCGGCCACGACGACGTACAGGACTTCGGCCGCAAGTTCAAACCGGCCTTTTCCGGTTGCGAAGCCGAAGCATGTGGCCTCGTCATGATGCATGACATGGGCTACCTTGCCCAGATTCAGGAAGTGGACGGCAAGCCCAAGCGCGGCTTCAAGGTGTTTGTGGGCGGCGGCTTGGGTACCGTTCCACATCAGGCCAAGGTCCTGAGCGAATTTACACCCGAAGAGGAGATCTTGCCGCAGACGCAGGCAGTCGCTCGTGTCTTTGCCCGGCTTGGCGAAAAGCGCAACCGCAACCGCGCCCGCATCAAATTCCTCGTGGCCAAACTGGGTATCGAAGAGTTCCGCCGCCTCGTCGATGAGGAACGCAAGACGCTGCCCCACGACGACCGCTGGACCGCCTACCTCGATACCCTCCCGCATTACGAGGAAAAGCCGACCAGACCGCCGACTTTCTTGAACGGCCAGGTGCACTCCTCAGAATTCAACCAATGGCTCGAAACCAACGTCTATGATCAACGCCAGGAAGGCTACAGCGTTGTAACCGTAAATCTGCCCCTGGGCGATCTGACCTCCCAGCAGTCCTGGGAGCTGGCCGACATTGCTCGCAAATACGTCGGGGACAATATCCGTACCACCGTTGAACAGAACATCGTCCTCCGCTGGGTGTCCGATTCCGACCTGCCCGCCGTGTACGAAGAACTGAAAGCGATCGGCCTCGGCGATCCCGGCGCCGGTACCATCGTGGACATTACCGCCTGCCCCGGTACCGATACCTGCAAACTGGGCATCGCCTCCTCACGCGGGCTCGCAGGCGAGCTGCGCACGCAACTCACCGCCAAAAGCGCATCCCTGCCTGACGCCATCAAAGATCTGAAAATCAAAATCAGCGGTTGCTTCAACTCCTGCGGCCAGCACCATGTTTCCGACATCGGCTTCTTCGGCAACAGCCGCCGCTCCGGCAACTTCAAGATGCCCCATTTCCAGGTCATTTTGGGCGGCAAGTGGCGCGACAATGCCGGCAGCTACGGGCTGGCCGTCGGCGCCGTTCCTTCCAAGACCGTTCCCGAAGTCGTCGATACCATCACCTCCCGCTACGTGGAAGAGCGGACAAAGGGCGAAACCTTTCAGGAGTGGATTGGACGCATCGGCAAGAAGGAAGCTCGCAGCATAATTCAGCCCTTCATGAATTTACCAGCCTTTGAACAACAGCCGGAATTCTTCTCGGACTGGGGCGATCCCCGCGTCTTCAGCCTGGGCGATATCGGCATCGGTGAATGTGCCGGCGAGGTCGTCTCCCTCTTCTCGATGGAGATTTCACCCGCTGAATCGGAAGCCTTCGAAGCACAAATTGCTCTCGACGAAGACGACCCGGCCCGGGCCGAGTCCTTGGCCTATTCGTCCATGCTCAAGGCTGCCAGGGCCTTGGTGCGGACCCAGTTCCTTGATGTGGGCGACAGTCCCGATCGCATCGTAGAGGAGTTCAAATCCCGCTTCTTCGATACCGAACTGTTTTTCGATCAGTACGCCAAGGGGAAATTCGGCCAGTACCTGCTCGACCGCCACAGTAACCCCAATCCAGATCCCGACAACGATTCCGCCCGTCGGCTGATCGAGGAGGCGCTACTGTTCATCGAAGCCACCCACGCCTGCGAATCCAAGGTCGGCGGCAATGTCCTGGTAGAAATCTGATAGCACTACGTCTACTGTACCGGGCTTGCCTGGTACAGTAGACCGCATCCTTCACTGCCCTTGGAGTTGACGATGATTGCACCCCATCGCCTGAGCGTTAAATTTTTCTTTGAAGAGCTTTCGATCGACGTCGAGGACTTTATCCCTGTTTTCCACCGCTGGATTCGGGAAAACGTCGTGCCCAATGAGCTGCTTCTCGACGTGGCCGACTATAGACATATCGTTGACGGGCCGGCGATCCTTCTCGTCGGCCACGAAGCCGACTATGTCGTTGACTTGACCGACGCCAGGCCCGGTCTCATGTACGTACGCAAACGCGACGCTGGATCAGACCTGTCTGATGCTCTCGGCACGACACTGTCTCAGGCGTTGAACGGGGTAAAGTTGACGGAGAGTGACGTGGAGCTGAAGGGCAAACTGAAGCTGCGCACAGACGCCGCCACCATCGTTCTGCTGGACCGGCTCAACTACGCCAACGCCGCCAATGGTGACGGCGCCGATGCTGCTGCCGCGGCTGCGGCTGCCCTGTCCCAGCTCTCAGACAATCTCGCCCCAATCTTCGGCGACGACGCCTCCGTCACCCGCGTCGCCAACGACCCCCGCGAGCCTCTGACCTTCGAGCTGAGCGCACCGTCCGCTCCAGACGTTGACTCGCTTCTCAGACAGCTCGGGAGTGCGGACTGAACGACTTCCTCTCCGCCCGAGTCCTCTCCTATTGCTAAGGACAGAACCAGATGCTGGCCGCGACCCCAGAAGTCCGCCCCCACTATGAAACGGACCGGGATCCGGCCCCATTCATACCCTTTGTCCAGGCAGTCGGGCGCGGCGAAAAACTCAAACGCGATCTTACCTACGAGGAGTCTGTCGAAGCTCTGCGCCAGATCGTCGAGCAGACCTGCTCTCCGGCGCAGGCCGGCGCCTTCCTGATTGCACAGAGGGTGAAAGGCGAGGCTGTCGACGAGGTTCGGGGCTTCACCGCGCTGTTACGGGCAGAAACAATTGCACAAATCCGACCCCGTGTCGAGGGGCTGCTCGACCTTGCCGTGCCCTACGACGGCAAGGTAAGGAGCGCGCAACTGGCGCCAGCCATTGCCATCGTTCTCGCCGAGATCGGGCTGCCGGTCGTCCTGCACGGCGATGAAGGTGTACCTACCAAGGAGGGCATCGGGCCAGGACCGGTCTTGCGCGAACTGGGAGTCGCCGATGACTTGGAACCCGATGCCGTGCAACTCATGATCGAAGCCGTTGGGGTCGGCTACCTGTCCGCTGCACACTTCGCCCCGCAATGGCACGCCCTGCTGCCTCTGCGCCGCCAGTTCGGCCTTCGAACCGTGCTCAACAGTGTGGAGAAACTACTGAATCCGGCAAACGCTCCCTATCAGGTCAGCGGATTCTTCCACGGGAACTACATCGAACGACTGCGCGCCGTCCAGACCGGTACAAAGCGTAGCTACATAGTCCAGGGAGAAGAAGGTTCCGTCGAAATGGCCGTCGGGCGCAAGTCACATGTTTTCGCTGAAGACGCGGCAGCCGACCTGATCCTCGATCCCGACGCTCTCGGTCACCGGGAACGGGTACGTGTGCCCGGGCCCGCAGACGCAGCAGGCCACGCAGCCCTGAATGCCGCCGTACTCGCAGACGCCGAATGCGACGCCACCGAGCAGGTCTGCCTGACCGCCGGTGTAATCCTCCACCTCTTCAACCTGGCTCAGGATGTTCCGGATGGGATAGCCCGCGTTAGGATAGTCCTCAAGAGCGGTGCAGCACGGGCCCGCTTGGAGCGGGTAGTGGCCGCCAGCCGGGCCTGAACAACCCTCGGCAGTCCTTCCAGCTGCGTCACCGCCCAATAGTGAATCGAACTCAAGTCCCAGTCCAGGCCTGATCGTCTTCCTGTGCCAACAGGTCTTCTGCCAGCGCTAGGGCCTCGCCAACCTCGGCGACAGACCCCGATGCCTGGGCCTCCGCCAATTCCCGCAGAATCCTCCCCACGACCGGGCCAGGAGCCAGCCCAAGTTGCTCCATCAATCTGTGACCGTCCACGAGCGGAGCGGCCAGATGATCCGCGGGCCGCGAAAACGCATAGTCAAAGAGGCCGTCCATGGCTCTGAGGAACCGGCCCCACTCAGGTCCTCGCTCCCTCCCAGTTGCTTGCAGGTCTGATACCGCCTGGAGCGTAACGTCCAGTCCGTCGAGTGGTTGCCTCGCACCCCCCGACCCCAACCCATGCACGAACTGTTGCCCGGCCACAACGCTGCCCGCGTCCCGAAAGAATCGATAGGCTGCCCGCGGGCCGATTCGCTCTTCCTGCTCAGGGAGCGCCGTGACCAGCCGGCGGGGGACGCTTTGTCTCCTCGCAACGCTCCTCGCCAGGAGGGCTTCTCGCCTGCTGAATCGGAATGAGGCAACGCGTCGACCGGCTATTTCTGCGCTCAACGCCTGGTGTCCCGCGTTGGAATGTCTCTCGGCGTCGCCCCCTGATTCCTCACTGGCGCTTCTGGCCTTGCCCGTATCGTGCAGCAGCGCATGCCATACAAGCCATCCCGCCCGGTCGTGACCGGCCGCGATCTCTTCGCAAAAATGAGTGCGCAGCGCTTCCCCCCGGGGCACGAGAGACTGTGCCAGTGTACTGTCCTCTGGCGCCGGTCCCCCTCGCAGCCAGTCACGCAGTTCACCGGCATAGTGAGTCGCCAACAGGCTGTGGTCGTAGGCATCAAGATGGTGCCGCGACGACTGCTGCACGCCCTGCAATGCCTTGACCTCGGGCAACAGATTGGAAAGTAGCCCAAGCTCATCCAACTCCCGGATTCCAACGTCCGGCCCCGAGCAGTCCAGGAGCTTCCACATCTCCTGCCGCAAACGCTCAGCGCTGACGGATACAACTGTCCCGGCCAGTGCTGAGACCTGCTTCCGCGTTTCATCCTCTATCGAAAATCCCAGCTGAACAGCCAGGCGCACTGCCCGCAATAACCTGACCGGGTCGCTGCGCAGACTCTCGTCAGAAACTCGCCGCAACCTGCGAGACGAAATGTCCGCAATCCCGTCGCATTCGTCTATCAGCCTCGGAGAGCTGTCCGGCGATAGCCTCAACGCCAGTGCATTGGCACTGAAGTCGCGCGCCAGTAGGTCCGATCGCACGTCGCCCCGCAGCGCAGCGGCATCGCACTCAATCCGTTGACCGTCAGCACACTTCCCGATCAACCGGGCGACATCTCTCTTTTCGTCTAGGGGATAGTAGGCCCAACCGAGCCTGTCAGCTACGCGTCGCGCCAGAGGCAGTACCGGCCCGCATAGGACCAGGTCCAGGTCCGTTGTGAAAGCAGGAGTTCTTGAACGAGAAATGGGGCCCCGGACGCCGTCGTGAGACGGTCCATCCACCGTCAACATAGACCAGCCCGGAATCGAGGAGATGCCCAGCAGATGATCCCGCACCGCGCCGCCGACGACATATACCGACCCACGCTCCGCCATGAAGGCATCGAGGACCCGCGCAACTGCGTCTCCTGCTGACTGGTCTGAAGCGATTTCGTGCATGGCCCAAAGGGAGAATACCCGAAACGAAGGATCGTGGTCGACCTGCACTGTCTGCCCTGGTCAGACCATCGCCTCAATCAGCATCGGACCCGGCTCTTCGATCCCCCGACGTAACGCTGCCGTGAAGGCATCGGCGCTCTCAACGCGGACCGCCGGCACGCCCATACCCTCGGACAAGGAGACCCAGTCCAACTCCGGGGAGTCTAGCCGCATCATCGCCTGCGCATGAGCGCCAGGATCAGAGCTTCCTCCCACATTCAGCAGTTCGCCCTGCAAAATGCGGTAACTGCGGTTGGCAAAGATGACGTTCACGACCTTCAACGACTCACGCGCCTGCGTCCAAAGCGCCTGCAACGTATACATGCCGGAGCCGTCGCCCTCCATGGCAAACACCTGCCGGTCCGGGCAGGCCACCGCCGCACCCGTCGCTGCCGGCAAGCCCTGGCCGATAGAGCCTCCGGTTACGTGAAGCCAGTCATGCGGCGGCGCCGTCTCTGTATGGGGATACGCCTGTCGGCCACACGTAACCGACTCATCGGCCACGATCGCATTTTCCGGCATCAGCGCGCAGAGCGCGGTCCAAACCGCATCCGGCGTGAGTTCCCCTGCCGGCAGGGACGGCCTATCATATCGGGCAGTCGCCGGTGGAGTCGCCGGCGTTCCCAGTTCTTCGCTCAGCGCATCGAGCGCACCGGGTACATCCTCATCCTCGGCGGCGAGCAGATGAATCTTCGCGTCTGGCGGAGCTAGCCGGCTGGGGCTGTCCGGGTAGGCGAAGAAACCCACAGGGTCCTTTGCGCCTACCAGGACCACATGGCGTGCCCCCGCCAGGAGTGCAACGGCCTGATCGACAGGGTACGGAAGTCGCGCAAGAACAGGGCGCCCCGCGCCCCTCGAAACCCTTGCGGCCGCACGATTCCCGACAACCCGAGCATTCGCTCCCGCTGCGATCCTGCAGGCAAGTTCGCTGACCCCTGCGCTGCCCATAACCTGGTCGCCCACAAGAAGAACGGTCTCTTCTTCCCGTCGCAATAGCTGAGCAATGGAGGAGACTCGCTCCTCAGGAACGGTAGCCAACGCCGGCGCGGCCTGAGTCGCAGCCGGGCCCTCCGCCTCGCCCCAAGCCGTGTCCGCCGGCAGAATCAGCGTTGCCACCTGGCCCGGGGGCGTTCGCGCAGCCGCAATCGCCGCCGCTCCGTCGTCTGCCACAACGCCTGAGTTGGGCGAAGTGTGCACCCAGCCCGAAACCGGCCGGGCCAGTCCTTCGATATCACATGTCAGTGGCGCATCATACTTGAGGTGATAGGTTGCGTGATCGCCGACAATGTTCACAATCGGCGAATGGGCCTTGCGCCCGTTGTGCAGATTCGAGATTCCATTGCCCAGCCCCGGCCCCAAATGCAAAAGCGTCGCCGCCGGTTTACCGGTCATGCGTGCATATCCGTCTGCACAACCGGTCGCGACACCCTCAAACAGGCACAATACCGAGTGCATCTGCGGCACTGAGTCCAGCGCGGCCACAAAGTGCATCTCCGACGTGCCGGGATTCATGAAACAGGTGTCTACACCGCCGTCGAATAGAGTGCGAATTAGTGCCTGGGCGCCGTTCATAGAAAATTCTCCGGACAGGGCAAATAGAGAAACGCCAAAACAAGCGTCGCGCTAAGACGCTCCGTCAGGTTCGTCAGGGGTCAGGTCGGACACCATCTGCTGCCACGCTTCTGCCGCCTCAGTTGCGGTCTGCTCGGAAGGTGGCTCATCACCATAGCGGGCCTCGTCGTAGGCGCCGGTTATGGTCTGAACCAGTCCTCCTTCAAAACCGGGCTGGGCGGCGAGGCGCCCCCCGAAGCGCCTGGGCGTCTCGCTCTGCAGCCTGGGCGCGTTTCGCATATGTGCGGCTTCCAGAAGCCGCTGGTAGATCAGACGTATCAGGCGCCGCGTCTCGCTCTCCCCTTCTAACGACAAGAAAGGGTCCGGTTCCTCAGGAAGAGGCCCGAACCGAGAACGCAAACGCGCCCAAAGTTCGGCCAGCTGCGACTGCAGCAAACTCGCCGTCAAAACCGATTCCCGTACCTCGTCGCTCTCCTCATCGGGATTGCTTCTCAACTGGCGCAGGACAAGCATGAAAATAATGAAGACACCTGCAGCTACCACAAGCAAGGCAATCCAGCGGAATGGCTCTGGCATCGCCTCCACGGCCCTTTCAGGCGGTTCCGGTAGCGGCTCCGGAGTGGGAGCATCGGCGAGTTCATTCCGCTGAGTTTCTTGCGATCTGTCCCCGAACAGGCTGCGCAGCAGGCGTATCAGATACTCCAGCAGAATGAAGAACGGGTAGGCGACGATTGTAATGATCCAAATCAGTACGGTGCTAACGCCCTGCCAGATCAACCCCAGCACGCTCCAAAGAATAGCCGCATCTTCCGGTTGGATGATCAACCCGACCAGCAAGGCCATGCCCAGCATGACGCAGATCGTCATGGCGATGCCCACCATCCAACCCCGGTTTGGAATCAGCTGTGACACGCGTGCCCTGCGCCGCCACCCGCCGGATTTCCCAAGGTTGGCGACGCCCAACCCTGCCAGCCCCGAACCGGCAAAAAGCAACAACAACCATATGGAATTGGAGAGTTGCCCGCCAGCTGCCGTATACGGGCTCGCCCCGGCTTCCGGCTGCCCCACAGCAGGTATAGGTGGAAGGATCCAGGCAAACAGGGCCAGCGCAGCGCCACCCGAGAGAAACGCCCTCCATATCTCATCGTGCCGGTACTGGCCGTGCCCGTCCAGCGCGCCCCGCAGCCACAGAAAGATGCCCAATAGCAGAAAGAGCAGCGTTCCGGGAACCTCAATGGGAATGGCGTCCCAGTAAATCAGATCGTAGCCTGCCGCTATCAACCAGCGCGGGTCCAAAAGCCAGAAATCAGGGCGCTGAAAGCGCAGCCACAGCAGAAACAGGATCGCTGCAAATCCAAAGGTGGCGATATGCTGCCGTATCTGATTCGTTCTTCGGAAATTCCTGCGCTCCTCCAGGGTCGGCATGGTCCAGCGTGCGAAAGTAAAGCTGAACATCGGCAGGACGATCACCATCCACGGAGACATCAGCGGCGCAGACAGCGAGGGTGCCAGAAAGCCCTGCAGCAGCAGCATCCAGGGCCAGATCCAGCAGAAGCGCATGACCCCGACAAGCGCCGGCAGTAGCACCCCGTCTACACTATTCCACTCGGCATGTCTCCAAGGCACCGCGATCTGCGAACTCATCTGTTAAACTCTTCTATCGTAATCCAATGTGAGAAAGCACAATCAGCCGCATGAACATTAGCCTGCCGCAACGACTGCCTCCAATTCGGGCATCTCCAAATCGGGTTCAACCGTCAACTCTTCCAGAACCTGTTGCGATAGCTGCTGGAAGGCCACGCCAGGTATAGCTCTATCCAGAGTCAACCCGCCGATGCCCAACAGCGTGATTGCAAATCCTCGACCGTGCAAATCGATGAGCACTCGTCGAAGATTCTCCGACAGCGTCGCGCTGACCAGCACGATCGATGTGCCGGTGCGCAAGTGGTCGACCTCCTGTTGCAGGACCCTTTCAATCGTTGTGTGGGGCACACCTACACAGTAAGCCAGCGCCTCAAGGACGCTGGTCAGCTGCCGGGGGTGCGCACCGGGTAATATGCGCACTCGCCTGCCCGCGTACATCATGCTGTTTGCAAAGATTCCGAACTCTTCTCCTTGCATCTGCGCCCAGCGGGCTATCGAAGCGCCGACGCTGATGGCAAATTCGCGCAGTGCCGGATCTACCCCTTCAAAACGATGATGAAAGGTTCGAATATTGACAAAAATCGCCAGTGGGCGGGAAGCGGAAGGTTCGAACAGCTTGGTTTGAAGTTCCTGGCGCCGGGCCGTCGCCTTCCAGTGAATGTGACGAAAATTGTCACCGGGGAGATACTCGCGTACTCCGCTGACCCGCAGAGGATCTTCAATCAGTCTGTTCTGGCTCTGATGGTCCCCAAACGGGTGGCGGGCTTCAAGTCCCAATTCCGGCAGCGAATACATCCGGGGATAGACCAAGAGCAGCGACGTGTCCGGGTACTCCTTGAACTGGCTCCGAAAACCGAAAATGTCACCGCAAATGAGTTGAACCGGTCCGAACCTCCAGGCGCCCCGCTGCGTGCCGGTAACCCTGTAACGGCGGATCACCCGTTGGTAGATACCCAGAGAGAAGAGGTTGACAAGAACGCGTCGCGTAGGCAGATAGTGCCTCGCTCGTTCTTCCGGTTCCAGGTCTAGCGCAACGGGAATGTCATCCTCGCAACGCAGCCAGGCAAGCGGCAGCGGCTTTGCGTTTGTTACCTCCAGATGCAGGTCGGTCTCTTCGCCGAAAAAAAGATGGTCGACGCTGAATCGACGCCTGTAGGTCACCTCAGACAGGCTGTAGCGGCTCCAAAGCCAGACTACCAGCCCAAGCAGACCCAGGATCAGCGCCATCGTGAAGATGAGACTGTTGCGCGTGGCAAGCGCCAGAACCAGTATTACGACCGCGGCCGTCCAACCAGCGCGCCCCATCAGCCCGAAAGAGAGCTTCGCTCGTCACCGCCTGGGCCGTTAACCGGAGTCTCCGGAGCTACGGCCGCCTCCAGCTCCTGCTCCAGGTCCGCGCCGAACGTGCCAAGTTGGTGGGACGGTTCTGTCGGAGCCGGGTCTTCATGCCAGTTCTCCTCAACCGGAACGGGTATCGAGCCAATGATGCCGTCCAGAACACTGGCAACCGACGTCCCGTGCAGACGTGTGTCCGGGCCCGGGATCAACCGGTGGCGGAGTACAGGCGGTGCGAGCTGCTGAATATCGTCAGGCGTAACGTAGGACCGTCCCTGGATCGCAGCCAAGGCCTGGACCGTGCGATAGAAAGCAAGACTTCCTCGCGGACTTACGCCGAGATCGAGCGCCTTGTCTTCTCGCGTAGCCTGGACCAAGTCGAGAAGATAGTCCTCCAGGACAGGGTGAACAAATACCTCTCGACAGACAGCTACCGCCCGGCGAATGTCCTCTGCCTCGACGATTGCCCTGACACGGGTCAGTGGATTGTCTGCGCGAAAACGGTGCAGAATCAGGCGCTCCTCTTCTCGTTCAGGATAGCCCAGCGCCAGCTGAATCAGAAAGCGGTCCATCTGGGCCTCTGGCAGAGGAAATGTGCCCGCCAGCTCAACCGGATTCTGCGTCGCCATCAGAAAGAACGGGTAAGGCAGCGCGTGGCTGACGCCGTCGACCGTAACGTGCCGCTCTTCCATTGCCTCCAACAGGGCGCTCTGCGTACGTGGGCCGGCCCGGTTTATCTCGTCGGCGAGAACGATGCCCGCCAAAACGGGGCCGGGACGGTATTCAAAGTCATCCGTCTTGCGGTTGTAAACACTGACGCCCACAATGTCCGATGGAAGCAGGTCGGGCGTGAACTGGATGCGCTGAAAGCTGATGCCCAGAGACGCTGCCAGCGTTTTAGCCAGCATCGTTTTGCCGATCCCCGGTACATCTTCAAGCAGAACGTGACCTTCGCAGAAGAGAGCCACCAACAGTTGATCTACGATCTCGTCCTTGCCAACAATGACCTGGGCAACGTTTTCCCGCAGCCGCTGAGCAAGGTCCTGTACTATGGCGATGTCTGACATGAATTCTCCTAAGTCGATCCCACGACGACCGATCCGCCCCGTCGAATTGCGGTCGAAGACTAGCAGCTGCCCTTCTGACATCGACCGTCCAGGTTTCCGACTGGCTGGATATGTCGCTTCAACCCGTCAGAGAAGACCTGAAAATAAGCGGCCTCACGAAGCAGGCCGTAGAGTGTACATCTGTGGGAGTATAGCAGCCGCTCCACCGAACGGCAAAGGAGATGGAGTTTAGTTCTGACAGCTGCGCTGGCCGCGACAGGGGGCGTCCACCAGCTCTGACGGATTCCAGGCAAGACACAGGGCCGATGACTTTTCCTTCCAATCAGCCATCTTACCGTTGGGGCACCCCTTGTGGGCGCCCTCGTGGATTGACAACATAATTGGCCTGCAAGTCTCAGGTCAGACAAACGTCAAAAACTTCTAATGACCGACCTTGGAAAGCGGCTCCTCCCCTGCCCAGACTCGCTGCAAGTTGTCGAAGATGAACCGCCCACGGCGCTGCCAGGTATCGTAGGTGACCCCGGCGATGTGTGGAGAGAAGATTACGTTGTCCAGTTGCAGAATCGGGTTGCCCGGGTCGGTCGGCTCGTCTCTTAGCACGTCCAGCCCTGCAGCGCGGATGCACCCACTGCGCAATGCTTCGATAAGGGCCTCTTCGTCCACGACCGGGCCGCGGCACGTGTTTACAAGAATGGCGCTCGACTTCATGCGCTCCAACTCCGCCTGGCCGATTAGATGACGAGTCTGGTCGTTCAACGGCACATGCAAAGAGACAATATCGGAACGATCCAGCAGTTCATGCAACGAGACCCGCTCCACCTGCAGATTGCGCTCCACTTCGGCGTCCGCAGGAACCGGGTCAAAGTAAAGAACCTGCGCCTCAAACGGGACCAGTCGTTTGGCTACCTCTCTGCCGATATGGCCGAGACCGACTATGCCAACCGTCTTTCCGTGCATTGTGAAGGTTGTCATCCCGCTGTCAATGTCGTTCCAACCATCGTGCCGCACACTGCGGTCCATTTCGGTCAGACGCCGGTAGACGCTGAGAATCAGGGCAAAAGTGTGCTCGGCCACGTCGATCGAATTCGTGCCTCCGTTGTTGGCAAGCGGAATCTCCAGCTCTTTCAACAGGGCTAACGGCATGCGATCGAAACCCGCGCTGACAAGCTGAACAAGCTTCAGCACATGCGCCGACCGCAGCACTTCCTCTTCGAGATTGCTGGGAAAAAGTATCAGGAAGTCGGCGTCTGATGCCTGGTTGGCTTTCTCAAGCACCGGTAGATCGTGTGGTAGGACCGATACCTCCCACTCCTGGGGGGCAGGGGCAATAACCTGCTGGGCTAACTCGCTCACCAGATTCGTAAAGAATATCACTTTGGGCATCAGGTCATTCCTGGGGTTAAGGCCACAATCTATCGATTGGGCCCGGAGACGTTTCTGAATGCGGCGCAGGCACTTGCGCAAATACTGTTTCAGCTATCCAGGTTCCAGACCTGTCTGGCCGTCTTGCCGAATATCCAGGCGCGCTCGTCCGCGCTCAACGTCGCCAGATAGCGTAATGGAAAAGTCAGAGAGTTGTCGAAGCCTTCGCGGCTGCTGACCGGCGGCCAGTCACTGCCCCACATAATGCGACGCGCGCCAAAAGCCTCCAAAGTCAACTCTGCAAGAGGGGGAACGTTCTCAAAAGGACAGGGCAGGTCGCAGAATTCACCAAAACCGGGCAGCTTAATGGTCAGGTTCTCGTGGCGGGCCAGTGCCGTGATCGCCGCGAACTCATCCAGGTCCACGCCTGGCTTCACTCCCCCCAGATGCTCAATGACCATCGAAAGGCTCGGGAAGAGACGCAGCACCTCATTGAACTCGGCGCTCTGCAGAATGTCCGGCCTGCTGAAGACGCTCACGACCAGCCCTAGCTCGTCGGCCACGCGCCAGTGTGCCAGTGGATCCCCGCCTCGGCCTCGAAAGTCAGCCAGCAGGCGAATCCCGGCGATGCCCTGTTCGGCCCAACCCCGGATGGCGGTGCCGTCGTCATCGTCGTCAACGATCATTGCCGCTGCAAGACGGCCCGGATTCGCCTCCATCACCTCAACTATGTACCGGTTGTCGCTGTTGCCCATGTACTGGATCAATACAGCCTGATCAACCCCGGCGCGCGCCATGTGAAATAGCAGGACCTCGACCGGTTCATATTTATGCAGCCCGATATGACAGTGCGTATCGACAACGGCGAACTCTCTCTTACCCATACCCGCTGCTCCTCCTGGATTCAGTCTTCGTTATTGACAAAACTCAGAACCTCTTCGGTTGGCTCGGCGCCAAGGCCGGTCCCCTCCGGAAGCGAAAAGTATCCGTCCCGGCAGTCCATCGTGCTGCGTATGTACTGCTTGTTTCGGTCAAAAATGGTATGCTGGTACTCATGCATGGCAAAGTTGGCAAGGGTAGCTGCCACGTGTAGACTCGCCGCTTGGGCGATGCCGATATTGATCGTCGCGTGCGGCATCACCTGGCAGTGGAACGCCTGCGCCAGTTCGCAAATGCGCCGGAACCCGGTTATTCCCGTATGGGCCATCTCCGGCTGAATGACGTCCATGCAACGGGCCTGCAACCGCGGCAGGTATTCGTGGACGGTTCGCCACTCCTCTCCCAAACCGATTCGCGTCTTGACCGAACGCGCCACCTGCGCCTGGCCTGCTAGGTCCTCCGGCGCCACTGGTGCCTCGGCCAGAAACAGGTCGAATTCACTTAGCCGTTCGATCAACTGGACCGCCTCCAGCGCTGTGTAACGCCAGTGCAGATCGGCGAGTATCTTAGGCGTCGGCCCGACATCGCTTCGGATGGCCTTGATCTCTGCGACTTCGCCTTCGTCGGCCACAACCGCTGCAAACTTCAGCGCCGAAAAACCGCGGTCTATCCACCGCTTACCCAGCGCAGCCCGTTCTTCCTTCGTCCCGCCCGGTAGTCCCGAAACGTAGACCGCCAGCCTCTCGTGTCGCAGTCCTCCCAACAGTTGCCACACCGGCTGATTCAGCAATTTACCCCGCATATCCCAGAGGGCCATGTCCAGTCCGGCGATCGCATCCAGCGCGTAACCGCCAAAATGGCCTCGGACTCGCTGCAGGTCGTAAAGGTCTTCGTAGATGCGTTCAACATCGTGCGGGCTGCACCCAATCACAAAAGGGATCAGCAGCTCTTGTAGAACTGTCTGCGCTATCTGCGGCGCCACCACGCCAAAACACTCGCCCCATCCCACTGTTCCGTCACTCGCCACAACTTTGACCAGCAGCGTCTGGTCAAATACAGGGTAAACAGTGCGGTTGCCCGGGCGCACGATATAACCCTTAGGGTTTGGCCTGTTCTCCTCCTCCAACGGCCCCAGGTATGGCTCGTCCCGGGGTATGCGGATAGGAAAGAGCTCAACAGCAGTTACAGAGGTGTTCATGGACCGTCGTATGTGGAAAAGGGAGACCGCGGCTCTTGTCTTCTCTTGACGCAAACAGCGAAACTGTGAACGACTTCGAGGCCTTGCTACTTGGCCCCAAGAGGTTTCATCCTCATATCTCAGTCATGACAGCAAAAGCGGCGCCACATCCTCCCAAATGGCCTCGAATTCCTGCAAATCCTGACTGTCTAAGTACGCGCCGGGAATGCGGCTGGCGGCCGACGAGAAGATACCGCGTCGCAAGAAGACCTGTTTGTAAACTGCCACCCCATGCATGCGCTCAAAGTTAAGCAGAGGCAACAGACGGTTGAAAAGATCGCGAGCGCCGGATTCGTCATTCTCCTCCAATAAGGCCCAGATCTTCGTGTGCAGATCGACCGACTGGCTCGCCGGCATGTTACCGCATGCCCCCCTCCGCCACTCGTCAATCATGTAGATCCCGCCCTGCCCACCAAAAACGCCTCGGCAGGCATCTCCGGCCGCAGCCAGCGTACGCGAAATGGCACGCGGCTCCGGCAGCGTCTCCTCCTTGAGATACTGTACCCACTCCAATTCTCGGCACATGCGCGCCAGCAACGCCGAGGACATGGGTGTCCCGATCGGCCCCATAAAGTTCTGAATGCAGATCGGGATGCGCAGGGCGTCGTCTAGAGCCCGGTAGTATTCATAGCAACCGTCCGCGTCCGGATGCAGGATATGAGGCGGCATCGCCATGATACCGTCGGCGCCCACATCCTGGGCGAACTGGCTCAGAGCTACAGCCGGAACTCTGTGACCGTGTGTAGTTGCAGCAACAACCGGTACCCGCCCGCCCGCCTCCTGGACGACAACCCGGATCCAACGCTGACGTTCTTCGTCCGACATCGTCGCAAATTCGCCCGCGTTCGCCGGACCGACGAGCCCCGCCGCGCCCGCCTCGATGCAAAACGCCACCTGACGCCGAAGCGCTTCTTCATCTAGTAGAAGGTCGTCAGTAAACGGAGTAACGACAATCGCAAAGATGCCGCGCCAATGCTTGTTCATCAATCAGCCCCACCAAATTGATATCAATTCTTACGGATGGATCCCTGTAGTCGACCACGTAGCAGACGACTGTCGACTAACCCCCCCTGGAGATTCGCGAACAAGAAAGCAGTTACAGGACAGTCGACCTTACTGCACTGTCCACTTGCTTCGACAACGCAGTCAGGCCTAACGAAAGCCCAAGTTTATTGCCCGAACCCCTCGGATCAGTATACTACAGTTAGGTAGCCATTCAATTTACTAGCGAGCGAAACAACCATGAAAATCACCGACGTAACGGTAGTTCGTCTGCAGGGCATATTGGAATCCGAGGGAGAGTTCTGGGAGGAGCGGCTGCTGCGGCCTCTCGACATCTACCCTGAACACAAGGCCGAGGGCCCGAACGAAATGCTGGCGACAGGCGAAGGCCGCTATGACATCACCGCCTACTTCGTCGAAATCGCGACCGATGAAGGCGTGTCCGGCCGCGGCGGTCCCCTTCCTTTCGACCAGGCCTTCGTAATCCAGACCCAGCTGGCTCCCCTCCTGATAGGTCACGACCCACTCGCCTCCGAACGCCTGTGGGACAGGATGTACCGGGCCAAGGTGCACGGGCGCAAAGGGACTGAGATGATGGCCATAAGTTCCGTCGACTGCGCACTATGGGACCTGAAAGGTAACTGGTTCAACGCGCCGGTCTGCCAACTCCTCGGCGGACCCACCAGGACAGAAGTACCGGCCTATGCCAGCGCCTTGGGCTATTCCTTGGACCCGGAGCTTGTCCAGGAGCGCGCCAGGCAGTTCGTGGCCGAAGGTTTCCGAGCCACAAAGTGGTTCTTCCGCGACGGACCGACCGACGGCAAAATGGGGATGGAGCGAAACCTTCGCCTTGCCCGTACGCTGCGCGAGAGCGTCGGCCCGGACGTGGACATTATGCTGGATTGCTGGATGAGCTGGGATGTCCCGTACGCCGTGCAGATGGCCCGCAGGCTGGAAGAATATGCCCCCCGCTGGCTGGAAGAGCCGGTTCTGCCCGACAAGATCGAACAGTACGCCCAGATTCGCCGTGAGGTAAACATCCCTATCAGCGGCGGCGAACATGAGTACACACGCTGGGGATTGAAACAACTGATGGACGCTGGAGCCTGCGACGTCTACCAGCCCGATATCTACTGGTGCGGTGGTATTTCCGAGACACAGAAGATCCTGGCCCTGGCATCCACCTACGACGTCCCGGTCATTCCCCATGGCCACTCGACCCCAGCCAGTATCCACGTCATCGCCGCCTGGCCCGAGCCGACCACGCCAATGCTGGAATATCTGATCAAGTGGAACGAAGTCCACCAGTTCTTCCTCAAAAACCCATTAAAGCCGGTCAACGGTAACGTCAGCGTACCGACTGCTCCTGGCATCGGCATGCAACTGGACGATGCCAGGATCCAGCAGCGAGAAGTTGTAACCTTCTGATGTGGAAAGAAGTGGCTACCGAGGCGTGGTTGGATAACCGATGGGATCAATGATGGCTTCGATCAGGAAGGGCGCCCTGGCGGCGGCCGCTTGGGCAAGCGCCTCATCGCAGCCTTCAGGTGTCGTAACTCGTTCTGCAGCAATGCCGTATCCTGAGGCAATCTTGCAGAAGTCCGGGGCAGGAAACTCGGTACCAAAAGGCTTCTTGCCCTGCCTGATCTGGTGCGACCGAATCAGATCAATTGCGTTGTCAACGGCCACAACGACAATCACCGGCAGATCCAGTCGCGCCAGGACCGCCAGTTCTCCCAAACACATCAGCATCCCGCCATCTCCGATAAGGCAGGCAGCCGGTTCGTCTGGCTTGGCCAGCGCGGTGCCGATGGCTGCCGGCAGCCCAAATCCCATGCAGGACAGACCATTCGAAAGCGCAAAGCAGTTCGGGGACAAGGTTGGCCATTCCAAACTTCCGAATATCTTGTGACTGCCCACGTCCACAGCCAGCAACGCGTCAGCAGGCAGATGACGGCGCATACTCTCCAACAGCTGCTGAGGCAAAAGATGGCCTGGCTGGGGAGTGGGCAAAGGCACAGCAGCCAGCTCTGCGCGAAACGCACGCACCTTGGATTCGCCCCACTGCGCGTCCGTGCCAAACTCGCTGTCGGCAAGATGCATCAGCGCCCCCGCCATCGGACCCACCAGCTCGACGGTCGCCGGCAGAACTGGGTCGTAGTTGGCCCAGTTTGCTATCCAGACAAGCGGTACAGTTTCAGTCCCCTCCGTGGACCCGATTGCGCCCGAACTCGGCAGAGAAAACTCCTTCACCAGTTCGACTACGTCGAATCCGACCGCAACGACACAGTCCGCTTCCTCCAGGATTTCGTACACGGGATCGGTGCGGGTCAATCCGATGACACCTGCGCTCAGCGGGTGATCGTCCGGCAGGGCGCCCTTTCCCTTCGGAGACACGATTACCGGCGCGTTGGCCGCCTCCGCCAGCGCTCTCAGCGCATCGTACGGGGCATCCGGCTCCAAACCCAGCCCGGCCAGAATGACGGGACGTGATGCCTTCGTAACGATCTCTCTCGCTCGAGCAAGCTGGTCCCCGTCGGGCCGGCCGCCGTTCCCTTTCGACTCGCCCTCGCCTAACGACATCTGGCGCGCCGTCTGCACGCTCGCTCCTTCAATCGAAAGCTCCGCCTCTTCATTGCTTATTTGCAAATGCACAGGACCCGGCCGCCCTTGCATCGTCAACGCAACCGTCGGCGGCACTTCGGAAGCAGCGTTCTGCGGTGTCACCTTGAGCGTCCGCTTCACGATCGGCCCAAAGACGGCCTGCAAGTCGACCACCTGATGCGTGTAATCCGGCAGCACCGAGTCAGGCTTCTGCGCCGTAATCAACACGACCGGAGCCCGGTCCAACCATGCATGCCCAATACCTGGCACAGCATTGAGCGCGCCCGGGCCTAAAGTAGTGAGTGCACATCCCGGCTTGCCGGTCGCCCGCGCGTAGGCGTCGGCGGCAAACACCGCGCTCTGCTCATGATGCATCAGCTCAAAGCCGATGCCGACCCCCCGCAAGGCCTCCATAAAAGATACGACCTCGCCGCCTGGCATACCGAAGGCAAGGCGCACGCCGGCGTCATGAAGAGAGTGGGCAACTGTTTCGGCAACCGTGGCCATAGCCGCAATATGTCCTTCCTTATCGATCGAAATACTTGCCGACGATCAACTTCAGGCGGTCGACGACCTCCCGCGGAACGGCCTTCCTGTCGGTAATCAACGCGTCCTGGAGTGCATTGGCAAATGGCGAAGGACCGCTCTCGGCCAGCAGTTCGATGGCGTTGGCAACCGCCGCGACAGCTACCTCCGCATTGTGCATCAGCATCCTGATCACGGCTTCGACAGTCACCGCCTCTTCCGTCTCGTGCCAAACATCATAGTCCGTCACATGCGCCATACAGGCATAGCTCATCTCAGCTTCTCTGGCCAGGAACGCCTCCGGCGTCGTCGTCATACCGATAATGTCCATGCCCAGTTGGCGAAAGGCGATACTCTCGACCTTCGTGCTGAAACGCGGGCCCTCAATCGTCACAAAGTTGCCGCCGAGGTGAGCCGTGGTACCGGTCTGCTCTACCGCCCGGAAGCAAATATCGCTGAGGTAGTCACAGAAGGGGTGAGCGACACTCACATGGACGACCAGCCCGTCAGTTCCCACCTCCGGGTCATCGAAGAAACTGAGCCCCCTCAATCTCGTGCGATCGAATATCTGGTCCGGAATGACAATATCGCCTGGCCGCAGCCTCTCCTGCAGGCTGCCGCAAGCGCTGACCGCAATCAGGTACTCGACGCCCAGCATCTTGAAGCCGTAGATGTTGGCGCGCTGATTCAACCGCGTTGGGCTTATACGGTGCCCACGTCCGTGCCGGGCAAGAAACGCGACCCGCTGTCCGTGCAGTATCCCCACCACGTAGGCGTCCGACGGCTTCCCGAATGGCGTGTCCAGTTCGATCTCTTCCACGTCGGACAGGGTCTCCATCCGGTAAACGCCGCTGCCCCCGATAACTCCGAAGCGAATAGGTTCTGTCATCAAGAGAACTCCGAATATAAGTAAGAGTTGGTACTGGTCGGCGACTAACCGTTCAACTGAAATCCTTGGTAGAACGCAACTACTAAGCCCAATTCAGTGCGCGACGCCGGAGGACGCGAGCGAAGTTTCCTCTCTCCCAACTCCTCTCCCTTCTCTCGTCGTTTTTGGGCGGTCGGGCCTATTCGGCCCTCCCTTGTGCGGGGGCTCCGCCCCCGCAAGGCCCCCTCTCCTAAACCCCCCGCCGCATCAAGTGAGTGGCAATATGACCTTGACGACCCGCTGCGACCGGGCTTCCCCCCACCCCGCGCCTTGGCACATTCCGAGTATGTGCCAGCGCAGGCAAGACAGGCGAGGCAACTCCCATATTACCCAACGTTCACCGCTATGACCATGGCGAGATCCCTACAGAAATACTGACGGTACATTCGGCCCAAACGGGCCGCACACAGTGCACACACTGAACATGGCTCAGCAGTTACGACGGATCTACAAGCATCCAATTGAAAGGCTTTTAAATCTCTGCAACGTTCACCTTGTCGCCAGCAATGCCGCGGCCGCACCGAGTACGCCGGCTCTGCCCCGCTTGTTGAGCACAGGAAACCGGATCCGCGCGATTCCACCGTCTTGCATCAGATATATCTTGCCCCTGCGCTCGTAGTGATGGGCATCGGCATCCTCGGATAGCTGGGGCCAGATCGAAAAATAAGCAATCTGCCCTGCTTCATCGTAGCGCACCATTCCCGATGGCAACGGTTCATCGGTCCTTAAAGAGACTTCATCACAAGCTGCGCGTAGCCAGCGGCCAAGACCCAGCCTCTTGTGGTCTTGAATGCTCACGCCGACCAGCCGGTAAGCACTGATGTGGGCCACAAGATCGGCGTTAGTCCAGTTGTCCGTTTCCGGAGCCCTTCTCGCAATCCGCAAGTCAATCATGTCCTTGCGGCGAACCCAGACAGTCTGGAAAGGAAGCTCAAATGCGCGGACGCTCGTTCGATTCTCTGTAGTCATTCTCTAAGCAGGTAAGCAAGGTCGCTAAGACTATGAAACAGTAAACCAGCCAGGCCAGCGATCATGATGGCAGGTCCCCAACCAATTTCAGGGGTACTCCCGTATAGGTCGGCCAGGGTGGGAAGGATCTGGCGAAACTGGGCCACGGGAAAATAGACCGCGGTCCCGGCCAGAACAACCAGGACCAGGCCGCGTACAATGGCAATCGCCCCGGCGGCCCGCCAAAGGCAACCGCGGCGGCCGGCGATCCCAGCAGATTCGCCCAGAGCCCCTATCAGCGTTCGAGGCGACTGAAAAAGCGCGGCCAAGGGACTAAACGCGACCAGTGCCAGGCAAAGTAGCATTGCAGCCACCTGCAAACGAAACTCAGGCATGAGTAGTTGCTGTGGAGTCCACGCGGGGGGCAACATGTTGAGGGCGGCTACAATTGCGACCAGAAGGTATGCGATGCGAACAGGCCAGGAGTACAGTGGCCTATCGCCTCCCAACTCCGTCCCCGGGCCCTCCCCGCCCGCACTGGCCGCGGCAATCGAACTCCGCCGAAAAGCGTTCAGACTCAGGCTGATACTCACCGCCACCAACGGCAGGTAAAATCCTTCGCGCCAGAGGCGAATCTCGCCCTGTTGCACCGGGTACAGGAACTTCACCAGTTCACCCAAATCCAGTCCTAGGACCGCCAGTCCTGCCGCCTTGTGATCGATCCACGATCGGAAGTAGCCTGTCAACGTAAACAGCGCCCCGGCGGGCAGAAGCCATCTGTGCCAGGGCTTCGAGGACTGGTTTACAAAGCGTCGAAAGGGTTGCATCCGCGGATTGAGGCCGTCTTTGCCCCGCTCACTCCAGTTTCTTCCCGGCCCGTTTGAGCCTCTGACGCTGCCGTTCTTCGCCCTCCTCAAAACGCCGTCGTTCCGCTTCGTTCGTTATTTCAAGCCGCGGCACCTCGGTAGGCAAACCTCTCTCGTCCAAGGCTACGAAAATGTAGTAGGCACTGTTGGTATGTGAAATCTCGCCGGTCAGCAGGTCCTCCGCCTGGACGATGACCTCGACCTCCATGGAACTGCGGCCCACGTACGTAATCCTCCCCCGCAGCCTCAGCAGTTGGCCGACCTGCACCGGCTCATGGAAGGCCATGCTGTCAACCGCGACAGTCACCGCAACGCGCCTGGCGTGACGCGCGGCCGTGATCCCGCCGCATTCGTCGCACAACTTCAAGAGCACGCCGCCATGCACGTTCCCGAGCACGTTTGCGTGCTCAGGATTCATTATCTGGCTGATTCGTGTCATCGAGTCGGCGACTGTTTTACTCTTGGCATCCATACGTGGGTCCTGGCGGCTGAGTGCAGTGAATTGTACCATATTCTCAGGCCAGCGCCCGTTCATAGGCTTCGAGAAGCTGGTCCAGACTCCGACTCCAGGTAAAAGAACGGGCATGGACCTCTCCGGCGGCTGCCAACCCGGCGCGCAATTCGGGCTGCGTAGCCAGGCGTACAATACCCTCCGCGATACTCTCGACAGACTCGGCGTCAACGTAAAGTGCCCCCTCTCCGCCAGCCTCAGGCAAACAGGAGTTGTCCGAAGTAAGCACCGGTGTCCCGCAAGCCAGCGCCTCGATGATAGGAAGCCCGAACCCTTCGTATAGTGAAGGATAGGCAAAAAACTCTGCTCCCGAATAGAGGACCGGCAAGTCGGCGTCATCTACGAATCCGGGAAAGTGTACATCTTCTTCTATGCCCAACTCCCGCACAGTGGCGAAGATATCGTCAAAGAGCCAGCCTTTTTTCCCGCCGATGATTAACCTGTGAGGCAGACCCGAATCTCGGCGGGCGGCGTGATATGCCCGGATCAACCTAGGATAGTTTTTCCGCGGCTCAAGAGTGCTCAGGGCAAAGATGTACGGCCTTTCCCCTATAGCGTACTTCTGGTGCGCAGCATCTAACGCCCCCACATCTGACACTCTATGAAACGCGCATAGGTCGACCGCGCCTTGGACTACGCTGATCCTGCCTTCGAGTCGCGGCCAGGTCGACTCCAGGTCCAAGGCAGTGTTTTGACTGTCGGCAATGAGATGGTCTGCACGTCCGATGCTGCGGGGCACTACCACGTTCAGATAGTGATGCAGCGACGGCATGGCCGCCTGCGGATAGCGCAGGAATGCCAAGTCATGCACAGTCAGCAGCTTCCTATTTGCGCTCACCGGCGCCATTACAAAGTCAGTAGCATGGAAGAGATCCACATCACCACCGGTCAGCCACTCCAAGCGTGGTGCCGGAACATTCAGGCGGTGCCATATCCGCGTCAGGTTGCGCTCCGAAAATCTGGGAAAAGTGTGTAGAGGTAGAGGGGCGGCAGCGCGCTGTTCGGGGGTCGCCTTCCCGGCAACAAATAGCCGGATGTCGTAGCCGGGATTCTTCTGCACCAGTTCACTGATCTGCCCCCGAACGATACGGCCGATGCCCGCCGTCTGGCGCACTGCTGGCGTGTAATCGATGACAAGCTTCACAGCTCTTTAAAGGTCCACAGACGGTTGGCGGCGAAGTTCCAGAAGAGGACAACCCCAATTGAGAAAAGCTTGGCAAAGATATAGCTCGCCCGAAATCCCATTTCCGAGCTGGAAAGTATGTCGATCCAGAAGTTGCGCAGGGACTGATCTATGTATTCAAAAATGACAAGGTTAATCCCCAATCCGACGACGCTGACGAGGGCAAACTTCAGTATCTGGCGCCGCTTACTCTGTATCCGACTCTCGGGGAAAGTCCACCACCGATTCAGCAGAAAGTTCTGGAGCACGGCCGCGCTGAAACCGAAACCGCTGGCCACTACTGGAACGACGCCCGCAACTTCGACCAGAAAGATCAGTATCGAAAAATCGGTCAGCGCGCCCAGCGCGCCGACGACAGCGAATTTAACGAACCTGAGCGTCTCTTTCCGTCTGCTGATACCCATCGTCAGAGGTCTAACCCGGCTCAATTTGGAGCTCCAATGCATTGTCGCGCAGTGGCAGCCGGCTCTCGCCTAGGTCGCTTCTCCAGGCTCCAACAAGAATCCATCGGCGTTCTGCGGCCCGCCTACCGCAACCTGGGCGCTCGTTGACTCAGGTAGCAGCGCCGTCAGCCGCCTCGCCGCGCATGAGCGCCACTGCGGCGCCTAGCCAGAGCGCGACATGCAAATAAATACCCTGAACGTAGAGATTGTCGAAAACGTGATGTACCGAAAGATGGACGATCACGCCCAGGACACCCGATAGAACTGCCGCGGTCCACGCCAACGAAGGCATCGGCGCGAAGCCGAGTGACTGTGAACGAAAATGGCCGTCAACCTGCTTTCGACCTCTCCGCAAAACGCGCCCGCGCATGCAGACGAGCCATACGACAACGCCGGTCCAAAGCGCAAGATAGGCAATAATCCCTACCAGGCCGTTCTCGGCCAACACATTCAAATATGTATTGTGGGCATGCCCCAATGGGTCTTCCCACCGGTCTAGCCGTACCTGCGGGTAGACTGCGGCATAGTTTCCCGGCCCCACGCCGAGCCAGGGCGACGTCTCCCACATGCGCAGCGCTGCGATCCAATGGGCTAGGCGTTCGATGACCGAAAAATTGCTGTCGGTCACCTGTTGTTGAACAACCTCCCACATTCCTGTCCCCAGATAAGCGGGCAAATCGGCAAGTCGGTCGGTCAAGGAGCTGGGAATGTACCGATACGTCAGCGGCCCGAGCAGCACAACCGCGCCCGCCCCTGCCAGAGCCGCGCCTTTGACTAACGGCCCGCCCTGCAAGAAGACTACGACGCCAACCCCGGCCGCGGCGCCGAGCCACCCGCCTCGACTCCAACTAGCTCCAAGTCCGGCGCCGATCACAGCTGCTGCCCCGCCATAGAGTACCGTGCCCGCAAGAACCTGGCGCAACCCGGTACTCGGACGCCCTACCATCGAGCTAAAACTCATCAGAAAGAGGGAAGCCGCCACAGGCCAAGTCAATCCCAGATATCCGGCAAACGGATTGGGCTGGCCGAAAGTTCCTGCCGCTCGCATGAATCGGTCCAGCAAGAGAAAGTTCGGCGGCCCGATTCGAAAAACAAACTGGTAGATGCCTAGCATCGCCTGAAGCACACCGCCGGCCAGAAGACCCCATACCAGCCAGCGCACCTGCCGCGTCGTCAGAGCCTCCTGAATCAAGAGAATTGCCACCAGCATCTGCAGCCATTTGATCACGCCCTCAACTGCCTCCTGCAGATCAATCGCATTGGGAAAGGAGAACAGGAGCGCCAGCAGATAGACGACAATCAAAGACGGCAGTAGCCCCGTGTTGAGTCGAAGTCGGCCCTTTCGCGCACCATCCACAAACCACAGCAGCACGGCAGCCCCCAGCATGACGTCCGCCAGGCTGACTGGTCCCCGTTTGACGGCGCTTGCAAAGGGAAGTGCAAGCGCAAGCCCCAGCCAGGCTAGATGCGGGAAACGCAACAACAACAAGCCCCCGCCGCCGGCGGCAACCGCCGCCGCCGACCAGAACAGCGGCAGATTAGCCAGCAACCAGGCCAGGCCTGCAAATCCAATGACCCCGGCAGCAGTGCGAACCGGTCGGCCCGTTGCGTGCGGCAGACCGTCAGGACGGCCCAAAAAGCCTCCGCTCAGATTCAGCCGCGCTGCCCCGACCCACCCCATTCCCGCGATCCCCTTTCTTGGCTACTGCACACGACGCCCCGCTGAAAGTCAACGAAAAACTCCGACGAACCCACCTGTCCAATCAATGAAAATTCCCGGACATATTGTGTCCGGGAACCGAGGCGGAGAGGGAGGGATTTGAACCCTCGAGGGCGTAAACCCTACGCGTTTTCGAGACGCGCGCACTCGGCCAGACTATGCGACCTCTCCCAATAGTGCTCGTGCCGGGCAAGCCCGACCCGAGAGATCCTAGCACATTCGGTTGCCTCTGTACAATTTTTGGCCGGATCGTTGGCCTGAAGTCCCTGCTCGGGAACCCCGATCTGCCCCCTGGTTGGGCAACTTGCCCGCGCCTGCTCTCAAAGCAGTGCATCTGCCAGTTGAGTGAAGTCTTCCACTGTCAGGGCGGGCTGAAAAGGCGAGTCTTCGACCGGCATCTTGTAGCGGTCCACATAGACCGCTTGAAACCCGCAGGCCCGCGCGCCGACGCAGTCAAAGGCATTCGCCGAGACCATCAGACACTGGTGGACCTCCAAGTCGAGCAGGTGGGCAGCCCGCCGGTATACGCCGGGATGGGGCTTGAAAGCGCCGTTGCCCGTTGCAGAAATAACTTCGTCAAAGGGAAACTCTACCTGCTTCTCAACCAGATGATCCAGATAATGGGGATCCCCGTTGGAGAGAACGACCAGCCGGTATCTCTTACGAAGCCGCTCCAGCGCCGGAACTACCTCGGGAAACGGCGAGAGTCCCTGCCAAGCCGCCATCAACTCCTGAATGCGTCCCTCCGTTGGCTCCATCTCGTTCAACCGCAATACGTAGTGCAGCGCCCGCCGTACTGTTTCAAGATATCCTGCGTGACCCACCATCATTATCGTATCCTGGTACTGCTCCAGCCGCTGCCGCGTTCGCCACTGATCCCAGAACGCCTCTGGCGACCGGGTAGGCACCTCCCTTGCGAGTAGTTCAGTGATGGCAGGCTTCAGGCTTCCACCCAGATCCAGGATCGTGCCGAACAAATCGAACGTCAGCGCGGTGGCGGTCGGGCCCATGGATTCTCCTTACCGGTCTCAAGAGGCTATTTTCTCTGCAACCGGGGGCAGCAGAGCGCCGTCTTCAGTGAACCGAATGCTCTGCGCTATGCCGACCTGGGTCAGGAACGGAATGTCAACGGCCTCTTCCAACAAGGCTGGCGAAAGCCACAATGTTTCCAGTTCAAGCGTATTCTGAATCCATACCACGCGCGCCGATTCGACATCCTTGCCCATCAATCCGGTTTCGATGACCTCCCTATCCGACGGCAGTACGGCAGGCTGTTTTGCAGCCGCGAAGCTGCCGGCAGTCAAACAATTCGTATAGGTAGCATGCCAGTCGATCTTGGCGCGCAACCTTTCCGGGATGAGGTCGGCCAGACCAACCCCTGATGCATTGCCGTGACTGCCAGAAGTTAGATCCAGGACCGCCAGAACGCGAAAATCCGGCTCTCTGGGACCGCCGTTCCTGCGCCACATCCCAATTATGTTGGTATCCATTCCGGTACCGCTGATATTCTTGCCCATCTCCTGAACGATTAACAGGTCAAGGTCGTCAAAGGGAATGGACGGCTGCAGCGCCTTCGCCTTTTGCAGTAGTGCCGGCTCTTCGTCGAAAATCCTTTCACCTGCCAGGACAGCAATCTCTGCAGTGTCATGACGGCCATTCTCAACAATGGCAACGCCCGCTACAACCGGCATCTCTCTCAAAACGATCTGCGCTGCCCTTGGGATCGCCGTAACCGCGTCGTGGGCATGCAGCGTCGCCGCACCCTTCTTCTTCCCCAATCCGATCGTCATGATTTTGCACAGTCCGCTCTCGTGATCAGCGCGAAATGCAGTGTGTGCCTTGACTCGGTTCACCGGAATCACCGCGTCCGCCCCGGCCGCGTGCCGGTCCCAATAGACTGGCATGCCATCCGCTTCGCCAATCTGCTTCACCTCCAGGCTGCTGTGAATGGGAACGCCCAGGTCAGCCATTTCATAGTCAACCAGGACGGCATGTTGACCCTCAGCCGTACCCCCGCCGTGGCTCCCCATCGCCGGCACCAGAAACGGCTCCGCACCCAAGGCCTGCAACGATTCCACTACCGCCTGTACCACCTCCCGGTAGCGAGAGATGCCCCGGCTCCCAACGGCCACGGCCACCCGCATTCCTGGCCGCACCCGTTCAGAAAGAGCAACCGCGTTCAGACCGTTCCAAACGGCTGCAGACACATTCCCCACTTGCTGTTCCGAGACCGATTGCCGTACCGGCGCGAGTTGAATCATTGAAGCCTCCCTGGAGCCCATCTGTCTACGTTCCCACCTGTCCCTTCAACCAGGCCTCGATAAACTGGTCCAGATCACCATCAAGGACCGTCTGCGGCGAGGCAGTCTCCACGTTCGTGCGCAGGTCCTTCACCATCTGATACGGGTGTAGGACATAGGAGCGAATCTGACTCCCGAAGTCGGCCTGAACATTTTCTCCCTTTAAGCGGGCCTTTTCGGCGGCGATCTTCTCCTGCTCGATGGCGTATAGCTTTCCCCGCAGAATCCTTAGTGCAATTTCCCGGTTCTGTGTCTGGCTGCGCTCGTTCTGGCATGATACGACGATGCCGGTCGGTATATGATGCAGGCGAACTGCCGTCGCGTTCTTCTGCACGCTCTGGCCCCCTGCCCCGCTCGAAAGAAAGACGTCCATCCGAATATCATTCTGCGCGATCTCTATCTCAATGTCTTCGTCAATGATAGGCATCACCTCAAGCTTGGCGAAGGAGGTATGGCGCCGGTTGCCCGCGTCAAAGGGGCTGAGCCGCACGAGTCGGTGTGTGCCCCGCTCCGCTTGTAGGTAACCGTAGGCGTAGGACCCATCGACAGTGATCGTGACGCTCTTGATGCCGGCCTCTTCACCTTGGGTCATGTCGGTGATCTCGGTCGCATAACCCTTCTTCTCCGCCCAGCGCAAGTACATGCGCTGCAGCATCTCCGCCCAGTCCTGCGCCTCGGTTCCGCCGGCCCCAGCATGAATGCTGATAATTGCTCCGCCTGAGTCATATTTCCCATTGAGAGCCAGCGTGAACTCCCGTCTTTCCAGCTCCTCATCCAGAGAACTGGCCTCGCCGTCCAACTCCGCCAGCAACTCCGCGTCGTCTTCAGCGATCTCTGCCAGGTCAAGTGCGTCCTGCGTCCGCTGCTTAAGCTTATCCCAAACGCCGATCTGCTCCTGCAGAGCGTTCAACGCCTGCATCTTCCGTTGTGCAGCCCTCTGGTCCTCCCAAAAGTCGGGCGCTATTGACTCCTCCTCCAATGCCTTTGCCTGTTCGACTTTGTCTGGCAGGTCAAAGCCGCCCCCGTATCGTGTCGACCCGCTCCGCGAGTAAGTGAAGTCGGTCCGTCAATTCGCCCATGTTTCCCTATCTCCTTTGATATAGTTGGATGGCATCCTCAAGCCGCCGCCGGCCCCAGGATTTAGGACCCTCCTGGTCGGCCCCCAATGAAGCACCCTTTGCCACTATTCTCCCAATAGGCCTTCAACAAATGTCACCGGTTCAAACTCGGCCATGTCTTCCAGCCTTTCCCCTGTGCCTACAAACCGCACCGGAATCCCCAGCTGCTTCTTGATATTGAGAACCGCGCCGCCCTTGGCAGTACTGTCCAGCTTGGTCAAGATGATCCCGGTTACCCCTGACGCCTCCTTGAAGCCTTTCGCCTGCAGAATCGCGTTCTGGCCCGTGGAGGCGTCCAAAACCAGCAAAGTCTCGTGCGGCGCCCGGTGGACCTGTTTTGCAGCCACACGGCGCATCTTCTCCAACTCTTGCATCAGATTGAACTTATTCTGCAACCTGCCCGCCGTGTCCGTGATGAGCAGGTCCGCATTTCGGCTCTCCTGGCTCGCTCGAATTGCGTCGAAGAGCACCGCCGCCGGATCCGATCCCGGAGCCTGCGCAATCACCTCAACGCCCGCCCGCTCTCCCCAAATCTGGAGCTGGTCGATAGCCGCCGCACGAAACGTATCACCCGCGGCAAGGACCACCTTCTTGCCTCGCTCCTTGTACCGCAGGGCTAACTTGCCAATCGTCGTGGTTTTGCCCGACCCGTTCACGCCCACGACCAGCACCACAGTCAGAATTCGCGGCGCCTCTATCTGCAACGGCTCGTCGGCCTGCAACAGCTTGACCATCTCCTGCTTCAGGATTAGATAAGCATCCTCGCTGCGCCTAACGCCCTCCTGCTGGACCCGGTCGCGCGTGGATTCGACGAGTTCCAGCGTTGTGTCCATGCCGACGTCGGCTACGATCAGCGCCTCTTCCAGCTCCTCCCACAGTTCATCGCTGATCTCGTTCTCCTGAAAGATCGACCCGATTTGACTGAAGATGCCCGATCTGGTCTTCTGCAGGCTTTCTTCAATTCGAACGTCGTCGGCCGTCTTCTCTTCCTGGCGGCCGAACAAGCGCCTGAGCACGATTGAGTCTCCTGGGAATTGCCCTGAGGGCTGGTCACCTGGCAATTATAGCACGCGCAGGAACGATAGAAAGAACATCTCCTCCCTGTCGCGTCCACGTCTGACCATGACCACAAAGTTGAGGCAGCCTGACTGGAGTACGAACAAGGTCTGTTAGCAGGATCAGCACGCCTGACTGTATACTGAATTCTATCGAAGGATGATGGTCTCCCGAGCCGCCTTGGAGACGCTAAGACTGCCCGGTTCCCAGTCCCCCCGAGGCGAAAATGATAGTATCCAGGGAAGAGTTGGAGCAGAGGGAAGTTAGGGAGTTGGCCGCCTATGCCATGCCCAGCTGCCACAGCCGCGGGCGGGTCCATCCGGACGGCGAGCACGCCTATCGCACCGCCTACCAGCGCGACCGTGATCGCATCATCCACACCACCGCCTTTCGCCGCCTGCAATACAAAACGCAGGTTTTTGTTTACAACGAGGGCGATCACTACCGCAACCGCCTGACCCACACAATCGAAGTAGCCCAAATTGGCCGCACGCTGGCCCGAGCCCTGTCCTGCAACGAAGATCTCACCGAGGCCATCTGCCTCGCGCATGACCTGGGACACCCGCCTTTCGGCCATACCGGCGAAACAACGCTGAATGACCTGATGCAAGGACACGGAGGCTACGATCACCAGAAGCAGACCTATCGCATAGTCACTCAGTTGGAACGGCGGTACCCCGATCATCCCGGCCTCAACTTGACCTACGAGGTACGTGAGGGGGTGGTCAAACACGACACCGACTATGACATCGTCGACGCCAGAAACTACAAGCCCGACGAGATGGGTACCTTGGAATGTCAAATAAGCAACCTCGCAGACGAGATCGCCTACAACACCAGTGATTCCGACGACGGCTTGCGAGCAGGCATTCTGCACCCCAGCGCATTTCTGGAACTGGAAATCAGCAGGCGAGTCCTGGAATCTCTTGGCGAATCCGCAGCCTCCATTGATCTCACTCAACCGCTGGACCGTTACCGCTTCATCCGGCGCCTGGTGGGAATCGAGGTCAGCGACGCCATCCAGGCTACGGTGGCAAACCTGCGCGCCGCCACCGTGCAGAGTCTCGTCGATCTGCGAGCGCAGGGAACAAATATGGCAGCCTACTCGGATGAAGTTGGTGAGGAGAATAAGGAGCTGAAGCGATTTCTCTTCGATCGATTCTACCGGCACTACCGCGTAGCCCGCATGGCAGCCAAGGCTGATAGGACGATCCGTGCCCTCTTTCTGGCATTTGTCGAGGAGCCGGCGCAACTGCCCCCTGAAACCCAGGCAAACCTTGCTGACTCAGGCAGAGACCTCCACCGCGTCGTCTGCGATTACATCGCGGGCATGACCGACCGCTACGCCATCGCCGAACACCGCCGCCTGTTCGACCCGGAAGAAGGGGTCTGACCTGCAAGCCTCTCGGCGCCTTCAGTTCCAATCAGGTTTGAACGTAAACAGCTAGGCTTACCCTGACCCCACGGAACGGCATCGGCGCCTGCTCGCCCTCCAGAAATGAAGCGCTCTTAACTGTGCATTCCAATATTATGCGGTCCGACTGTAGCGTGCACGTCAGGCCGGGAAAGACCTCCAAGGGAAGGGACGACTCCGAGCCATTGCCCTCCGCGTAGCTAACCAGGCCCGATTCGTCAAATCCAGGCGAGACAAGCGGCTGGCTAACGCTGCGTACCTCTGACCGGTCATAGAGCCAGATGTCAAGCAGCCGGACCTGGTCCGTATTCGCGGCAGTGCGGTCCACGGACTCGTTGATTCCCACCCCACAAGCGCCTAGCAATTCACCGTCCGCCCCGTTGATTGTAAAACTCTCGTCATAGGTCTGAATGCCAAAGGCGTAATTCGCCTCGAACTGTCCCACAAGCTGTCTTGCCGTTCGGTCAAACAGCGCCGCTTCCGGCTGAGTTAGCCCTGTCGTGACCGATTCACTCTCCGGTCCCTGGATCAGGGATGCCTCCGGCCCCCTTCCCGCCCGCTCATACGGTCCGTCGGGGCCTGCAGCAGACTCAGAAAGCTCATGGCTTTCCCTACTGGAAACGGATTCCTCTTCCACTTCATCCGGGACCTCGGCTGGGGATGCCCCAGAGGGCATCGTTTTCCAATCCTCTTCCCAGAGGTCTTGGCCCTCGCTGTCTTGGCTCCCTCTGTACCCTTCGATCTCAGGCTCAGTCGGCATCGCCGCGGCTGGAAGCCCGCCTCCAAGTTCATCAATATCCTTGCCTGTGCCCGATTCCACCGGGGACAGGTCCCGGGTTATCCCTTCAGCGAACCGCTCGTAATCCGCTAAGTCTTCGCTTTCTTGCATGTCCTGCGTCGCATTTTCAGGGGCATCAAGAGACGCCGGACCGTATGGGCCTCGCTCACCCTCGACCGCCTGCTCTGGCGGCGCCACAGAAGCACCCGCCAAGTGGCCGGTCGTACCCTCGGATGATGGATCTTCATCCAGTTGGGTGTGAGCGAACTCTGCTTGACTGCGCTCGATTACTCGTTGCGAGGACTCGCCGTCCGCAGTCGGGGAAGGCCGGGTCCGTTCGTCTGGGCGCGGCACGGCGATGGATTGTTCTCTGAAGACAGGCTCCTCGGATGTTGTCTGTCTTTCAGTTTCGCTTTCTCTGCGCAGCCAGCTAAGACCGGGTTGGCGTTGCTTCGCAGGTCTACCCGCAAGGGTGGGAGGATGGGCGCGCGCCTCTCGTGGGGCAGTCGCTTGATTGGAGCGGTTTCTGTTGAATGGAAGTGGAAAAGGTTGTTCCGGAGGATCCTTGCCTTGTGACTGGCGCAACAGCTGGTAGCCAATCACGACGCCTCCTACCAGCAGGAGCGCCGCCGCTACGTACAGCAATCCCTGACTTACCCAGTTCAAAACCGCCGAATAGTTCGAATCGGACCGTTCGCTGCCTACCGCAGGCCCTTCTGCGGTTTGGGCCGGTGCCGATACCGCCGGCGCCGCCCCCGGCGCCTCCACCCACTGCACAGGCCACACCCACCAACCGACAAAAAGGCCAAGTGTCAGCCCGACCAATCCGGCCATCAGAATGTGAATGAGTGACCTGTGACGGTCGATCATCTTCCTGCCCGTAGCTTTCGCCGCGGCAAACGGTTCGTCAGAGAAGCTCGTTCCGTTCAGCGGCCTGCAACTCGGCGACGACCTGCTTCACTTGCTGTATGCTTTCCTTCTTTCCAATCAACAGTGCGTCCCCTGCGTCAATCACGATCAAGTCGTCGACGTCGATCAGTGCTACCAGCCGCTTGTCGGCTGCGATAATGTTGCCCCGGCTGTTCATCGGCAAAACCTCCCCTTCCACAGGGTAATTCCCAGCCGCATCCTGGGCAACAACTGATTCAAGCGCATCCCAGCTCCCCAAGTCGTTCCAGCCAACCTGCATCGGCACTACCGCCACCTTCTTCGCACCCTCCATGAGCCCATAGTCGATCGATGTCTCGGGCATGGTCGGCCAGACCTCAGCCAGCACGCTTTCCTGTTCTCTGGTGCCAAGCGCATCCGTGATGCGATTCAATCCATCATACAGTTCCGGCATTTGCCTCTCAAATTCGCCCAGCAGCCTCTCCACTCGACTCACGAAAATGCCGCCGTTCCAATAGTACCCTCCATCCGCCAGGAACTGCTCTGCCGTATTCTGGTCGGGCTTTTCCAGGAAGCGGCTTACTGAGAAAGTTGGCAGTTCCCCTGCCAGCGGCAAAGGCCTGTCTTCTCGCTGGATGTAGCCATAGCCCGTGTGGGCTTTCGTCGGCTCGATGCCCAACACAACCAGAAAGCCCTCGCGGGCGCATCGCTCCGCCTGCCGCAACGCCCTCTGGAAACCGGCACTGTCCTGAATCAAATGGTCGGCGGGAAGGACTGCAACCACCTCCTCCGGATCGCGGCGCCGCAGATTTGCACAGGCGAGAGCAATCGCCGGCGCCGTATTGCGTCCTTTCGGCTCTACCAGGACATTGGCTTCCGGTAGGCCGTCAACCTGCATCGAACACAGGTCAGCATAGCGTCTGCCCGTAATGACATAGGTGTCCTTCGGGCTGACCAACCCCTCAAGCCTGGCGACCGTTGCTTGTATCATGGTGCGCCCGCTGCCGGTGATGTCGGTAAACTGCTTGGGCGTGCTTTGCCGGCTGCGGGGCCACAAGCGTGTGCCAACGCCGCCGGCCAGTATCACAGCATACATGTCATTGCAGAATTAGTTGGCGCGCACATACTGCATCAGCCCAACCTGGCGCACAAGGCCCTTGAGCTCCATCATGGCCAGCAAACTACTGACCTCAGACGTTTCCAAGGGGGCGGCCCGCACGATTTCGTTCATGTGCTGCGGCTCGCTCGAAATATGTCTCAGAATCAACTCTTCCTCCGGCGACGCCGGTACCGTAACGCGTGCCTCCTGATGCGCAACCGCATTCGCCAGTTGCAGATTCTCTAGAAGATCGCTGACCGATGTTATGGGATACGCGCCGTCCTGAATCAACCGGTTGCAACCGTCGCTGCCCGGGCTGAGTATCGATCCGGGAACGGCAAAGACATCCCGAGCCTGTTCAGCCGCAAAACTGGCCGTTATCAATGCACCGCTGCGCTTTCCGGCTTCCACAACGATGACGGCCAGACTCAAACCACTGATGATCCGGTTGCGGGGTGGAAAATTGCTGGCTTCAGGCTTCGTACCCAGCGCGTACTCGCTCACCAACGCGCCCTGTTCAATAATCTGCAGTGCAAGTCTTCGGTTTCGCGCCGGGTAGATCTGGTCGACACCGCTCCCCAGAACCGCAATAGTGCGGCCGCCGGCCTCTACTGCGGCCTGATGGGCGATAGTGTCGACACCCAGCGCCAGGCCGCTTACCACGGTAACACCGTGCCTGGCCAGCTCACTGCCAAGTTCTCGTGCCACCTCCCGCCCGTACGGGGAAACCTGCCGCGTGCCAACGATTGCCACGGCCAGTTCGTCCTGCTCGTCGAGCCGGCCGCGCACGTACAACACAGGTGGCGGATGCGGAATCTTGCGCAGGTTGGTCGGATAGCCGCGACTGTCCCAGCAATGTACATCGTATCCGCGGCCGATCACTTTGCCCAACTCTGCTTCGGGGTCCAGCTGCTGCCGGGCAGTCAACAGGTTCTCGATGCTGCGCCGGTTGAGCCCTGCCGCCTGCAGCGTCTGAATCGGCGCCTTCCAGGCTGCCGCGATATCTCCGCAACTTTCCAATAGGGCCGTCAATCGCGCTGGTCCGATTCCCGGCACCCGGTTAAAGGCGATCCAAAAAGCACGCTCGTCCATCGTTACGGGAAAATGTTCAAATGCCAGCGGCAGCACGCTGGCAACTACGCTTCACCATCCTCAATCATCCCTGGCTGCAAGCGAACCGTCATTGTCCCGGCCCCAACATCCACGCCGCGTACCACCTCCGCCAGTGCGGGGATCAATAGGTCGCGGTCGCGGTTGACCCCCGGTTCCGGACGGATAATGTAGACTTCGTTGGCGCCGGTGAAGAGAACGTCCACCACCTCTCCCAACTGGCTCTTGGCTTCTGTTTGTGCCTTCAAGCCCACTATGTCGTGGACCCAGTAGGAATCCGCATCCAACTCCATTGCCGCCGCTTCCGGAATGTACAGCCATTCATTCAGGAGTCCCTCGGCCGCAAATCTATCGGTGACCTCACTAAACTGGACTAGGATTATCCCTTTGTGCGGCCGCGACGACGCGATCTTCGCCAGCAACAACGCCTCGCCAATCAGGACCTGCTCGCCGGCAGCAAAGCGGGCGTCAAAGTCGGTATGGGATTCGACCTTTACCTCTCCCCGCAATCCATGCGCGCCCAGGATTCGACCAACGGCCAGGTGCCCGTCAGGTACCAAGATTGAGCGCTGGTGAAAGCGGTTCGAACGTGAGCGGCCACCCTTCCTTGCCCGCCGCCGATTTGGCTTTGATCGAGCCTTCATCATGATGGTCCTTGTGCCAGCAGACCCCTGCCTATAGAAGGATGGCCAGCCTGCGAAGCAGATTTTTCTGGAGTCTCTGCGCAGACCGCACTGTCAAGAGACTACCCGCCCACTTCAGGAAACGATCCAAGGTCCGCCTTCCTGTGGGCCCGAAGTACAAGGCGGACCGTTTTGCGGTCGTGGAAGCGGGCAGATGCAGGGAACCTGCCTTGAGAGGAATATATGACCCTTTGGCGCGGTTACATTATTTTCAGTATTACGTCGCGAGACTGGCGAATCGACGCTACTTTCAGGACTGACCGCATCGCGTTGGCCACTCTACCGTTCTTGCCGATCACTCGGCCGGCATCCTCCGGCGCAACCTGTAGGCGCAGAACTACCCTTTCCCGGTAAACGCGTTCCGAAACGTGTACGTCATCCGGAGATTCCACGAGTGCTCTTGCCATGAATTCGACCAGTTCTTTCATCGGGTTCTCGCCTTATCAGGCAGCTTCAGGCTCTGCCTCTGCCACTGCCTCATCAGCTTCTGATTCAACCGCCTTAAGCTTTCCGTCTTCATCGGTGATCCCGGTCTTTTTCAACAACCGGGCCACAGCTTCACTGGGCTGGGCCCCGACACTTAGCCAGTGACCGGCGCGTTCGCTCTTGATGTCGACTGTAGGCGGTTCGGTCATCGGATCGTAGGTGCCGATGTTTTCAATAAAACGGCCATCGCGCGGGCTGCGCTGGTCGGCCACGACAATGCGATAAAACGGCTTCTTTTTGGCGCCCATGCGGCGCAGACGAATGCGGACCACTGATTACGACTCCTTAGTTTATGTCTACAAATCCCATTTCAAAAGAATTTGCCGGTTACTTGCCCAGTGTTCACTTTCTCTGAAGTTTATCTGCCCATTTGGCCTTCACGAAAGGCGACCCTGACGCAACGAGGCCAGAATGCCTTCTGAATCCGGCTCGCGGCGCCTGCGCCTGCGCCGCCTTTTCTTCTTGCTGCCTTGATCTCCCAGCATGCCTGCCTGCTTCATCATCTTCTGCATATCTCGGAAACGTTTGATGAGCTGATTGACGTCTTCGACCTTTGTGCCGCTCCCACTTGCGATGCGTCGACGTCGGCTGGCGTTGAGCAAATTGGGCAGGCGTCTCTCCTGCACCGTCATGCTGTTGATGATTGCTTCGATCTGCTTCAAGTCGGAATTGATATCCTGGGCGTCGATCTCTTTGGCCATCTGCCCCATGCCCGGAACCATTTTCAAAATGTCCTGGATGGAGCCAAGTCGCTGCAGCTTCTGTAGTTGATCGCGGAAATCTTCAAAGTCGAACTGGCCGCCGGCCAGCCTCTCCTCCATCGCCAGGGCATCCTCTTCGCTGATGCCGTCCGAGGCCCTTTCGATTAGCGTGAGCACGTCGCCCATACCCAGTATTCGCCCCGCCAACCGGTCCGAATGGAACGGTTCAAGGCCGTCCATCTTCTCGCTCGTGCCAAGAAACTTGATCGGGACGCCCGTCACCTCGCGAATGCTCAGCGCGGCGCCGCCCCTGGCGTCACCATCAATCTTTGTCATCACAAGCCCGGTCACCGGCACGCGTTCATGGAAGCCTTCGGCTACCGTCACGGCCTCCTGCCCCGTCATCGCATCGACCACCAGCAGTACATCCGTCGGTCGCGCCACCAGGCGAATCTGCTCCAACTCCTGCATCATCGCCTCGTCAATCTGCAGTCGGCCCGCCGTATCCAGAATAAGAACGGTGTAGGCCTTCTCTCTCGCCAGGCGCAGCGCGTTCTTGACGATACTGCTCGGCGCAACATCCGTTCCCTCGCTGTGGACCGGAATATCGATCTGGCGGCCAAGCGTCTCCAGCTGCGCGATCGCCGCCGGCCGGTAAATGTCTGCCGCGACCAGTAGAGGGCGCTGCCCTTGCTTGCGCAAACGCAGAGCAAGCTTGGCTGCCATCGTCGTCTTGCCTGCCCCCTGCAATCCCACCAGCATGAGCACGTTGGGCGGCGGCCCGGACAGGTTGAGCGGCGCCGGTTCACCCAGAAGCTTGACCAACTCTTCGTTGACGATCTTGACAACCTGCTGCGCCGGCGTAAGGCTATCCATCACCTCCACACCGATCGCCCGCTCCTTGATCCGGCCGACAAACTCTCTGACCACCTTATAGTTGACGTCGGCCTCAAGCAGAGCCAGTCTTACTTCACGCAGAGCCGCGTTGACATCGCGTTCAGAGAGCCTGCCGCGAGTGGCCAGGTTATCAAAGACGTCTTGCAGCTTATCGGACAAACTTTCGAACACGAAATCTTTCCCGCTTACTTCTCTGTCCCGGGACCCGGAGAAGACACAGAAAACGTATTATAAGCTAGAACGGGTGTGTTAGCCAAATTTCCGGCTGCACAAGTCAGTCTCATGCCCGTACCGTCATACTCTCAAAGTCTATAATGATTTGAGCTTTTCTGCCAATGGAGACGCTTGCTAGGGAGTCAAGGAGGAGGAGGCATGAATGCTTCAGAACGCCAGAACTGTGGAGACTGCTGTGGCCTCACCTAATTGCCGGCATGCTGCTTACTTCGGGACGGCGAAGTACGTATGTAAACTTCGTAGATGCGCTGGACAGCCGTTATGTTCGTCATCACGGCCAGCACCCACAAGACCGGCAGAACAAAGCCCAGGATCAGTCCGGCAATGAGCAGAACCAGACGTTCAGGCCTCTGGAGGATCCCTCCTTTACATTCAACGTCCAGCCCTTCAGCCCTTGCCCGCGTATAGCTTACTGCCCAGGAACCCACCAGGGTAAGGAAGATCAGAAGAAGGTGGGTCTGGGAGCTGCCCTCATTGGCGTAGTATACAGCCAGCCCCAGAAACGTAATGCTTTCCGAATAGCGATCCAGTGTGCTGTCCAGAAAAGCGCCGAACTTGCTTTCCGATTGGCCGAGACGGGCCAAAGCGCCGTCGACCATATCGAACATTGCCGCCACCCACAATACGCCGCCTCCTATACGCAGGCTTCCTGTCGCCAGAATCGCCGCCGCGCCAATTGTCAACGCAAAGCCGGCAAAGGAAACCATGTTCGGAGTCACACCGATACCATGCAGCCAGCGGACGATAGCGCCTACCGTGGACGAAAGCAATGGCCGAACGTACTTCGCCAACATCGATCGTTATCTTTCCGACTCTCTAGAGAAAATCGACTTATTCCGGATAGGTCCGGGGCAGTATACAATCGCCGCGGTATGACCGCAAGAGGCTTTCCAACTACTGACGCTCCAATCTGCCCTGAACACCCGCCCCCTCACGTTTTCGAAAGCAAGTTTCTTGGGTTTCTGGACAGTCAGTTTTGCACTGGCTGGCCATGCATGGAAATCGGATTAGTATAGAGCTGCCCGCCCCGCAGCGAACCGAGCGTGAATCCCCAACCGTCTCGCTGCCGAGTCTTCCGTTGTGAACCCGGATCAAGTATGTACGCGGTAGCAGGGGTCGTGATCGAAACAGTATCTTCAAAAGACGTGACATGAGCGTAGTGAATGTGCCCGCTCAATATTGCATGAACGCGGTGACCGGAAACTGCCTCCGCGAGATCATCTGGGTTGTTCAGACAATGTTCGCTCAACGGCTCAACTGTGCTGAAAACCGGTGGGTGGTGAACTGCAATTAGGTTGCCAAGCGGGGCCGGCTTGCGCAGCTCTTCGGCAAGCCACGCCAGCTGAGGCTCGTCTAGGTCGCCATATACTGCGTCTGGCAACTTGCTGTCCAACATGATCACTCGCAATCCACCGAACATCCTGCTATGGTAGTAGCGCCTCGCCTCGTCCTCAGACTCCTCTCCCAACACGATGCGTCGAAAGTGAATCCGGCAATCATGATTCCCCAGCCCAAGAATTAGCGGCGCACCGAACTCTCGCAACTCATCTAGCACTGAGTTTAGCCTTCTGTATTCGGCTTCCTTTCCGTCGTTGACCAGATCCCCGCTCAAAATGAAGAAATCGGGGCTGACGTCCATGTTCTGTATAAGCCCAATGACATCGCGCAGCTTGTCTGTTGTCCGCCGCCCATAGAGCAACTCCTCTTCATCCGGCAGAATATGCAGGTCGGTCAGATGCACAAAGGTCATGTCGGTCATTGTTGTTGCACCTTCCCCCTTTGGGGCTATATATTGAGAGAATAACGTCCAATGCCAGCCAAATGGACCGTGAGCGGCCTACAAGGCCCAATCATAAACGTCTAAAGGTTGCTGAACAAACACAATTAAGGGAAGAATTCCGCGATGAGCGACAAGATCATCTACTCCATGGTAGGTGTTGGCAGAACCTACGGACCCAATCAGCGCGTTCTACGCGATATCAGCCTGGGTTTTTTCCTCGGGGCAAAGATCGGTGTTTTGGGCCTGAACGGCGCCGGAAAATCCACCCTTCTCCGCATCATGGCCGGTGAGGAGCCCCAATTCGACGGCGAAACGATTCTGGCAGAAGGATATACGCGCGGCTTTCTGCCCCAGGAGCCCGTCCTCGACACGTCCAAAACTGTGCGCCAAATCGTAGAGGAGGGCGCGCAGGATGCAGTGGACGCACTTGCCGAGTTTGACGCCATCAACGCCCGCTTCGGCGAGGATCTCTCTGCCGAGGAAATGGACAAGCTGATTGAACGGCAGGGCGCCGTGCAGGATCGACTGGATGCACTGGACGCCTGGGACCTCGACAGCCGGGTTGAACTTGCTATGGACGCGCTGCGTTGCCCGCCTGGCGATACGCCCGTGGCCATACTCTCCGGCGGTGAACTGCGCCGTGTAGCGCTGACCAGGCTGCTCCTGAAGAAACCCGACATCCTCCTCCTTGACGAGCCCACCAACCATCTCGACGCCCAATCCGTCGCCTGGCTGGAGCGCCACCTGCAGGAGTACGCAGGCACCGTCATCGCCGTTACACACGATCGCTACTTTCTCGACAACGTAGCAGGTTGGATTCTCGAACTGGACCGCGGACACGGCATCCCATGGCGGGGCAACTACTCCGGCTGGCTGGAACAGAAACAACGGCGTATAGCCCAGGAGGAAAAGCAGGAGGGCGCACGCCAGAAAACGCTGCAAAGAGAGCTGGAGTGGCTGAATATGTCACCCAAAGCCCAGCAGACGAAGCGCAAGTCGCGCGTCAACGCCTACAACGACCTTCTTAGCCAGGAGTTTGAGGAAGCTCGTGAGGACCGGGAGATCTACGTCCCGCCCGGCCCTCGCTTGGGGGATGTGGTGATCAGGACAGAAGCCCTGACCAAGAGCTTTGCCGAGAATCTGCTGTTCGAGAACCTGACGCTCGACATTCCGCCCGGTGCCATCGTCGGCATCATCGGTGCCAACGGTGCCGGCAAAACAACCCTCTTTCGCCTACTCACTGGCGAAGAAACACCGGACAGCGGCAGCATACAGCAAGGCGAGACCGTTTCACTTGCTTACGTGGACCAGAGTCGCGACAGTCTCGACGCCAATAGGACCGTCTGGGAAGAGATTAGTGCAGGCAATGAGCAGCTGCTGCTGGGAAGCCGCCAGATTAACAGTCGCGCCTACGTAGCCCGTTTCACCTTCACCGGGCAGGACCAGCAGAAAATGGTCGGTTCACTGTCCGGAGGCGAACGCAACCGTGTCCACTTGGCCAAACTGTTGAAGAGCGGAGCCAACGTCATTCTGCTGGACGAACCCAGCAACGACCTCGACGTCAACACGCTGCGTGCACTGGAAGATGCACTGGAGACCTTTGCCGGCACGGCCCTCGTAATCTCTCACGATCGCTGGTTTCTGGACCGAGTCGCCACGCACATTCTTGCCTTTGAAGGGGACAGCACTGTGCTGTGGTTTCCAGGCAACTACAGCGAATACGAAGAGGACAGGCGCCGCCGCCTTGGTGCAGAGGCTACCCGTCCCCATCGCATCACCTATCGCAAACTGAGTCGCGCCTGAACACAGACGTTACGCCTGGCCGGCCAGCTCCCTTGCTTGCTCCCTCAGACGCTCTCGCTCCACCCGCAACGCGGGGCAGCCGATGACCTCCGCGATCTCTTCTGCGTCCAGGTCAGCCAGTTGGGAAAACCTGGCAATCCCAGCCTCCCGCAGCCTCGTAGCATAGGTGGGACCAATGCCCGCAATCCGGGTAAGATCGTCCGCTTTGTCCACCGTTTCTGAAGCTGCGGTTAAAGAATCGGTAATCTCCTGCCCGCCAGTGGCAGTTGTTCCTTCCACTTCCCGGCTTTCGGGAGACGCCTCTGAGGGCGCTTGGGTGGCGCCGGCTGTTGACTCAGATTCATCTGGCATGCCAGTTTCTGAGATGTCTGTCGTCGCGTCACCTTTATCACTGCTCCCCGGCGACGCCGCCTCACCGCTTGGGGCAGGCCCCCCCAGGTTGCCTCCCAATGCGCCCCCTGGAAGACGTCCCGAACGCCGCGCCACATGCACTACGACCGCCCCCGTACCGGTAGAGCCGATCAGCAGGGCTATTATGAAGCCGAGACAGGGAAAGATTACCCAGGAAAAAGCCGTAACGCCGGTCACAACAAGAGAACTGAGCCCAACCGAAACCAGCGGATTCCAGGTAAGCACTCCCGGTCCGGCAACGAGCTCATCCAGGCGGCGTCCCAACCAGTAGCAGGTCACGGTCCAGCCGCAGAGCAGCACCAGTGCCAGCAATGCCAGGAGGGGCAACGCAAGCAAGGCAAAGCAGATGGTAATGGTTAGTATCGCGGCCAGAACAGCCGAACCCAGGATTCCGATCGCTCCCGTTGCGAAACTGAGCGCGGTCTCCTTCTCCGCGGTCGCGGAAATCGCTCTGACCTGCTTCGGCAGTAACCAGGCAAACAGAAGGACAAGACCGGTGATCAGCAGCGTCCACAAGAAGGCCTGTACCAGCTTGCCCAGAAAGACTAGGAACCAGGGCGTCCGTTCAAGGGCCGCATGGGCACGCGCCGTGGCGGCTGCTTCGCGTTGCAGCTCCGCCTGCTCGCGCGCGGCTTCTGCCGCATCTTCCACCGCTTCTGCCCACTCCTCCGCAGCCTCCTCTGCCGCTTCTGCCGCCTCCTCTACTGAACTTCGACGCCGGTCGGACAGGGCCCGAACTTCCTCTCCTGACTCTCCCGCAACAACGACCTGCGCAACTGGTCCGGCGGGCTGCTTGGGCGGGTCCGGTACGTCGGGCGGCGCCGGCGCCGCCGAATAGAGATTCGGTTGCGCCACGCTATTCGTGTAAATGCGCCAGCTGATGCCTCCATCCACGCGCGCGTCCGGATCCTGCTCTATCCTTCCACCGACAACTCTGACGTTGCCGCCGACGTGTGAGTGTCCGGCCAGCTCAACGTCGCCGCCGACAACAGCAACACTGCCGCCGATCACCGACGATCCCGCTACCTCCGCATCGCCGCCGACCACACTCACATTGCCACCGACCTGAGCATGCCCTTTCAAGTCAACGTCACCGCCGACAACAACTAGATTGCCGCCTATCTGCCCTTCCAGAGTCAGGTCGTCCCCGACGACCATCAGGTTTCCTACGATGTGCTCGTCTTCACTGATGTGCACGTCGCCGCCGAACGCGGCAACATTGCCCTGCAAAGGTCTGCCACTGAATTCGTTTCGCCCTTGCCTGGACTGTGTGAACAGGAATATGATCGCCCCAAGCGCGAAAATGAGCATGAACGCCGTCCAGCATCCGGCTCTGCGCAACGACTTCATTCGGCGATTCCCTCCAACACAAACAGCTGCGCCGCTTTTCGTTCTCCGTCTTCGCCCGCCGGCATACTCTTACTCGGATCGTTCAGGCTGGAGCAGCCCAACAACGTGCAATGCGTTCTGCAGCCTTGAGTCTGAAAGAACCTCACAATGCCCACTTCCTTCAGTCCTCCCAGGCCCGGGACCGGAGCGGCTGCGTCGTACGTTGGATGATGACGCACCACACCGCCAGCGCCGCGATGACGATGACCAAATAGGTGGATGCAACGCCTAACGCCGTTGACGTCGCAGTTAATTCGACTATGACCTCCCATAACGACTGCCCAACCACCCCCGCCACCGCCCATGCCTCGCTCAGGAATAGACCCGTTTCGGTCAATCGTTCCAAATTGGTATAAATGAGCGTCCCGGCTAAAGCGCAGACCCCGACTAGGCCTAGGGACCAGACTACAACGGTGAATACAGTCAGTATCACGCCAATCTGCAGGTTGCGCCGGCGTTCCTGAAGGGCCAGGCGCTGGGCAACAGATTGGGCAAAGCCGGGTGCCGGCACAGGCATCGGGGTCTCTCGCAACCTGTTGTCGAGCGCCTGCCACAGCTGCCACTGGGCACGGCACGCGCTGCATCGTTCCAGGTGTCCGTCCAGCCTCTTTTTCTCATCCGAGTCCAACATGCCGTCCAACTCCAGCGAAATCAACATCAGATACTCGCTGTGGTCCCCGGCTCTGCTGGAGGACACGTCTGCTCTGGTCAGCATATTCGACATCATTACCTCCTGAACGCCTACAGACCGGCACCACTGGTGAGGGCCCTGTGCAAAGGAATGGTCAACGCCTTCCATACTTCTTCGGGCTCCCCCTTCCCCCCTGCCGCATCGAACTGGGCGGTCGGCTGATCCGACTCTCCCTTTCGATGCCCGTCTGTCTGCAACGCGAGGCCGCCGGAATTCGTCATGCCTTCCACTCGATGCGGCTGTTGAGCCGCCTCGTACAGCTCAGCCAGCTTTTTCCTGGCACGGAATAGCCGGCTCTTGACTGCCGCCACCGAAATGTCCATCACGTCAGCGATCTCCTGATAGCTGCAGTCATTCCAATAACGCAATACCAGCGGCGTCCTGTATTCCGGCTCCAGCTGATTCACCAGGGCCTGCATCTCCTCGGCCTGTTCAACTGCGAGAGTCTCCGCCTCGGGCCGGGACGATTCGCTTTCCAGGCTGTACACGACCGGCGACTCGTCCAGACCGACAAACTGCACACGCCGCTTTCGTAACCTGTCAATGCAATGATAGTTGGCGATCGAAAACAGCCACGTGCTGAACTTGCGTCCTGGATCATATTGGTCCAGACGGGAAAAGGCCCGCAGGAATGTCTCCTGGGCGGCGTCTTCGGCTTCGGATAAATCGCCGAGCATGCGATAGGTCAAAGCAAAGACCGGTCTCTGATACGTCTCCACCAGCCGGCCAAATGCCTCTTGCTCACCAGCCCTGGCGCGGTCCAGCCACTCTTGTTCCTGTTCATTCATTCGCAAATACCTTTGGACGCTTATTGTCTACTACGCATCTTTGAAGGTAAAGTTTCGGGGCATTTGGTTTGTCCTGCCACCGGTCTTCGCTATAGTGACCTTTCAGCCATCGCCGTCTCGCAATCGAATTTGGGCCACAGGAAACGGCAGTTCTCTCTCCTCACTCCTCTCTATTCTCTCCTAGCATTTGGGCGGTCGGGCCTATTCGGCCCTCCCTTGTGCGGGGGCTCCGCCCCCGCAACGCCCCCTCTCCTACAACATCCCAAGTCGACCGGGTGTCGACATTGGTGACAGGTGCCTAATCGAAGGTGTCTGGCCAGACCACGTCCCGCCATCTCCATCGAATCCCCGTGGGTGCCGGCCATCTGCCTGCCCTCGCACCCTCCCCAACTGACGGTCGCCACCTTACGGCCAAGCCTGGCGCCTGCACTGTGTCTCGCCAAAAGACGGTAAACAACGCCAGCCAGCGCTGGCACTGTTTCCCCGCCAGACTGTTCCCGCCCTAAATCTGGGATGCACCCTCGTGGGCCTCTGGTTTGTCCTGCCAATTGTCCTCGTTATATAATAAATCGGATGAGGCGTGCGCTGTCCTGCCATTGTCCTGACTGAAAGCTGACATACCTCCACCCCGCCCGATCAGACCACACGGCGGAGGTACGGCCCACCGGCTGGATACAAGCAGAGGCTGCCGCGCAACGCGACAGGCAAATCAGGTCGTAAGCTTGATGTCTGTTCATTCCTGTGAACGCGACATCCCGCCTTCCGTCTGAACCCTTGAAAGGAACGGACCACGATGCAAGTCATCTATCCATTCACCGCGATTGTCGGCCAAGAGCGCATGAAAAGAGCGCTGATCCTGAATGCTGTCCATCCGCTGATCGGCGGTGTGCTGATCAGGGGCGAACGCGGCACGGCCAAGTCGACCGCCGCCAGGGGCTTGGCAGCCCTGTTGCCGGCAATCGAAGCGGTAGATGGATGCCCCTTTGCCTGTTACCGGGACGACACGCTCGGTCTCTGCCATGTCTGCGAGGCAGGGGCCCGCAACGGAGAACTGAAAGTCGGTCAGCGAAACACGCCGTTCATCGATCTTCCCGTCAGCGCCACCGAGGACCGGGTCGTCGGCACGCTGGACATTGAGAAGGCGATTCGTCAAGGTGAACGCCACTTCGAGCCAGGCATTCTCGCCGCCGCCAACCGCGGAATCCTCTACGTCGACGAGGTAAACCTCCTCGACGACCACGTTGTCGACCTGCTTCTGGACAGCGCGGCCATGGGCGTCAACGTCGTCGAGCGCGAGGGCATTAGTGTCCAGCATCCTGCCCGCTTTGTCCTCGTCGGCTCCATGAACCCTGAAGAAGGCGACCTGCGCCCCCAACTGCTGGACCGTTTTGCCCACGCCGTTGACGTCGTCGGCATTGACGAGCCTCGCGCCCGCGTAGAAATCTTGCGCCGGCGGACGCGTTTTGAGCAGGATTCAAACCGCTTCTTCGAAGACTTTGCCGACGAAGCAAAAAGTCTGGGTGAGCGAATCATAAAGGCCCGTCGCCGCTATGACAGCGTCGGTTACACGGACAAAGATCTCTATACGATTGCCGCCCTCACCAGCAGCTTCAGCGTCGACGGGCACCGAGCCGACCTCGTCATTCTCAATACAGCCCGAGCCCAAGCCGCATTCGAAGGTAGGGACGCCATCACCGACAGGGATATTCTCATGTCGGCCGAACTGGCGCTTCCTCACCGCATGAAGAAACAGCCATTCCAGGATACCGCCCTGCAGCCCGAGCAACTCGAGGCCAACATGCGCCAGGCCCGCGCCGAAGCCGAGGAAAACGAAGAATCGATGGAAGAGGCGGACGGCGACGCGGCGACAACGGAAAAAAAAGTGAAGAGGGTGATGACTCAGAGGAGCTAGACTCCTCGCCGGAGAGCGGCGAAGGCGGCGTAGCACAGCCGGACGCAGCTCCCCAACAGAGTTCATCACCCGGAGACGAAAAGGGGGCCCGCAAACCGGTCGACGTCGGAGAGGTCTTCGAAGCACGAAAGCTCGATACGCCTCTCGACAAAATGACGCGCGAAAAATCCGGCAAGCGCTCCTACAGCCGGACCGACCGCAAGCGCGGCCGCTACATCAAAGCGCGCCCAGCCAACGAAAACTACGAAGACGTCGCCTTCGACGCCACCCTGCGTAACGCCGCCCCCTACCAGAAGGAACGGCACGCAAGTGGGGAGAGTGACCTCGCCTTGCAGTTGCGCATGTCCGATCTGCAGCGCAAAATCCGCGTCCGCCGTACAGGCAATCTCATCCTCTTCGTCGTGGACGCCAGCTGGTCGATGGCGGCCAGCGAACGGATGGAAGCCACAAAAGGCGCCATTTTCAGCCTCTTGGTCGAAGCCTATCAACGCCGGGACCAGGTCGGGCTGGTCGTCTTCCAGCGCGACAAGGCTCGCGTCGTCCTGCCGCCCACCAATAGCGTCGAACTGGCGGAAAGGGCCCTCAAGGATCTCCCCGTGGGGGGCAAAACGCCTCTCAGTAGCGGTCTCCTTGCAACATGGCAAGTAGTCGAAAACGCCCAGCGCCGCGACCCGGAACTCCGGCCGCTGGTGATGCTGCTGACCGACGGTGCCGGCAACGTAAGCATGACCGGCATGCCCGCCCAGGAAGAGGCAATGAAAATGGCCTCCCTCTTCGATAGCGAAGACGTCCGCACCATCGTAATCAACATGGAGCACATGGCCTTCGATCGTGGGCTGGCACAGGCCCTGGCCGAGCAGATGGGCGGCGTCTGCTATAATCTGCCTGAGCTGCGGGCCGACACCCTTCTCAATACCGTAAAACGGGAAATCGGCGGCTAGAATCGCCGGCATCACTTGGCCGGCGAGCGCTGCCAGCGCCTCAACACTTCGCGCAAAGTACCCAATTGCGCATAGCGAGAATATCTCGATGACTACCGACACGCGCACATCAGGCAGCGCAGCCGCGCTAAAGGGTTCTTGGGAAGCCTTGCACGCCGAGGCCGTGGCCCTTTCACGACAGGGCAACGACGAGGCCTTGGCTAAGTACGGTTTCTTGATCGAGCGTCTGGCCGCTCTGCCGCAGGCGCGACGAACCGCCCAGGACGAAAGGCTGCAACGCATCCTGGATCAGAGTGTGCTGGGTCTGCAGTCTTACTACGCCAGGCGCAACCGGCTGGAAGAGATGGCCGCAATCGATGACGCGCTCTTTGAGATCCTGAGCGAAGACGCAAAGTCACTGTGGCGGGAGAACCAGGCACGCGCCTACTGGTGGCAGGGCCGCTGCGAAGAAGCGGCCGGAATTGTCCGCTCCGAGTCGGACGATCTTCCCTTCGACGTGGACTTGCGTTGGTTACTCTTCTCCATCCTGATCGACGACGACAAGATCGACGAAGCCGACGGAGTTAGGCAGTCACTGCTATCCGAGCTGCAGCGTCTATTCCGTTCACAGGGCCTGTCGGACTCACTCGTCGAAGACGTAGACGTGCAGATTCAGGTCAAAGAGCGGCTGACCAGTGAGAGCGAAACCAACCAGGTATCACTCCAGTTTGGGCTCCTTCACTTTCTGCGCAGCTGCGTGGAGTTGGAAAGGCAGCGCTGGCAAGAAGCTGCCGATGCTTTCGGTATGGCTGCCAGAGTGTCCGACGCCTATAGCGACCGCTGGCACCTGCTCTATCGCCCGCTCGTTCTGAACAGCCAGGGCCGCCTGGCACACAGGGCGCTCAACCGCGAAAGCTCATCCGTATCCCAGGGATTCTGGCGCGGCCTGTCCGGCTACTACTCCGGCGACCGCCAGGGCGCCGCGACCGAATGGCGGCGCGTCACACAGGTCCCCCTCGAAGATGTGACTCTCTCATCCGTCGGTGACTGGATCCTGGCCCACTACTATCTGGACGCGGTCCAGCCCCGCCAAGCTTCCGACGAGGACGGCACCGGCCGCTCGGCCACCGACAACGCAGAACAAGGGGGCAACCCAGACAGTAGCGACTTTTCGGACGAGCTGCGCCAGGGACTGCATGTAGCTTTGAATCTGCTTGGACAGCAGAATACGCGGCGGGATCCACTCGTACTGGGGTTGGCGGCGCTAGGATGGGGGATCGGCGGCCACAGAGAACACCTGCACCGCAATCTTCGCCATGCCGTAGAGATTCTGCGCGCCTCACTCCAGGACAACAAGCTCTCTGTCTTCAACTGGTATTTCTTCAGAGATCTGCTCTCGCCAGAACTCTTCACAGAGGTCGAGGACTTCTTACGCGCGCCGAAGAATTGGAATGTGGAGCCTACCAGGGCATAGAGGCCGGACACCGAAACGCATCGTCATTTCCTCCATCGCGAAAAGACTGGCTGTCGCTCAGCGACTGCCTTTCCCTTTCCTGTACGAGTGAAGCACGCCGCCGTACGGGACTGGCCTGATGCGTTTGCGCCATTTCGCATAGGTGCTCATAAAATGGGGCCAGAAGGGACTCTCCTTCCCCATCGGCTTCGCACGCTGTAACGCGTCAACAAACGACTCCGGATCGTCCTCAAACTCCGGCATCTCCATGTAGCAGTGTCCCAATTCAAACGGAATGTGCGCGTCGCTGCCCGCTGTAACTAGCAGGCCATGCTCCTGCGCCAGCTTTAACGCGGCGAGATTGTCCTGCGGCCGCACGCAGCGCGCGTTGCGCACCTCGAGCGCGTCTACCAGGCCGATCACCTCCAGCACACTCTCCAATCCCATCGCCGAATTTCGCAGAGAGTCCAGAGGATGGGGAATGGCCACCACCGCGCCCTGTTCACGCAGGCGGCGAACCGTCTCCTGAGGCGACATCCCGCGCGGCACCTCCTCCTCGACGAAATACGCAATCAGTTCACCATGGGTCGTCATGACCTCCTCACCGACGATAATCAAGTCGGGGGCCAGCTCTTTGGCTCTCAGGGCGCCGGCCAGATTGTCGTGTTCCGTGATCGCCAGCTTGTCCAACCCGATCCGCCGCGCGCGTGCAATCGCGTCCTCTGGCCGTGTCAGACAGTCC
>DAOUHY010000452.1:0-12872 GCA_034428435.1 Caldilineaceae bacterium | reverse complement strand
CCGAAGCATGTAGATGAATTGAGACGGCAATGACAATGGCAACCGAGAGTGAACGGATCGCCCGCATCGAGGGCGCCTACGAGCATCTGGCGACAAAAGCCGATGTAGAAACCGTTAAGACCGCTGTGCTTGAAGTGAGAGCGGAGGTGCAGACAGTCAAAACAGATGTGCAGACGGTCAAAACGGAACTGCAGGCGGAGATTCAAACGTTCAAGTCTGGCCTGCGGGGGGAGATGCAAACCCTCAAGTCTGAACTGCGGGGGGAGATGCAAACCCTCAAGTCCGACCTGCGGGGGGAGATGCAAACCCTCAAGTCCGAACTGCAGACGGATATACAGTCCGTCCGATCTGAATTGCACGGCGAGATAGCTGGAATCAAGAACGATCTCCGGTGGATGAAATGGACCCTCGGCATTGTCGTGCTTGGCGTCCTGATGCCGTTCCTGCAGTCGCTGCTTGAACGCTTGCCCTAACACACTGTTATTTCTGGTGTGCGCCTCCCCTTCGCGCCGCTAGCCAGGACCAAAGCCAATATACGTGAGGGAACGGATGGGATCAGTACTTGACCCCATCTGTTTTGTTCTATAAGGGGGTTGTACCTGAACGACCTGCGAATCGCGCGGAGACAGTCCGCAGCCAAGCAGAACATGAGCGCTGTCAACGCGACCGGGAAGGAATCTTTGCCCTGCTACACGGTGCGAGAAGAGAGGCTACCAAGCCAGCAGTAGGTAACATGAAACGCAACAAGGGGAAAGCAGAGGATGCAGATGGCACAGAACCAGGAGCAATGGACAGCCCTGAAAGACGCGGTCGATGGCGAGTGGATCGCGCAGCAGGCGCAGGCGATGGTGGAGATCCCCAGCGTGACCATGGAGGAGGCGGATGTCTGCCAGTACTACGCTGCCCAACTGTGGGAACTCGGCTTTGACGTCGACCAGCGCCGGGTGACCGACGGCCGTTACAACATCTACGCGCGGCTGCCGGGAGCAGGCGACGGCCCCAGCCTGATGCTGAACGGACACCTGGACACCATCCCCATCGGCGACTGCGTGCCCTGCCGCCGCGAGGGGGACCGTCTCTACGGGCGCGGCGCCACCGACATGAAAGGGGCGATGGCCGCCAAGCTGGGCGCGCTGCGGGCGCTCAAGACAGCCGGCGTCACCCTGGCCGGCGACCTTTGGCTCACCGCCATCGTCGGCCATGAGGAGCCGGAGGCCCAAAAGGACGGTCCGCTGGCCCTGATCGAGGACATCAAGAGCGGGCGCATCGGCGGCGACAGGATCCTGATCGGCGAAGGCTGGAACGAGCTGTGGGTCATGAGCATGGGCTCGATGGTCTTCATCATCGAGCTCACGTCCCCGCGCGGCGGAACGCACACCACCTACATCCCCTTCGGCGAGAACCCGATTCGTTTCCTCGGCGATCTGGTCCAGCGCATCACCGCCTACCAGGAGGAGCTGGACATGGGCGCGCTGCACCCCTTAGCGGGGGTGGAGCGCATCGACGTGGGGACGGTGGAGGCGGGCGACTACTTCAACCGCACGCCTCTGCTTTGCCGGCTGACCGGCACGCTGCGCTGGGGGCCGCGCGCTAACGCGGAGGAGGTCCTGGCCGAACTACGCGAACTGGCCGCGCCCATCGCTGAGGCCGGCCAGTTGGAGTTGGAAGTAAGCATGATCCACGAACGGGAGCCGTTCGAGACGTCCGGCGACGATGCCGCGGTGCAGGCGGCGGCGCAGGCGCACCGCTTCGTGCACGGCGACCAAGCCGTCCTCGCCGGCAAACGCATCGTTGGCGACGCAAACCTGTTCGTCAACCTGGGCGGCGTACCTTCCTTCTACTACGGCCCCTCCAATGAGACGGCCCACTCAGACGTGGAGTGGGTATCGCTCTCGCGCCTGACGCAGGCCGCGCAGGTCTACGCCCTCACCGCCGTCGAGTATTGCGGCCTGAGCGGCAATGGCCGGTGATCCGCCTTAAGCGAAGCTGGAACGGTTCCTGATTCCCAAGCGGGAACCACCGGCTTTTCATTCAGGATTCACGGCGGCGCGGTGCTTGCCGGCGATCATCTCTTCCACGTAGCGGCGGGTGGCGTTCACGGCTGCGTCGACCAGTTTTTGGCCCTGTTCCGCGCTGGCGTCCAGCGGGCTTCTGTCTTCCTGGTCGTGCATCGCCTCCACACGCACGTTGTGCGGGCAAACGGCCAGCGCCATCGCGGTCTCGTACTCCTGTGCGTGGCCCGGCACCCCTCCCTTGCACAGCTTTTCGGCTTCAGGGCGGCTCAGATCCCAATAGGAGTGAAACTGAACACTGGCCTCCGGCGCTTCGGCCGCGAAATAGAGATGCCACTGGCCGATGATGCCACCCATGGGGGCTTCGTTGCCGCCGTGCCCGTTGAGAATGAGAACATTTTTGACACCGTGGCGTATCAGGCTCTCCACGGCGTCGAACACCACGCTCAGCCACGGGCCCGGCTTGGCTGAGACGGTGCCCTGGTGCCTCATGTGGTGCTCCGAGATGCCGGCGCGAATCGGCAGCGTGACGATGACCTGGGGATAGAGCTGGCGGGCCGTCTGTTCGGCGACGTGGGTGGCCATGCGGATGTCGTGCTCCATCGCCAGATGTTCGAGGTGCTGTTCAATGCTGCCGGTCGGAATGATCGCCGTCTGAAACTTGCCCTCCGCCAGCGCTTCGCGAAACTCACGCCGGGTGAGGTCGCCCATAAAGACATGTTGATTTTGCATTGTTCTCTTTCTCCAGAGGTGAGCTTCTCTTTTGGATTCCGTTTGACGCCAAGATTTCCTGCTGAACAGTGACGACACCCGCAACGATGACGTTACCGAAAACTGCCGTTACCCCAGCCGCTCCTCGACCCGGCGCAGCGCGGCCTGCATTTTCTCCTGGCGCATCGCCGTGGTCAGGTCGCCCCGGGTACGCTCCAGAACGCCGCGCAGCACATCGGTCTGCCGCCGCAGTCCCCCGGTGACCGCGTCCGGGAAATCGACGGTCACCAGCAGCGAGTAGATCTCGTCCATCATCGCCAGATAGGGATCGGCCTCCTCGACGCGGTCCTGCCGCATCAGATCGAGGGCGAAGCGGCGCATCTCGGTGGCGGCCTCGGTCAGGCCCTTAAGGTAGGTCGCGCCTGTGACCGCCAGTTCGGCCGGCGCCGGCAGCGGCCCGCCGGTGATAAAGGCGTAGAGCAGATGGGCCTCCACCAGCTCCTTCAGCGCGTCCTGCGTATAACCCACATGGTACAGCTCCGGGTGGTCGGCGAGGGGCTCCACCATCGCCTGCGCGTCGCGACGCGCCGCGGCCAGCATTTCTTCCGCCGTCGCCAGCTCATGGCGGTGCATGGCGCGGATGCTGTGTGCGCAGTCGCGGATCAGACGGCGGCTGCGGCTGAGCGTGCCGTCCCGCAATTGGCTGATCTCCTCCATCTGCTGTGTGATCTCGTCAACAATCGCGTCGAGAGTCTCTCCGGATGGATTGGGCATGAATGATATCCTCACATTTTATGGCGAGTGCAGCCGCTGAGCACAACTCACTGGGCACCGGTCTCGCTCTGGCCGCTGAGCGCGGCGCGGCTGCTATAGGTGTTCACGGGTACGTAGCTGGGGGGCGGCGATAACGTCAGCGGCGGCGGCGCTTCTATGCCCTCGGTCATCGACTTATAGGCAAAAAAGTTCCAGGCAATGCGGCTGATCGCTTTCATCGTGCGGTTGCTGGTCGGCCAGTCCATCCAGCCGGCGCGCCACAGATAGACGGCGATGACATAGGGCCCGCCCGGCCCCCAGATCAGGGCCAGGTCGCTGTGCGCCTCGTTGACAAAGCCGTGTTTGTGGATGATCCAGCTCTGCTCCGGACGCGGCAGCCCACCCCATATCATTTCCGTAAATTCGTCATGGCTGACATAGAAGAGAATCGCCGCACACTCTTCCGGCGTGATCTCGCCGCCAAAGGTCTCGATCAGTAGCCCTTCCCCCGCCTGGCAGCGGTAGATCTCTGCCAGTAGCCGCCCCAGGTCCGCAGGCGTGGACTGCAGATGCGTATCCGGATTCGTGTTCCAGTCCGTGCGGCTGTTGGCCTCTGTCGGGATCTTGCTGATGATCGACTTGTCGTCGTAACCGGTCTGAATATATGAGTTCGTAAAGCCCAGGGTGCGCATCATCTCCGTTACCCGCCGACCGCCGGTGTAGATATCGCCATCGCCAAGCCACTGCAGAAGGCGGTTGGCCGCGGCATTGTTGCTCTCTCCCAGCGCAAAGTCGATCCACTGGCCGACAGCGTCGTTCTCAAAATCGGCCATCTGCCGGTAGGCTTCGCTGGCGATCGCGATCTTCATCGTCGACATGCCGGAGAAGGCCACGTCGACGTCGACGGTCGCCTCTTCTCCCGTTGTCAGGTCCTGCACATAGATGGCGGCGAATCCGGGGAAGTTGGATGTATAGGCATCCAGTTCGCTGCCCAACTCCGCCATCGTCAGCGGCGGCGGCGGCGCCTCCTGCAGCACAAGATGGGCCGTGCGCGCGTCCATGCTGCTGAGCGCGTCGAGGATTGGTTGCGCGCTCTCGTCGATCAGCAGCGTCTGGCCCACGGTGCCGGATGTCCACTGCCAGCTGCGCTGCGCCGAGCCCACAAAGGTGGTCGGCAGTGTCGCGTAAGGAGGAAGGACATCTACCTCTGCGCTCTCCTCATCACCGGCTTCTCGCATGCCCCCTTCGGTCCGCCAGTTCCACTGCGGCGGCAGCACGCGGCCCGGCTGGGGTGGATGATTCAGCTCTTCGCCCACCTGCCACAGCCAGGTCGCCAGCTTCTGCGCATCATAGCTGTAGCGCGCCGGTATATCCCTGCGCTGCTGGGGGAGCCCGGCCAGCTTGCGCAGGGCGATGTCGACAAAGTCCGGCCCGTCCAGATACTGCTGCGCCTCGGCCAGCATCGCGGCGGTATCGACTTCAAAGTCCACGTCCTGCGGCCGTAGCACCAGGCGCGTCTGGTCATAGTAGACCGCGATCGGCTGGCTCATGGCAGCTTCCATGACCGTCGCAATCTCGGCCGGGTCCTTCAAATGGCTGAGCTCAAGGCTGGCCAGGTGCACGCCCGGCGGGATGGGCGCGGCCGCGGCCTTATAGCGCGTATAGAGAGGGAAAATGGAGAGCAGAGCGATTAGAGGAAGGGCGAAGCGCAGGAAGCCAGCCATTTCAGATGCTTATATCACGCGAACGCGCTGACAGCACAGACGAAGCCGGGCTGACGCCGAGCATGAAGGGCCGGTCTGAGAGCGCAGATGCTTGACCATCATTCGGCTTGTTCAAGTTCCTCAATCTTTGCTTCAATGAATGGTATCAGGTCGTTACTGCCAGCCTCCCGCGCAAATTCCAGAGCGGCTTTCAGGTCGGCGAGGGCTTCCTGGGATAGACCTAATTCGGCCTTGGCGAGGCCCCGATTGAAGTAGACGTGAGGGTTTTCCGGTTGCAGACGGGCAACCAGATCATAGTCGGCGATCGTCTTCCGGAACTGACCTAATGCGCCCCAAGCCTGGGCCCGGTTGACATAGGCGCCAACAAAGTAAGGCTGCAGACGCGTTGCCTGATCATAATCAAAGATCGCCTCCTTGTATTGGCCAAGTTCGGCCCTGGCATAGGCACGTGCGAAGTAGACATAACCGTTGTCTGGCTCCAGTCGCACGGCCTGATCATAGTCGGCGAAGGCCTCCTGAATCTGACCAAGGTCGAACTTGACATTGCCCCGGCTGGTGTAAATATGGGCGTTGTCTGGGTCCAGTTGCAAGGCCTGATCGAAGTCGGTGAAGGCCTCATCGTATTCACCAAGCTGGGATTTGGCCCGTCCCCGAGAAACATAAGCGTGGACGTTGTCGGGCTCCAGTCGCAGGGCTTGGTCAAAGTCGGCGATCGCTTCCCGATACTGGCCAAGGTTGGATTTCGTCTGGCCCCGGTTGACGTAGATATAAGCAGTGTTGGGCTCCTGTCGAAGGGCCTGATCATAGTCGGCGAAGGCTCCCTCGTAGTCACCAAGAATGGATTTGGCTCCTCCCCGAGAAACATAAGCGTTGACTCTGTCGGGCTCCAGTCGCAGAGCTTGATCAAAGTCGGCGATCGCTTCCCGATACTGACCTAGAATCTTCTTGGCGACACCTCGGTTAACGTAAATGTGGGCGTCGTCGGGCTTCAGCCGCAGAGCCTGATCAAGGTCGGCGATCGCCTCCAGGTATCGACCGCGCTCGAAATTGGCCTGAGCCCGGTTGTAGTGGCTGCGGGTGTCATACATCCGCGTCCAAACGGCGGCGGCGGCAATTGCCGCGATAATTGCCACGGCAACCGCTACTTCCCAGATCCAGTTCTTGGGAGCGCGCGTCATTGTCATCGCTGTCCTCCTCGCTGGATGAAAGTCGTCTGCTCGGCAGTGGCCGGTGTGCCGGCGCCGGTATCTAGACGATTCAGCACGATTCCCACTCGATAACGAGAATGGCCCTTGGCTCGACGATCCTGCCAATACTGCGTTCGGCTTGAGAGCGCAGATGCTTGTCCATCATTCATCCTGCTGAAGTTCCTCAATCTTTCCTTCAATGAAGACCATAAGGTCGTTGGCGCCAGCCTCCCGCGCCAAAACCAGAGCGGCCTCCAAGTCGGCGATTGCCTCCTGGTGTTGACCAAGCTCCAACTTGGCATTACCCCGATGGTAGTAGGCAAGGTGGTCGGATTGCAGCCGAATTGCATGGTCAAAGTCGACGATGGCATCCTGGTACTGTCCAAGCTCGATTTTGGAAGTGCCCCGGTTTGTATAGGCGAAGACGTAGTCGGGTTTAAGCCGGATTGCTTGGTCATAGTCGGCGATGGCGTCTTGATGTTTCCCAAGACGGTTCTTGGCAAGAGCTCGGGTGTAATGCGCGTCGGTATGGTCGGGCCGCAGCTGGATAGCCTGATCAAGGTCGACGATGGCGTCCTCGTGTTGGCCTAGATCGGTTTTGGCACTTCCCCGGCTGCTGTATGCATCTGCAAAGTCGGACTTCAGGCGGATCGCTTGGTCAAGGTCAGCGATGGCGTCCTCGTGTTGGCCAATGCGATTCTTGACAACGGCCCGCGTGTGGTAGGCGGCAGCGTCGTCAGATTGCAGGCGGATTGCTTGGTCAATGTCAGCAATGGCATCCTGGTATTGCCCCAGATGGGCCTTGGCAAGGCCCCGACTGCTGTAGGTGCGGGCGTAGTCGGGTTGTAAGCGGATAGTCTGATCAAAGTCGGCGATTGCGTCCTGGTGTTGCCCTAGTTTAGTTTTTGTAAGACCCCGGCTATCGTAGGCGAGGGCATAGTTGGGTTGCAGCCGGATCACCAGGTCAAAGTCGACGATGGCATCCCGGTATTGTCCCAGGTCGCCTTTGATAAGCCCCCGATTGATGTAGGCGTCGACATAGTCCGGCTGCAGCCGGATTGCCTTGTCAAGGTCGGAGATGGCCTCCTGATATTGTCCCAACCGGGATCTGGCAACCCCCCGATTCGTATAGGCGACGGCATACTCGGGTTGCAGCCGGATTGCCTGGTCAAAATCGGCGATGGCATCCAGGTATTGTCCTAGTGTGGCTTTGGCAAGGCCCCGATGAGTATAAGCGAAGGCATGTTCGGGTCGCAGCCGGATCGCCTGGTCAAAGTCGACAATGGCATCTTGACTTTGCCCCAAATCGGCTTTGGTAAGGCCCCGATTGAGGTAGGCGAGGGCATACTCAGGTTGCAGCCGGATTGCCTGGTCAAAGTCGGCGATAGCATCCTGGTAATACCCTAGTTTGGTTTTGGCAAGGCCCCGATGAGTGTGGACGAAGGCGTCTTCGGGTTGCAGATGGATCGCCTGGTCAAAGTCGACGATGGCATCCTGGCTTTGCCCCAAATCGGCTTTGGCAAGGCCCCGATGAGTATAGACGAAGGCATGATCGGGTTGCAGCCGGATTGCCTGGTCAAAATCGACAATGGCATTCTGGTATTGCTCCAGCTCGGCTTGGGCTAGGCCCCGATTGAGGTAAGCGACCGCATACTCAGGCTGCAGTCGGATTGCCTGATCATAGTCGACAATGGCAGCCTCGTGTTGCCCTAGTTTGGCCTTGGCAAAACCCCGATGAACGTGGGCGAAGGCATGGTCGGGTCGCAGTCGGATTGCTTGGTCATAGTCGACAATGGCATCCTCGTGTTGCCCTAGTTTGGCTTTGGCAAGCCCCCGATTGAGGTAGGCAAGACCATATTCGGGTCGCAGCCGGATTGCCTGGTCATAGTCGACAATGGCAGCCTCGTGTTGCCCTAGTTTGGCTTTGGCAAGCCCCCGATGAGTGTTGGCGAAAGCATTATCGGGTTCCAGCCGGATTGCCCGGTCAAAGTCGACGATGGCATCCTCGTGTTGCCCCAGGTCGGCTTTGGCAAGCCCCCGATGAGTGTAGGCGAAGGCATGTTCGGGTTGCAGCCGAATTGCCCGGTTAAAGTCCCCGATGGCATCCTCGTGTTGCCCTAGATCAACTTTGACAAAGCCCCGATTAATGTAGGCGAGGGCGTACTCGGGTTGCAACTGAATTGCTCGGTCAAAGTCGACGATAGCATCCTCGTGTTGCCGTAATTTGGCTTTGGTAAGGCCCCGATGAGTATAGGCGAAGACATGTTCAGGTTGCAGCCGGATTGCTTGGTCAAAATCGACGATGGCATCCTGAAATTGCCGTAGTGTGGCTTTGGCAAGGCCCCGATGAGTGTAGGCGAAGGCATGGCCGGGTTGCAGCCGGATTGCCTGGTCAAAGTCGGCAATGGCAGCCTCGTAATGCCCCAGATCGACTTTGGCAAGGCCCCGATGAGTATAGGCGAAGGCATGGCCGGGTTGCAGCCGGATCGCCTGATCAAAGTCGTCAATGGCATTTTCGTGTTGCCCCAGTTTGGCTTTGGCAAGGCCCCGATTAGTGTAGACGAAGACATGGTCGGGGTGCAGCCGGATTGCCTGGTCGTAGTCGGCGATGGCCTCTTGGTATTGTCCTAGATTGGCTCTGGCAAGGCCCCGATTAGTGTGGGCGTCGACATATTCGGGTTGCAGCCGGATGGCCTGGTCAAAGTCGGCAATGGCAGCCTTGTGTTGCCTCAATTTAGCTTTGGCAGCGCCCCGATTATTGTAGGCGAGGGCAGACTCAGGTTGCAGCTGGATTGCCCGCTCAAAGTCAGCGATGGCCTCCTGGTATTGTCCTAGATCGGCTCTGGCAAGACCCTGATTGATGTAGGCAAGAGCGTCCGGGGATTGCGACATTTCAAACATTGCCTCCGTTGATGGATGAAAGGTTTTTGCGCGATCGCCGCACGCCGTTGTACGTCAAAATGAAGCTGGGGCCGCGCTGCTTCGCGGCCAGCGCCTTCACGAATCCCAAGCCACTGACCATTGACGTTCATTCCCACTCGATCGTGGCCGGGGGTTTGCTCGAAATATCGTATACAACCCGGTTAACCCCTTTTACCTCATTGACGATGCGGCTGCTGACCTGCGCCAGCAGGTCGTACGGCAGCTGCGCCCAGTCGGCCGTCATGAAGTCGTCGGTGGTGACCGCCCGCAGCGCGATCACGTTGGCATAGGTGCGCCCGTCGCCCATCACGCCGACCGTTTGCACGGGCAGCAGCACGGCGAAGACCTGGCTCGTCTGGCGGTAGAGGCCCGCGGCCCGCAGCTCCTCGAGGAAGATAAAATCGGCCTGACGCAGCATCTCCAGGCGCTCCCACGTCACCTCGCCCAGGATGCGAATGCCCAGCCCCGGTCCCGGAAACGGGTGTCGCCAGACGATCTCCTCGGGCAGGCCCAGCTCCTCGCCGATGCGGCGCACCTCATCCTTGAACAGCATTCGCAGCGGTTCGATCAGCTCGAAGGTCATATCCTCCGGCAGGCCGCCCACATTGTGGTGCGTCTTGATCGTGCGTGCGTTCGCGGAATCCTCATTGCTGGCCGACTCGATCACGTCGGGGTAGAGCGTGCCCTGCGCCAGAAACACTTTTGGCGAGGATAGAGCGGAGTCATCTCTCTCCTCACTCCTCTTTATGCTCTCCTCCAACAACCGTTCCGTCTCCTCCTCGAAGACGCGCACAAAGCGGGCGCCGATCCGTTTGCGCTTCGCTTCCGGATCGGTCACGCCGGTCAGGTCGTCGAGGAACGCTTCCTTGGCGTCCACCGCCACCAGCCGTATGCCCTGGTGCCGCTCGAAGGTGTCCACCACCTGTTCCGCTTCGCCCGCACGCAAGAGGCCGTGATCGACAAAGATGCAGGTCAGCCGCTCCCCGATTGCGCGATGGACCAACGTGGCCGCCACCGCGCTGTCCACGCCGCCGCTCAGCCCGCAGATCACCCGCCCAGCCGGCCCGACCTGCGTCCGGATCCCGGCGACGCTCTCCTCAATGAATTGGCCCGATGTCCAGTCACCCGTGCAGCCGCAGATCCGGAGGACGAAGTTCTGCAGCAGCGCAAAACCGTTCGGGGTATGCACAACCTCCGGGTGAAACTGGAGCCCGTAGAGTGAGCGGGCTTCGTCGGCGATGGCCGCGCACGGTGAATTCCCGCTGCGCGCTACCGTTTCAAAACCGGCCGGCAGCCGCTCCACGCGGTCGCCGTGGCTCATCCACACCTGCTGTTGCCGAGGCTGTCCGCCGAAGAAACGGGTCTCTCCCGTCACCTCGATCTCTGCCGCGCCGTACTCGCGCTTGGCGCTCGGCACTACGTGGCCGCCCAGCGCGTGGGCCAGCAACTGCAGTCCGTAGCAGATGCCCAGCACCGGCACACCGCTGTCCAGCACGATGTCCGGCAACGCGGGCGCGCCCGCTTCGTAGACACTGGCCGGCCCGCCCGAAAGAATGATGCCCTTCAGCTTGACCTGCGGCAGCCGCTCTGCGGCCCGGTCCCACGAGATCATCTCGGCATAGACATTGGCCTCCCGCACCCGGCGGCAGATCAACTGGCTGTATTGGCTGCCGTAGTCGAGCACGGCGATGGTGTCATGTTGCATTGACAGACCGGTTCAATCCTTATGAAGGTACTTGAATGCCTTCTCAGTGACTACACTCACCTGTGAATCTGCCGAACGACCCATTCTTCCCACGCTTGGCAGCTGAGGCCCTGCTCAAAATCAGCTCACCGCGGCCGTCTTGGGTCGAGCGATCTCAACCTCAACCATACCAAAGGTGGTTTCCTCGTCCGGAACGGATTCCCCAGCGTCGGAGAGGCTGGCGATATGATAGGTCATTGCCTCCCCGACCGACATCTGTGGATCGGGGATCGGGTCGCCGCTCTCTATCAGACCTTCAATATGAAAGACGATCGCCTCGCGTATCATTGTCTGAATCTCCTGCCAACCCTTTCCTGTTGCAATGCAACCGGGCAGTTCGGGTACATAGGCACCGTAGTCGTTTGGCGTCCGCTCATAAACAACAGCGTAATTGAATTTCACCGTTTTCCATCTCGGTCATTAGACATACCGCACCTGTGCCGCATCAACCCAACGCACGATCCGCCAACCGCCATTCACAAGATGATCTGCCATAATATGGGGAACTCCCGTCTTCTACGTCGCGTATTGAAGAAGAAAAGTCGCGACATCCACGCTTATCTTAACCACCTGCCACCACCTCAGCAAAATGTCCCCTGAGATTGGCATGGTTCATTCAGTACGCCAAGGCTGCAGTCTGCCCGCCATTCAGCGACCTGGCCCCATTTCACATATCACATTAATCACTGTCCGAATCTCATATTCAAGTTTGCCGTCTGGACGCTGTTGCGTCACCATGATAACCGGATACGCAGTACGCCATACGCTTCAAAAAGGAGCTCCCATGAAACTCGCAAACAAAGTCGCGCTGGTCACCGGTGGAGCACGCGGGCTGGGCCGCGCCTATGTCCTGCATCTGGCCAGGTTGGGCGCAGATGTGGTGATCAACGACGTGGACCTGAACGCGGCCCAGGAGTATGACGAGGAACTCACGGCCGAATCGGTGGCCGCGGAGGTGGAGGGGCTGGGCCGGCGCGGCCTGGGCATCGAGGCCGACGTGACCGACAAGGCCGCGGTGGAGGCGATGATGCAGGAGGTTATCGACACATTCGGGCAGATCGATATCCTCGTCAACAACGCCGGCGGCATGCTCTATGCGCCGCCCAACAATAGTGCGGCTACGGCGCCGCCCGATCACTACCAGTACATCATGGACATCAACCTGACCGGCACGATCTTCTGCTGCCAGGCCGCTGCACCCTACATGCAGGCCGCTCGCAGCGGCAGAATTGTCAACACGGCGTCCCAGGCCGGCATCTGGAGCGGCCGCATCGGCGGCGGTATGGCCTACAAGGTCGCCAAGGCCGGCGTGATCCATTACACGCGCGTCCTCGCCGCCGAACTGGGTCCGCACAACATCCATGTCAACTGTATCGCGCCTGGATTTACGCTCTCCTCGCGGGCCGTGGCCGGCGGACGCAACAGCCCGGAGGTGCGCGACCGGCTGCTTAAGGATATCCCTCTTGGCCGCCTGGGCGTGCCAGAGGACTGCGCCAAAGTTGTCGAATTCCTGGTCACCGACCTCTCCGACTACGTCACCGGTCAGTGCATTCCCGTCTGCGGCGGCTACGTCGCTTTTTGAGCCGCAGCGGGAATGCTCCAACTTTGCGCGCCACTTGACAATGTCCGGGAAAGGGGATTAGATGGGGCAGGCGGCAATCTTGGCTGGCCATCGCCAGCGCAAAGCCAGGTCGTGACCGGCTGGCCGCTGACCACCGCAGTAGCTATCCACCGAGTGAAAGAAAACGCGAAAGGTAGAAACATGCGATTCGATCTTCTGATCAAGGGCGGCGAAGTGGTTGACCCCGGCGGCGGGAAG
>DAOUHY010000451.1:0-3940 GCA_034428435.1 Caldilineaceae bacterium | reverse complement strand
CGACGCCTCCTCCGAAGTCACCATGCTCGTCTTCACCGAGTTCGGCCGCCGCATCCGCGACAACGCCAGCGGCACCGACCACGGCTCCGGCGGCGGCGCCTTCATCATCGGCGACCGCGTCAACGGCGGACTCTACGCCCAATACCCCTCGCTCGATCCCGCTCGCTGGGTCCACGGCGAGGACATGGAGCACACCATCGACTTCCGCGGCGTCTACGGCACCGTACTCGAACAGTGGATGGGAATCGATCCCACCCAAATCGTCAACGGCCACTTCGAACAGATTCGCCCGTACAGCTAACTGCTTTGCGTTCCCAGCCTTTAACGTAGCCCATTCGCACACAGGGGTTCACTAAAAACTCAAAACTCAAAACTGAAAACTCAAAAAGGAGTTCCACCGTGGGCAGACCATACGGTCTCTTACGCGCCGGCTTTCCCTTCCACAAGACGCTGGGAATGCGGCGGCTGACCAACTATCCCATCGACTTGGCCATAGGCCAGGAGGACCGCCTCTACATCCTCTGCCGCAGTGAGGGCACCGCCCTCATCCGCAAATACAGCACCGAGGACGCAGACCTCGGATCCATCGGCATCTACGGCGAAGAGCCGGGCCAGGTCACCTGGCCGGTCACCATCCTCGCCGACGCCGACGAGAACCTCTACCTCACCGATGAGACGCTCCATCGCGTCACCATCATCGACAGCGAGGGCGAGCTCATCGACTGCTGGGGCGAAGAGGGCAGCGAACCCGGCCAGCTCAACGGCCCCGCCGGTATGGACTTCGACGCCGAGAGCAACCTCTACGTCGTCGATTCCCTCAACCACCGCGTCCAGAAGTTCACCCGCGAGGGCGGCCTCCTCGGCGGCTGGGGCAGCTACGGCTGCGGTGAGGGCGAGTTCAACATGCCCTGGGGTATCGCCGTCGACGAGGTGGGCGACGTCTACGTCGCCGACTGGCGCAACGACCGCGTCCAGAAATTCAGCGCCGACGGCGAATTCAAGATGGCCTTCGGGACCTCCGGCTGTGGCGACGGTGAGTTCAACCGCCCCAGCGGCGTCGACGTCGACCTCCACGGCGACATCTACGTCGTCGACCGCAGCAACAATCGCGTCCAGCTCTTCAACGAAGAGGGCCGCTACGTGCAGCAGTTCATCGGCGACGCCACCCTCTCCAAGGTGGCCATCTCCTACATGATGACCAACGCCTACCCCAACCGCCTGCGCGACATGGCCAAACTCGAAATTCAGAAGCTCCTGCGCTGGCCGCAGTCCGTCGTCGTCAGCGAAGACGGCCTCATGTACGTGCCCGACACCGGTTCCTACCGCGTCCAGGTCTATAGAAAGGAGGCCGTCGAGCTCAACGAGCTCCAGTTCGCGCCCCCCCGCCGCGCACCGGCCCTGAACATATAGCCCCCAACCAACTCCGCAGCCACACGCGAATCGCGGCCGCATAGTCTAACCGCGCCCGCAACAAGGCCAAGCATCCATTCCCCTCTGACCGCTAACCCCTGGGCCCTCGCCCCTAATCCCTGTAGTTCCGGACCGTTGCACCCAGCGAAAGGTATTCACACACCACCACACACCCGCCCTCGATTCACTCCTCCTGGCTTCAGTCCCCAAGCGCGCAAAAGCGCGAGACTTCTCTCGCGCCCCCTTGCATCCTTCCTGGATCAGTCGCTGCTGATTCTTGGCGACTGAAACTGGGTCTGCACGCAGTTGGTGAACTGTGCCATTAACACCTGAGTTCGCAAGAGAGAGTTGCTGATATGGCCCTTATAGTCGTCCATATACATTCATATGGATTGCGATACAACTCTTGCTAATTCCTGCCATCGACATGCACGGCGCCGCTCTCTGCGCATTCTCAGCGTTTCTGGTGTGCCGTCCCAATGAAATAAACCAAACGTGGTACCCTATTTGGGGCACCACGTCTGATCTTACCTGCCTGATAGTGCAACGTCCGTACGTTTGCAGGGCGTGGGCGTCACAGCGGCCTGTGTTCTTTACCCGCCGCCGCTGCCTTCACTGCCGCTGCCTTCGCCGCCGCTGCCATGCTCGCCGCTGCCTTCGCCACCGCTGCCTTCGCCGCCACTTTCACCGCCGCCGCTACCGCCTTCACTGGCACCGACCTCGGCATGGGGCGTCCAGCCATCGAAGGGCTGCGCTGAGCCGTGGAGAATCACGTTCATGGCCGCGCCTGGCGCCAGATCGGCCGGCGTTGTCGGACCGAGCTCGATACCGTTGGTCAGGTGGACCTCGATGCGTACCTGAGTCAAGGTCGCGTTGGTGGTGTTCACGACGGTGCCGAAGAAGGCGTTGCTGTGCGCATCGTAGCTCATGATGAGGCGAGCGCCGGCGCGGACCATGTCGAAGGTCTCGTCGAGGGCGAGGGCGTTGCCGCCTTCTTCGCTGCCGGCTGCGCCGCCCTCGCCGCCGCTCTCACTGCCGCCTTCAGCGCCATGCTGCTCGCCACCGGCTTCACTGCCGCCTTCGCCGCCGCTGCCTTCGGTGTTGACAGGGCCGGGGCCGCCGCAGGCGAAGGTCTCCGGGTGAATCTCCCAGGCGTCGTAGGCTACGCCGACTGCGGTTGGCTCATCGGCGACGCGCAGCTCGACACTGGTCTGGGCGCCGGGGGCCAGGTCGCCCACGGGCTGCGGTCCGAGTTCGACAACGGTCGTCGTTCCCTGCTTGAGGTTCAGTTCGATCTGCACGAAGCAGAGGGTCTGGTTGGTCGTATTCTCGACGATGCCTGAGAATATCCTGGCTGCGGGGTCGTAGGACATGGCGGTTCTCACGCCGTTGACGACGCCGTCCCAGCTTTCGTCGAGGGCGAGGATGGGGCTGGAGGGGTCTCCGCTCTCGCCGCTGCCCTCGCCGCTGCCGGATTCGCCGCCGCCTTCGCCACTGCCTTCTCCGCCGCCTTCGCTTGCGCCGACCTCGGCATGGGGCGTCCAGCCGTCGAAGGACTGTGTTGACGCCGGGAGAACGATATCCAGGATCTCACCGGGCGCCAGATCGGTCGGAGTTGTCGGACCGAGCTCGATGCCGTTGGACAGGTGGACTTCGATGCGTACCCGGGTCAAGGTCGCGTTGGTGGTATTCTCGACGGTGCCGACAAAGGCGTTGCTTGCCGCATCGTAGCTCATGATGAGGCGAGCGCCGGCGCGGACCATGTCGAAGGTCTCGTCGAGGGCGAGAGCGCCGCCGCCTTCTTCGCTGCCGGCTGCGCCGCCTTCGCTGCCTTCACTACCGCCCTCACCTCCACTCTCACCGCCGCTGCCGTGTTCACCGCTGCCTTCTCCGCCACCTTCTCCGCCGCTCTCGCTACCTTCACCGGCACTTTCGCTGCCTTCGCCTCGGCTCTCCGTAACGCTGCCTGCACTCTGGTCGGCGCCGCTCTGTCCCCTCCGTGCACAGCCGACGGCTACTATCATCGTGACGATCAGCACCAGTATCGCAAACGTATGCGCCATTCTCAACTTCGTTCCCTTGCCATTCATTTTTTCACCTCGTTTCACTATGGTCTTTTGAGGGCCTGTCCCTCATACACTGCCCATGATAGAGGAGAAATGTGTCACAAATATGTCAGAACTTGGTAAATTTCAAATTGATCTGTAGGGAACCGCGGATGTTCTATCAGGGCTTTCGCCAGGAGGTCGGGATAGTGTACGCTAGAGAGGCGGTTGGAAAACCGAAGCAGGTCGGATTCTCTGTCAGCAAACCGGTCCACTCTACCTTGCACCAACCTGGCTGAATGTATGGCGAACACGGCCAGCGGCCTTCCGGGTCAAGTGCATCATGTGAACGGGGCGGAGTTGGGTCCAGCGACTGAGGCGAGTTGGGTTTTCTGAGGGCAGGCGATGCGCGGCACGGTGCTGATAGTTGAAGACGATACGAGGATAGCGAACTGGGTCAAGGTATATTTCGAGCGGGCCGGGTT
>DAOUHY010000450.1:0-2402 GCA_034428435.1 Caldilineaceae bacterium | reverse complement strand
TGTGCGGGGGCTCCGCCCCCGCAACGCCCCCTCTCCTACAACATGCCTGGTCGACCGGGTGTCGATATTCGTAACAGGTGCCTAATCGAAGGTGTCCAGCCAGACCACGTCCCGCCAGTCCCATCAGATCCCCGTAGGCGTCGGCCTCGTGCCTGCCCTCGCACACTCCCCAACTGACGGACTCCACCGTATGGCCGGGCCCAGCGCCTGCACTGCGTCTCGCCCAAAGACGGTATACAACGCCAGCCACCACTGGCACTGACTCATCGCCAGACTATTCCCACCCCAAATCTGGGATGCACCCGCAAGTCATACCTACGTGGAATCCGGCCCGAGTCGCGCCGGCAATGCCTTCACAAAATATACCGAATCATCTTCTAGGCTGGGTTGGATTCCAAACCCCAAAGTTATTTTCAAGTGGTAGTTGGCATTTTTCCCATAGTCGCTTCGTGAGCGAACTTGGCAGCAGGCCAAAGCCTCTGCCTCTTTCATCGCTTTCTGCTGAAGTGAACGCCCTATTCCCTGATTGCGCTCCTCCGGTAGCACGCCGAACGCGATGATCTTCGCTTCGTACAGGACCTTATCTCGAAAGACTATCGGCGGTCTCCCTTCGTCCTCTCCCAGTCGCTGTACGACAAAACGCAGAAATCCTACTGGCTGATCCTCTACGAGCGCGGCGAACACGTGACTGGAGCGGAAATGTCCAGCCTGTACCTCAATGTAAGGCTTCTGTTCCAATTGCTCGATAACTGGCCAAAGCTGCGCCCACAACTGACTTTCCTCTGTAACTTCCACAACTGTCACTTCCACTTCCCTTCCTGCATCCCTGCCCATCGACTCGCCTCATATGAGATTCTCAGTCTCCGATTTCCTCGTCACTTGGCGACCGGTCTCTTCTCGCCAGCGCCAGCAGCCACTGCGCCGGCAACAGAACCGCTGAAGAGACAGTCAGCGCCACCGGAATGCGCGCCGTCGTCCCGATCCAGCCCAGAACCGGCCCGCCGACCGCTTGCCCTATGGAGTTCGCCTGTCCCCACAGCGAAATGACCGTCGCCCGCTGCGCACTGCGCGTATTGCGCACGACCCAGGCGTTCTCCAGCGGCTCAATCGTGCTGCGGCACAAGTTGATTCCCCACAAGGCCACTATCGCCGCCCAGAAACTGCGCGTCCAGGAAAGGAAGAGCAGACTGGCCGGTAACAGCCCGTAGAGCATCGTCAACCAGTTGATGGCTCGCGCCTGTTCCTCGGCTGCCCGTCCCCGCCTCGCCAGTTCGTTGGCCGCGATCCCGGTCAACGTTGCCCCTGCACCGATGACACCGAACCAGAAAATCGAGTCCTCCATGCCGAAGAAGGAGGGAAAGTCAAAGCTGTCCAGCAGATGCGGAGTCCACAAACGGTCATAGCCCTCGCTGTATAGCCCGGTCACCAGGCTGAGACCAACGACAATGCGCAGCGCAGGATGGCTTCGCACCGCGCGCCACCCTGCGCGGGCAGTGTTCGCCACCTGCTTCCACGTCTCCCTCTCTTCCGGCGGCGTGGGCCGAAATCCACTTTCAGGCATGATCAGTGCCATGGAAACGGCCAAAGCGAGGTACAGCACTCCACCGGCCAGGATCGGCAGTTGCAGCCAGCGGCTCGCCAGCCACACGCTGAACCCGATGCCAACAAAACCCGCTATCAGTTCGACCTGCGCCGAACGCAAATAAACCGGAGCGGCCGCTTCGGCGCCGATCTCGTCAGCCAGCCAGGCCTGCAACGCGCCGCTTAGAAAAGTATAGCCGATTCCCCACAGCACCTGCGCGCCAAGCACCGCCCAAAACATCGGGATCGACCCCTCCAGCAGAAATCCGCAGCCCACCAGCGCCAGCCCGATGATCACCGACAGCCGCCGCGAATAGACGTCGGCCACCGCGCCCGTCGGCACTTCGAACAACAGGACCGTCACCTCCAGCACAGTGCCCACCAGCACCATCTGCAGAGGATTCAGTCCCACAGTCTCCACCTGGTAAATCAGGTTGATCGTGAATACCAGCGCATTAAAGAGCGCCCGCCCGCCGCCTATGAAAAGATAGATACGGGTTGGATTTTGCTTCAGCAAGGGGATTCAAGTCCGTGTGCCCGCGACGTCCTGCCCGGGAAGCAAGGTGAGCGCCCGGTCTGCTGGGCTGGCGGCGGTCCGCCGGCTTCTAAAGGTAAAATGGCGGTATGGGTCCAAAAGAAGTCGCGTGTTCGCACCGCTTCGCCAGATGCCAGGCGCCCCTGTGGCACCCAGAGCGAATCGCTTACCGCTGCTGCCTTCCGGCCCTGACGGGGTTCACGGTGCCCTGCCGCACAGGACCCAGCGACTGACGAAGCGATGCAAACACGCGAGGCGGAGAGGGAGGGATTTGAACCCTCGAGGG
>DAOUHY010000449.1:0-6664 GCA_034428435.1 Caldilineaceae bacterium | reverse complement strand
ACGCCGGGGCAGGATGCGGCAGAAGTATCATCAGGACGAGACCGGCCATGATAAGATCACCTACGGCATCACGGCGGAGCAGTGGCGGACGGGTCAGTTGGCGGGCAACGCGCAGGCTGCGTACCTGCTGGCGCCGATTCTGGCGGTGCCGGATGTGCAGGCTGCGGCGGAGTATTATTGCGACAAGCTGGGATTCACGGTCGGCTTCCTGTACGGGGACCCGCCAACGCACGGGGGCATCCATCTGGGCGAATGGACGTCGGAGGGCGCGCATATTCAGCTTTCTCTGACAGACCAGCCATTGCCGGAAAAACCGCCGGTTGGGTTTTATGTATTTATGGGCGAGGACGTTGACGGCCTATTCGGGAAGTACCAAGCGGCGGGCGTTCATATTGAACGGGAGCCGACGGACGAGCCGTGGGGGATGAGGGAATTTGCGATACGCGACTGTAATGGGTATCTGCTGCGCTTTGGCAGGCCGAGTTGAATGCCGTGCTGCAGATGACGGATGCGGTCTGACGGCGCCAGTACTAGCGTATTGCCTTACTGGGTGTCGGTCGCGGTCAGGAGAAAACGAAGATGGTGGCAGAGAGATTGGCGCGGCAAGAGAACGTAGGTGAAGGAGCAGGGCTCTGGCAGTTCGCTCACGGGCGGGGTATGACGCGCCGTCGCTTCCTGCAGCTGTTGTCGGCCGGAGGGGCGACGGCTGTGCTAGCGTCTTGCACAGGACTGCCGCTGCCCACCGCAGCCCCCACTGGCGCGAAAGAGATCAAGACAGGGGCTCCCCTATATTACAAGGACCCGGCACCGTTTATCGATCACGGCGGCGGGAATTTGGAGGCGCGTCTGGAGCATATGGAAGGGTTGATAACTCCCAGCCGGCACTTTTTTGTACGCAACAACTCAGCCAGCCTGGACGTGGACGCAGCCGACTGGCGGCTTGCGATTGAAGGCGACGCTGTCGCCAATCCGCTGTCGTTGACCTACGACGATATTCTGGATATGCCCAGCCGGACTTTCGTTTCTTACCTGGAATGTGCGGGCAACCATCGGTCCATGTTCGACCTGGTGAAAGGACTGGCGGCCAAAGGAACGCAGTGGGGGACCGGCGCGGTCAGCAACGGTAAATGGACGGGCACGGCGCTGCATGATGTGTTGGTTCGGGCGGGTATCACGGACGGGGCGGTCAGCGTGCTATTAGTTGGGCTGGACAACGGTTCTCCGGAGGAGGGATTTCGGCGCGTGATGCCTGTTGAGAAGGCGATGGACAAGGATACGCTACTCGCCTACTCGCTGAACGGGGAACCTCTGCCAAAGGATCACGGTTTCCCGTTGCGGGCGCTGGCACCCGGATGGGTGGGGGCGGCCAGCATCAAGTGGCTGGGGCGGATTGTCGTCTCCACTGAACAGCTTTGGACGCGGAATAACACGACCTCTTACACACTGATTGGCGATGCCTATCCGCCGGAGGGGGAGTCGTTGGGCAAGCCGGTAGCAGCGCAGACAGTCAAGAGTGCGCTGGCGCTGCCTCGGCCAACTGATCTGGCGGCCGGGGTGCAGGGCATCCACGGCTTCGCGCAGTCGCCGGCCGGACCTATTGAGAAGGTGGAGTGGAGCGATGATTTCGGGGCGACCTGGAACGGTGCAACCGTCATCGAGCCAAGCGAAGGGGCTTCGAGGTATTCGTGGGCTCGTTTCGAATTCATGTGGGATGCACGGCCGGGGGAGTACACTATCATGACGCGGGCGACGGACGCCGCGGGCAATTCACAGCCGGATGAGATTCCCTTCAACGAGAAGGGCTATCTCTTCAACCAGCCGGTACCTCATCCGATACGGGTGGCGTAGAGCCTACGGTTCCCTTTTTTTGCGAGGCACGACATGAATGAGATCGCCGATCATACACGAATCGTTTCGGTTGCCGAGATGCAACGCCTGGAAAAGGAGGCCGATGCGGCGGGCCAGAGCTATGCGGCGATGATGGAGCAGGCGGGGACTGCCCTGGCCGAAGCGATCCAAGAGAGCTATTCGGGGGACGCGGACCGTTCGGTGTTGGTGCTGGTGGGGCCGGGCAACAACGGCGGCGACGGGCTGGTGTGTGCGCGTCATCTCTGCGACGCCGGATATCGTGTCCGGGTTTATCTGTGGGCGAGGGGCGGGATTCCGGCAAAGGAAGGAGAAGCTAGAAAGAAAGGGAGGAAGGGGACGCCGAAAAATAAGGCCAAGCCGAAGGAGGATTACGAGGGCCATTTGGGAAAGGTACTCGATCGAGGCGTGCCGACGCACAGCGCCGAAGAGGACAAGGATGGTGTGCAACTTCGGGCTTGGCTGGACGACGCTGATATTGTGGTCGACGCGTTGCTGGGGACAGGGGCCAACCGTCCGATCGAGGGGGAGCTGGCCGGTGTCCTGCAGCAGGTGCTCGAGGTACGAAAGAACCGCCTGTCAACTGCTGGAGACCCGGCATATGAAGCGGACTCTGAAGATGCGTCGGAAGCGGGTGAAGGAGGAACGCGGCCGCCGCTGGCAGTGGTCGCAGTCGATGTTCCCAGCGGGTTGAACGCGGACAGCGGTGCGCTCGATCCGGTTACGGTTCCGGCCGATATGACGGTGACTTTCGGTTGCGCGAAGGCGGGGCACTTTCAGTTCCCGGGTGCGGGGGTCGTTGGCGAACTGGCGGTGGCGGATATCGGCATTCCTCAGGAGTTGGCGGCCGATTTGCGGACGTTTTTCTTGACGCCGGAACAGGTATCCGGGCTTTTGCCGACGCGCAGCCGCAACAGTCACAAGGGTTCTTTTGGCAAGGGGATGGCGGTGGTGGGCAGCGTCAACTACCCCGGGGCTGCTTACCTCAGCTGTGCGGCAATGGGGCGTGTGGGCGCGGGGCTGGTGACGGGCGCGATTCCCCAGCCGGTGTGGGTGCCTGTGTCTTCGGCGCTGTCTGAACCGACGTGGATTCTTCTCAGCCACGATCTGGGCGTGGTGAACGAGGCCGCGGCCGCCAACGTGAGTGCAAGGCTGGGAGAATACGACGCTCTGCTCATAGGCTGCGGGCTGGGCCAGGAAAGCGCTACGCGCGGATTCATGGAGCGGTTGCTGCGCAGGAATCATCGACAGCGGCCGTCAGCGTTGCCGAGAGCATTCGCGGGATTTGACGGCGAGACATCTGCGGAGGAGACAGGGGCGTCAGGCCAGGGGGCAGCCTCCGGCAGCGAGGCGGACGGGGATTCTGCGGCTGACTCGCCGTTCGGTCCGATCCGCCGCCGGGACCAGCTGCCGGCGGAATCGCTTCCGCTGCCGCCGACCGTCATCGATGCGGACGGCCTCAACAATCTGGCGCAGCTGGACGACTGGCCGTCGCTGCTACCGGCTAACTGCGTGCTGACTCCGCACCCGGCGGAGATGGCCCGTCTTTGCGGTTTTGGCTCTGTGGAGGAGGTGGCAGCAGATCGCTGGAACCTGGCGCGGGAGCGGGCAGCGAAGTGGCAGGCGGTCGTACTGCTGAAGGGGCCCTATACGGTGATCGCGGCGCCGGGTGGAGACCTGGCCGTACTGCCGGTTGCTACAGCAGCCCTGGCAACGGCCGGGACTGGCGACATCCTGGCCGGCGCCATCACCGGCCTGCTGGCGCAGGGCCTGTCTCCTTTTCATGCCGCGTGCTTAGGGGCCTGGCTCCACGGGCGGGCGGGTGAACTGTGTGAAGAGCGGATCGGATGCGCCGGGGTCGTCGCCAGCGATCTGCTGCCGCTCTTGCCGGCGGCGATGAACGAGTTGCGGGGGTAAGGAATTTGGCAGGTAGTGGGTGGTGGCGCCGGCGGTCTGGAAGATTGGGCTGAACGGTTCCTGGATTTCGGCGGGGCGCTTGCTTGTTTCGGGGTGCGGGCCTGGGCACCCACGAGGGGTGCCCCTACGGGGGGATTCGGTTGGGTGGCGCGCTTGGGGGCTGCGGGCCTGGGCACCCACAAGGGGTGCCCCTACGGGGGTATTCGGTAAGTTGGCGCGGGTTGGGGCCGCGGGATTGGGCACCCACAAGGGGTGCCCCTAAGGGGGACGGCCGGGGCGAAGGAAATGTCAACGGACCCTAGATGAATCAGGCAGAGGCGCTGCCGGATTCCCAGGCTTGGCGCAGGGCGCGGGCGCGCTGGATGAGGTCGGCCATGGGCTGGTGGGGGCCGGTGACGAGTGAACTGCCGACCCCAAGGGCGGCGGCTCCGGCAGTGGCCCAGGCGGTGGCGTTGTCCGGACCGATGCCACCGGTGGGAACGAACTGGACGTCGTCGAGGGGGGCACGCAGGGCTTTGAGATAGGCAGGGCCACCGATATTGGCGGGAAAAAGTTTGAGGAGGCGGGAGCCGGCTGCGCAGGCGGTTTCGGCTGCGGTGGCGGTGTAGACGCCGGGTATGTGCAGGATATCGGCCTTGCGAGCCTGGGTGACGACGGCGGGATTCAGCCCCGGCGCGACGGTAAACTGTGCGCCGGCGGCAGTTGCGGCATCGAATTGGTCTGCAGTGCGTACGGTGCCGGCCCCGATGTAAATGTTCTCGCCGAAGCGGTCGCGTAGCATCCGGATCAGCTCCAGGGCGCCGGGGGTGTTGAGTGTTACCTCCATGACGAGAACGGGGGCGGCCAGGAGTGCGTCGCCGATTTCCAGGATTTTCTGGGCGGGAAAGTCGCCGCGCACGATAGCGACGATGCCGTCGTCCTGCACTCTGCGCGCCATCTGCTCCGTACCCAAATTCATGCTCGCGCTCCCATTGCATAAGGGCGGCACTTTTGCCGCGTCTCCTGAAATATCGAGGCTGATTTGGCAGCTATTGCTTTTCGGGCGATTTCTCCATAGCTCCGAACCTATAGTAGTATAGCATTGATGATATTGCCGATTGGAGGAGTATCTGGATGAATATTGCCCTGGACGTGATGGGCGGAGATAATGCTCCACACGAGATTGTATCCGGCGCGATATTGGCGGCGCGGCAGTACGACGTGACCGTGTCGCTGGTTGGGCGGCCGGACGTCATTGAGCGAGAGTTGGCAAGGCATCCGACGCACCGGCTGAATCTGCCGATCGTGCCTGCCTATGAAGTGATCGAAATGTCGGACAAGCCGGTGAAGGCGGTACGCACCAAGAAGAACAGTTCGATGGTGGTGGCCTGCCAGCTGGTAAAGGAAGGCAAGGCGGATGCCTTTGTTACGGCGGGCAACACAGGCGGCGCGCTGGCTGCGGGCATTCTGCACTTTGGTAGGATGCAGAGCATTCTGCGTCCGGCGTTGATCGTTCCTTTTCCCACTTTGAAGGGTTTCTGTCTGATTTTGGATGTTGGGGCGAATACGGACGTCAAGCCGGAGCAGCTGCAGCAGTTCGGCGTGATGGGCAGCGTATATTCACGGCGCATCATGGGCGTGCGAAATCCGAGCGTTCGCATTCTGAGCAATGGTGAAGAGGAAGGCAAGGGCAATCAGCTTGTCCTGGAGGCGACCGCATTGCTGGAGGAGACGCCCGGCATCCGGTTCATGGGGAACATCGAGGCGCGGGACGTGACCAGCGGTATTGCGGATGTGGTGGTCACGGACGGCTTTACGGGCAATGTTTTCATGAAGGGTGCGGAGGGAATCGTCAAGCTACTTCAGGGCGTACTGTTGGATGAGATAACAGCCGGGCCGATCAGCAGCATTGGCGGTCTGCTGGTTCGCTCTGCGCTGCGGAGGATGGCGCGAAGGCTTGATGACAGTGAGTTTGGCGGGGCGGTGCTGCTGGGTCTTTCCAATTTAATGGTTGTCGGACACGGTAGAAGCAACGCCAACGCCATCCGCCACACGATACGGAATGCGAAGCAGTTGATCGATTCGCGACTGGTTGAAGAGATACAGTCGGGCGTCAGTGAAGTTATCGACAACCAGGAAGAGGTAGTCGAACTCCAGCGGTAGTCTGCCCACTCATTGAAGAATCCAGTTCCATGAAAGTATACCGAAATTTACCGGCGATAAAGGCGAGAGAGCAGCGGGGGCGTCGTATTGCCCTGGGGGGTCTGGCGATCCTGTTTGTGGGGCTTCTTGCAAGTTTCACGCCGAACTGGTTTCCGCCGGACGAACCGGCCGCGAACGCTCTGACCGGCTTTATACAGCGATACTGGACGGTAGTCAGCTTTGGCGCGCTGGCGGTGGGGTTTATCGCCTCGAATGTGGGGAGCTATTACATTAACCGATTCGCTCCCCGCCGCTGGCCGGGCAGCAAAAAGGTCGCGCGGCCAGATGAGCTTGTCGAGAACGGGCTGAAAGGTTTTGACGACAAGTATGCCCTCTTTCTGTGGGGTCTGGATGAGGTGCCTTACATATTGGTCGGGCCTTCCGGTGTACGTGTGTTTCTTGTGCGCAGCGACAAAGGGACGGTGACCGTATACGGGGACAGATGGCGGGAGCGGTTCAGCCTGGGCCGATTGCTCACGTTTCTCAACCGGGAGGGGCTGGGCAACCCCACGCGTGAGATCGAGGAGACCGAACGGAAAGTCCGAGAGCTGCTTCAAGAGGGAGAGTCCAGCGGTGAATTGGCGGTAAACGCTGCCGACATTCCGATCGAGAGCGCAGCGGTCTTCATCAATCCGGCGATGCAGTTGGAGCTTGAGAACCCCTCGATGCCGGTGCTGCGGGTGGATCAGTTGAAGAAGTA
>DAOUHY010000448.1:0-2254 GCA_034428435.1 Caldilineaceae bacterium | reverse complement strand
GGACCGTGTCCTCCATGGCGTGTTCGGGGTCGGTCCAGATGCCGGTGCCGATGCAGCTGATGCGTTCGGGGCGCTCCTTGATCCACATGAGGCAGGGGCCGAGGCTGTGGGTGGGGTAGGTTGAGCCGTTGACGCCGACCTGCCAGTAGTAGCGCCAGGTCGGGCTGCCGTCGGGCATGTGGTGGAGGACGGAGAGCTCGTGCAGGTATTCGCCCTCGGCGTAGTAGGTTTCGCCGAAGAGGCCGGCCTCGACCAACGCAGCCACCAGCACATTGGGTTTCATGTACATGTAGTTTTCGGCCATCATGTAGATGGCGTCGCTGTGGTTGCAGGCCTGGGTCAGCCAGCGGCACTCGTCAACCGAGACGGCGGCTGTCACTTCGCTGAGGACATGGATGCCGCGCTGCAGCGCGGTGATGGCTTGCGGCGCGTGGTACTGCATCGGCGACGATACTACGACAGCGTCCGGCTTCGCCTCATCCAGCATCGTCTCGAATATGCTATATAGTTGGGTCACGCCGGTGGCCTCTCCTGACGCGGCCAGGGTCGGCGCGTAGGGGTCGCACAGAGCTACAATCTCGGTTTCAGGGTGGGTCTGGAATGCCTTAAAAAAGGATCCGGCGCGGCGGGCGCCGGAGAAGGCGACTTTTATTTCATTGGCCATTCTTATCACCTGAGCCTAATGCTTGAGCGGTCTGTTTCAACTCCTCTTCTCTTCTTCCAGGGCGAATCTACAGATAGGTTCCGAAGAACTCTGCCGTTCCCTCGACGCCGCCCCAGCCGTGTCCGTTGGGGTGGACGAGCTTCCAGAGGCGGTCGGCTACGCCGGCGGCCTCGTAGATGCGCTTGACACCTTCGTAGCCTTTGAGCATGTCGTGGATGTAGAAGCAGTCGTCGTACATGCCCATATCGAGCATGAGGGGGCGGGGGGCGATGAGGCCGGCAATGTCGTCGGTGTCGAACCAGGCGTGGATGCCAGGGACGATCTGCGAGCCGCAGAAGTTGACGCGCTCGAAGGCAAACCCTTTCCATGGGTTCACGTAGCCCATGATGTCGGCTGCGGCGATGCGGGGCTCTGCGGCGGCGGCGAAGGTGGTCATGGTGCCGCCCTGTGAGAGGCCCATCATGCCGATGCGCTTGGGATCGACCTCGGGGCGGGTCTCGAGGTAGTCGATACAGCACTTCATGTCCCAGATGTTGAGCGTCAGGGGCCAGCGGTCGAGCATGGTGCCGCGAATGTAGTTGACGTTGCAGGGGTCGCGGCCGGGGAAGGGGTTGCGGCCGTCGCGGCGTTCGCCGAAGCCGCGCAGGTCGGGTGAAATCGTCAGGTAGCCGGCCTTGGCCATCTGGAAGCCGTAGTCGTAGTTGTGCAGCTCGATGTTGGCGCTCATTTCGTCGGAGGAGCGGATGCCGGCGACCGGGTCTTTGCCGAAGGGGCCGTGTCCGTGCGAGCAGAGGATGGCGGCGTTGGTGCCGTCGGCGGCCATTGTTTTGGGGCGCAGGACCTGGCAGGGCACGCTCATGAACGGTTCGGAGTTGAAGACGACGCGTTCGCGGATCAGGCCGTCGTCCTCGACGCTGCTTTCGACCTCAGCCTCCAAGGGAACCGGGTCGGGGAAAGTTCCCAATAGATCCATGTACTTGGCGTGCGCGGTCTGACGCCAGCTCTCCCAAGTCTCCGTTTGTGCGCAAAAGTGCAACTTTGGCGTGAAGTTTTCAACCTTATTTTCCCAGTATGCCTGCATCGAGAAGTTGCGTGTCGTCATTGTCCTCTCCTTGCGCGCTGGAGTGGGGCGCGCCTTTCCGCCAGACATTATAACACGGGAAACTGGCCGGAATAGCCCGAATTTGCGCCGAGAATGCCGCGAAGCTCGTCATCGCGCACTGTTCTGAGGACGTAGTCGGGGACTTCGGTGCCGGGCCAGTTAACGAACCAGTTGGGGGTGAAGCCGTAGAACATGGTGTAGCGTACGTTTTCGCTGAGGATGGGCACGCCGGCGTGGAGGAGGGTCTCGGTGAAGTGGAGGATGCTGCCGGCGGTTGCGGTGGCTTCGACGATGGGGCATAGATCCTTCAGGGTCTCGTAGGTCCCTTCCAGTTTGTGCGAGCCGTCGAGGATCATGGTTCCGCCGTCGCCGGGCGAGACGTCGGTGAGGTAGGTGATGTTGTTGAGGAAGACGCAGTTGAGAAGGTCCGGGTCGGTGTCGTGGGGAAAGGTACCCCACTTGGGGCGGAGGCCGCGGTGCCAGCCCAT
>DAOUHY010000447.1:0-33961 GCA_034428435.1 Caldilineaceae bacterium | reverse complement strand
TCAATCGGCATCGGACAGTTCAAACACGCGGTGCGGCGCAATCTGCCGCTGATCTACATCGTAGAGAACAACGGCGTTTACGGGCTTACCAAAGGGCAATTCAGCGCGACGGCCGACGAGGGGCAGTTTCTGAAATATCAGGGCGTTAACGATCTGCCGCCGCTGGACATTTGTATGGAAGCGCTGACGGCCAACGCAACGTTCGTGGCCCGCAGCTTTGCCGGCGATCCGAAGCAGTTGGAGGCACTGCTGAAGGCCGCCTTCAATCACCGGGGCATCGCGGTCCTGGATATCGTCAGCCCGTGCGTAACGTTCAACAATCACGATACGTCGACGAAGAGTTACGGATTCGGTCGGGCGAATGAGATCCGGTTGCACGATCTGAATTTTGTGCCTGAGTTTGAAGAGATTGAAATTGAGGATTACGAAGACGAATTAGAGGTTGAGCTGCATGACGGCGGCAGCATCATTCTCAAGAAGATCGATCCCGACCATGATCCTACGGACCGCACGGCAGCTTACAATGTGATCCAGCAGTCGCTAGACGAGCAGAAGTTGATCACGGGGTTGCTGTACATCAATGAAGGGGAGCCGACTCTCACTGAGCTTCTGAATCTGACAGACACGCCACTTACGCATTTGCCGGACGAGAAGCTGCGTCCGAGCCGTGAAGCCCTGGAAGGCGTAATGGCGACGCTGGCATAGGAATCGAGACTCCCCGCCGTCACGAGGCAGCCTGAGAGAAAATGAGGGGCTTCGGTCACCTGGTTGCGAGGTCTCTTGTGCCTGGGTTGAGGGGCTCTACCTTTTGTGGCCCGGTGGGGGTTCGATGGCGGGGAGAGGCCAGCGCTTCCTCATAGTGGCCTCGCAGCTCCGGAGGCATCATACGGGCAACCTCCAGCATTATTTCAGTCGTATACTCCTGCACTTCCTCCATCGTCCCCGGGGGAAAGTTCACCGGCTGTCCGAATTGTACGGACAGCTTGGTGCGCTTGAAGGGGTTGTACCAGTTTCTGTGCAGGTGAGGGATTCCGAGTACAGCCACCGGCACGACAGGCACTCCGGCATCGATGGCGATGCGCACGGCCCCGCTCTTTCCTCGCCGCATTGGCTTACCGCGGTTGCGCGTTCCTTCCGGGAACATACCCAGAACACAGCCCTTCTTCAGAAGGTCGACGCTGTACTCGATCGCGGCCGTGTCGCGGGCCCCCCTGTTGATTGGGAAGGCGCCTATGCGGTGCAACAGGAATGACACCACCGGATGGACGTTGAATAGCTCCCTCTTTGCCATATAGCATACCTGGCGCGGGGAAGCTAAGCCCAGGACAAAGCTATCCATGCCGCCAGGATGGTTGCAGGCCATAACAACGCCGCCGTGCCGGGGAATGTTTTCCACGCCCTTGATTTTCAGAGAGCAGAAGATGGGGCGCAAGGCGGTAAGCGCCAAATGACAGAATTTCCACAAACGGGAGGCGTCGGAAGGAATCCTCATTATCGCATCAGTTCAGTCTTCTGATTTCGTCCCGAATCTGCTTCAGCACGAACAGAACGCGCTGATCCTCGTGGGAGGGCTCTTGCTTTGCCTCCGGCATCCAGCCTCCGATTGCAACGCCACTGAACACTAGCTCGGCCTCGCCGGTAAACAGGTGCAGGCGGTTGCGAAGTAGAAAATAGCGTCTCAGATCGCTTTCAGCGGCAAGCATGTTTTCCAACCCAAAGTGGAGCATTCCACGGTCTCGCCACAGGGTTGCCTCTTCGGGATCCACGATCACCATGTAGTTCAGCACCATCAGGGCATCGCGCAGGCGGTGTTGAGAGATATAGACTGAGCGCAGGTTATTCAGGATGCGGAGCATCCATGCGCCGGCGTCGGTCCGGTATTGATCCAAGGAGACCGAGACGCGGATGGGTTGCTGGAAGATCTGGGTGAGGTAGTAGGAGAGTTCCTCGCCGGCAACGACCTTGCCGTGGAATGGATCGAGAATCCATACGCCGTTCATGTCGCTGTATTCCAACATGAAGTGCCCGGGCAGACCCAGTCCGCGTAAGTTCATGCCGATGCGGCGGCCGACTGCCGTGTAGAGGAGGCTCAGCGTAATGGGGAGGCCCAGCCGGGTGTCGAGTACTCTGTGGAGAAAACTGTTGGAGGGCTCGTAGTAGTTTTCGACGTTTCCGAAGAAGTCGAACTCGCCGTGCAGTACGGCGATGAGAGCTTCGGCCTTGGCGCGGCCGAGTGCGCCGACGGGCATACTCTGTTCGACCTGGTCGGCCAGCTCATCGAGTCGTCTGACATAGCTATCTACATCGAGCCCCGGATCGGTGAGTTTGCCGACCAGGAGGGCCAGTTTCTCCGGACGGTCGTTCTCCGTCCGCAACGCTGTTGAGAATTCAGTCAGAAGGTCCACCGGAGCTCCTTTCCCGTCCAGAGGTATCCCCGACGCAGGTTGACTTCACTCCTTCGCTTTCGCATGTGGCCTTCGGAAAGGCACGCGAGCACGTTACCAAAATCCAGCGATTCTGGCAAGTAATCGAAGCCTTCACCCGGCATGGATGGGGTTGCGAACCTAAACTAAATTCTGTAGAAGCAGTCGAACGGAGGTGATCGGGGCGGCCGATCGAGATAGTGGTCTGCCGACTGGGTGACGGGGTGAAACGATCAGGTGACGATCGACAGAATGACGGCGTTGAGCACGGCCAGTGCGATGGGCCCGATCAGGGCGCTGAAGCAGCCGCGACGCAGCTCAAAGCCGCTCACCAGGTTGGCGGCCAGCCAGAAAACAGCGGCGTTGATAAAGACGCTGAACAGGCCAAAGGACAGAATGAGGAGGGGAAATGAGAGGAATCCAAGGATGGGTCGCAGGACTGCATTCAGCAGGCCCAGTACAACGGAAAATATAACCGCTGTACCGACGTCCTCGATGTCGATGCCGAAGATTCCGATTCGGGAGATGACCAGGAGACTGAGCGAAGTAACTATCCAGACTGTCAGCAGTGCCATTGCCAGGCTCCATGCAAAAGGGGAGATTCGTCGTTGTAAATCTCTACGGACAGGGAAGGCGGAAGTTTCTCTGTCGAAGTAACGGGTCGGCAGTGCACCGGTGACCGCGGCTTCAGGAGCGTCTGGCGGGGCAGGGAGGCCCCTTTTTGTTGCAGGGCGATTGTGCTGGGTGGTGGTTCAGCTTCCGGCCCAGTTTTCATACATGGTGGAGGAGCGGGCGCCAGTCTGTTTCTGTCATCGGAACGTCTCGACAGCTGCGCGCTGTCAGGGAGCGATGGCCCGCATCGCAATCAGTTCGCCGCCGTCGACTCGGAGGACTTCACCAGTGGTATAATTGGACTCGATCAAGAATCTGACGGCGTGAGCGACGTCTTCGGGCTCTCCCCAGCGGTTGAGAAGGGTCCGGTCGCTGTGACGGCGCATTTGTTGTTCGGTGTAGCGGGCTGGGGGCAGTACGGGACCAGGCGCCACGGCATTCACGCGCACGGTGGGCGCCAGCTCCAGCGCCATTTGGCGAGTCAGGGCGAGGAGGGCCGATTTTGCGACGGCGTGTGCGGTGAAGTTGGGCCAGGCGTGCCAGACTGAGACGTCTACGATATTGACGATTGCGGCTTCCGGCTGTTGCAGGAGGAGGGGGGCCAGCTCGTTGCTGACGTAGAAGCTGCCGTGGACCGATACGTCGACAGTTCGGTGCCAAGTGTCGTAGCTCTCGGTCGGAACGGGGTGCTGGGCGAACCAGTCGGCTGAGTTGACGAGTATGTTGAGACGGCCGAACCGGGAACGCACGTTCCGGGCCATCTGCTTCACTGCCTGCAGGTCAGCGATGTCACACTGAACCGTCATTGCGGTGACGCCGAGAGCCTCTGCCGCGCGGGCGGTCTCGGCGGCGGCAGCGCCAGAACTGTTGTAAAGAATGATGACGTCGGCGCCGGCGCGTGCAAGTTCCAGTGCGGTTGTTTTGCCGACGCGGTGGGCGCCGCCTGTCACCAGTGCCACACCGCCACGGATGTTCATCAGGTTTGTAATGCCCCCGGACTACGAATGGCAAACGAGACGGCGACTTCAGAGGTCGGCCCGGCGGTAGCAGTGGTGTCAGCCTGTTGCGTGCCGTTCCCTGACCGACAGGCTCGGGGCCAATCAAAAAGCGACGGAATTCAGGTTCTTCCGCCGCCCGTTTTCGATTGAGTTTCGTGATGTCATTCTACTCGCGCATTGTATTCAAAGTGCGCTGAATGATGTCGGCCTGTTCAGAGCGGGCGCGGTGTTGACGACGTCTTCGGCGCCGCGACGATTTCGGCAGGGCTACTTCCTCGCCGCCGTCTTCCATGGCGCGCTTGAAGGCCAACTCCATGGGCGAAAGTACCTCAACGTTCTCAAACTTGTCAACGACCTGGGCTTCGGCGTCATCTCCCAACGCGGTTTCCGCACCGGCGGATTCCGCGCCTTCCTCTTCCGGCTCTTCGCGCAACCCTTTGATGCTTACATCGATGTGACGGCGTCGCCGGTTGAGAGTGATAATGCGAACTTCCAGCCTTTCATCAATTTCCACGACATCTTCGGGTTTTTCGACGTAGTTACTCCCCATTTCACGCACGTGGAGCAGTGCGTCGGTGCCCACCCCGATATCGATGAAGGCACCATAGGGTACCATTCTGGTAACAACGCCTTCGACCACCTCGCCCTCTTGCAGGTCACGGATCGTCCTGGTGTCAGGCGAAATCATGGTCAAGCTGATGCGGTTTCGTTCACGATTCAAACGTTTGATCCAAACGGTAACGTTCTGACCTTCCTCCACAATGTCTTTGACGTTGGTGACACGGCCAACCGTCAGTTCGGAGATATGAACCAAGCCATCACGGCCGGCGCCGATGTCGACAAAGGCGCCAAAGTCGGTAACCTGCTTGACTTTGCCGGTAATTTCCTGGCCGACGCTCAGGCGAATGACTTTTTTGGCGGAGTCGTCCTCGATTGCCGGCACGGTTTCTGTCTGCGTTTCGTCGGTACGGGTTTCTTCGGTCATCTTCCGCTCCTAATTGACAACGGTGCTGTCCCTGCGCAACACCGTTACGCAGTATAGCTTTTTTTGACCCTCAGGACAAAAGCAGGAAGGCCCGAAATTCCTTTTGGTTTTCTTTCAAACATTGAAGCGAATGGTCAGAATATCACCGTCCTGCACCAGATAGTCCTTCCCTTCCAAGCGAAGAAGACCGTGGTTGCGAGCTGAGGCCATGCTGCCGGATTCCTTCAGGCTGTCGAATTGCACTGTTTCAGCACGGATGAAGCCCCTTTGCATGTCGGTGTGGACGACACCGGCCGCTTCGGGCGCCGTTGAACCGGCACTGACAGCCCAGGCGCGCACCTCGTTGTCGCCAATCGTAAAAAAGGTGATCAGGCCCAGAAGCTGATAGCAGCGGCGAATCGCCCGGTTCAGGCCCTGTTCGGCGATGCCGAACTCAACCAGGAATTCGGCGGCTTCCTCCGGCGTCATCTGGGCGATTTCGGCCTCCAGTCGTCCTCGCAGAAAGAAGGTCTCGTCGTTGAGGAGGTGCGCATACGTCTTTTCTTCATCGTCATCACCTGCGTTGACGACGCGCAGAAGCGGTTTCAGACTCAGAAAGCCGAAACTGCCAAGCAGCTTCCTTTCGTCAGGGGAGAGGGCCGCTTCTCTCAATGGGGTACCTTCCTCCAGCAGGGGGTAGAGCCGCAGGAGCAGCGCTTCTTCGTTCGCCAATCGCTGGCGCTCTTCAACCGGACCTCGTGACCGCTGGGAACCGATGCGTTCCAGGCGCCCTTCGATCATGACCATGTCGTTGAGAAGGAATTCCGTTTCGAGCTCCGCCAAGTCCGCGTCCGCGTCGACGCGGTCGTAGGGGTGAGGCACATTGGGGTCGTGGAAGGCTCGCCCGACGAGAAGCAGCGCGTCATTGGCGGCGATTGCGTTCAGGAGAGGTCCGCGAATCTGGCCCGCGCTGCCCACGGTGCTGGTCAGTCCGGCGATGTCGTTGTAGGTCACCTGGGCGTAGACAGCCTTGCGAGGGGCGAACATTTTGGCGAGGAAGCCGAGGCGCGAGTCCGGTACATCGACAACGGCGGTGTGGACTTCCAGTTGTCCGCTGGAATAGGCTGTGGCGGCGGTAGCACTGCGGGTGAGTGCGTTAAATATGGTGGTCTTCCCGCTGTTTGGCGCGCCTACGATTCCGATTCTCATTTGACTTTACCCATTGTCAGAGCTTCTCTGACTCATTCGCGGCTGAGGCCCGGGGACCGGCAAGCGCGCGGGCATTGGTGGAGTCAGGGCTATAGGTTCTGTGGCCTGCAGATAGTACTTGCGGTCCTATTTGAAGAGTTCTCTGAAGGCGTTACGCGTTCAAGGCGTGTTGTAATCTGCCGGTTCTGAAATATGGCGAAAGGTAGGGGCGTTTGACGGGCAGGGCACAGCGGGCAGGAAGCGTATCAAGAAACACGTGCATCTTCATCCAGAAAAGAGAGTCGCGTTCCTCTCACTGCCCTCAGTGGCAAGGGGCCTTGGCTGCGGTCCTCACGGCAACGGTGCCATATTACCGCAGATTCAGTTTCGATGCACGGAGTCAACGCGCGCAAAACTGCGCTTGTGGGCAAAAAAGGGTAGGGTGTACAATGAGAATTCGACTGTCTCCAGTAGGCGCCGCGGGAACAACCCCAATGGGCCGCCCCGGGAGTCCGACAGGCCACTTCAGGTCGCTCAGAACGGCCAGGGTCCTCGCCGAAACACTGAACAACTATGGCAACGACAGCATCTACGGTACAAACACGCATCCATTCCGCCCAGCTGATGGATCACCGCAATCCGCGGGCCGCTCACCTGGCAGCAATTGAACCGGCTTGGGGAGACGAACGCGCGGCCAGGGGAAACCTGTATATTCTCATTGAGCTCATTGGCAGCAGTCCGGTCGGCATGCACGCGGTTCGCGAGATGCAGGCGACGGTTGAGCTCACTTACTACTCGGCGGGTGGCCCTGTCAGCCAGGTACTGAAGCAAGCGATCGCCGACGCCCACGAGATATTGCGCAATATGAACCGGAGTAGCCCGGACATAGGCTTGCAGGCCGGAATTATTTGCGCGGCCGTCGTCCAAGGCCACCTGGTTATCGCATCGGCTGGGCCGACAGTTGCGTTCGTGGCCACGAGTCAGAGACTGGACCAGTTTCCGTTGGATGAAGAACGCTATGCGGGCACGATCGGCGGCGAGACCGAGCCGAATGTACAAACATACAGGCACGTTCTGGATAGCGAGGATGCTCTATTTCTTGGAGAAAGCGAGTGGACTCTGCAGTCTGACGTCAGAACGATTGGGGGCGCCGTCGTCAGCACTACTGTGGACAACTTGCAAGAGATGGTGACGCATCTCCAGCAGCAGGGCGACAATGTACCTCTTCTCGGCCTGCTGCTGGTTTGCGTAGAGGAGGAGCAGGGCGCGGAGGAGGCCGCCGATTCACCTCTACCGACAGCCGTCGGAGCCACACCGCCTGTTCACAATGTGCCAGGAGAAGAGAGATCGAAAGACACTGTCCCGCTCCGAGATCGAATGGGCGGGTCACCGCCGGAATTGCCGAGTGCCCCGACGATGCAGCACCAGCTGACTGTCCCTGTGCGTCCGCCTGTCAAAGAGCGAGACCGATGGCGAAGTCGAGCCGTTCGCCTGATGGACGGACCGTCCAAGTGGTTCTCCAATCTGCTGCAAGGACTTTTGCCTGAACGCCGGACCCGGCAGAGCGAGTCGACTCAACAGCCTGAAGTGGGAGTACCTGATCCGCTAACCCCGCCGCCCCCTCCGGAACCATATGAGCCGCCTTCTCAGGCCGTGCCTTTACCGACCGTTGAGACTTCGGAAGAGGAGCAACCGGAAGAACGAGTCCAGCTACCGGCGTTGCCGGGCTACGCGCCGCCGGCGCCTTCGCAGGGAACACGGCGCAGGTTGTTCATTGCGATTGCGATTCTGATCCCGTTGCTCACTTCGGCTGTTGTCGGCGCCGCTTTCTTGCGCGAGGGGAGCATAAATCAGGAGGAAGGCCTGCAACTGGTTGAACTGGCCGACAGCAAGCTTCTTGAGGTCCAGCAGGCCCTGGAGGTGGAAGACAGGGCGACAGCGCGGGCGTCATTGAGCGAGGCGCAGCGATACCTGGACGAGGCCATTGTGCTGATAGGGGTGACGGACCAGATTCAGGAACTGTCGGAGGTTATTGCGACTGAACTACAGGATTTGCTGCAGGTCCGTGCGCTGTATTCGCTTGACGTACCGTTGCTGGCGTATGCGGCCGATGCGGAGCCTCAACGAATCGTTGTTTCGAACCAAGACATATATGTGCTCGACAGCGCCAGCCAAGCCATCTCCCACTACCGGACCAATTCCGAACGCACGTTGCTGGAAGAGGACAACGGAGCGATTCTGCGGGAAGGCGACGTGGTCTCGGGGGTGACTGTAGGCAGGTTGGTGGACATTGCCTGGCAACCGCGTATCTCCGGCTTTGAAGACAAAGCAAGCCTATTGGTTCTGGACCGAAACAACCATGTGTTCCGGTACAACCGCCTGGATGGTGCGACGCATCTGATCCTGAGAGAACAGAGTTCGCTGGGCAGCGTGGGACAACTGGGCATCTATAACGGTCGCCTGTATTTGGCCGACGAACGCTCGGACCAGATTTATCGTTACTCACCGGCCGGTCTGGCATACGATGACCCGCCGACGGCATGGTTTGACGAGCAGGTCCGGGGTGATCTCGCCGGATTGATTGCGATGGGAATCGACGGCGACATCTGGCTGCTCAGTGAAGATGGAACGTTGCTGCGCTTCCGCGAGGGCCAGCAACTTCCATTCAGCCTCGAGAGGATCCCTGGCCTGGGCGGCTTGCTCGTGGATTTTGCGATGGCTGAACACGCCGACGGCATGCTCTATCTGGCCGATGCGACGGACGAGCGCATCCTGGTTTTCGACAAGGAGGGGCGTTACATCCAGCAGTATGTCGATGCCGAGGACCTGGCGCTGGCTGGATTGAGGGGTCTATTCCTTGACGAAGTAACCGACATACTTTACATACTGACAAAGACAGGGCTGTATGCCCACCCGCTCCCCCGCTGAAAGATCCAACGGGAAGGCTGGTCTTCCGGTAAAGGACTTCGCTGCAGATCTCCCCCATTTGATCGGTTTCGCTTCCAGGGAAGCGAAACTTTGTCCCGCGATTCTACCCCGAAGATTCTAGGGCACGCGTAAGTTCGTGCTATAATTGCCGCATTATGTCAGAGTTCGGCTTCACTCCTGAAGGATCCGAAGGGACTGTCGAAAAGAAGCGGTTCGGCGTCCGGATTGGGGGCAGATCGACGGCCTATGCTTTTGCAGGGCTTTTCGCCGCAATCGTCCTCATTGTTTCCTTCATCGTCGGCAGTTTCCTCGGTGATCTTGCCCGAGACTATGCCCAGCGAAAAAGCGTACCGGATTTGACATCCGGTCTCCCTGACTTGTCCAAGTCACCCGTGGATTCGGGAAGTCCAGCCGCGCAGGAGGCTGTCGTCGCTGAGAGCGTCGAGCTGCAGGCGGTGCCCGTTGAGGCAGAAGCTTCGGATAGCCAGATAAACATCCTCCTCCTGGGATCGGACGAAAGAATTGACGGTGAGGAGCCGCCACGGACTGATACCCTGCTGCTGCTCACGCTTGATTTGCGCAGGCAGACGGCGGGCATGATTTCTTTGCCCAGAGATCTTTGGGTGCCGATCCCCGGTTACAATCTGACTTCGAAGATCAATACGGCATACGCCATTGGCGAGCAGCGCGGTTATCCTTTCGGTGGGGCGCAGCTTGCGAAGGATACGGTGAGCAGCTTTATCGGTCAGCCGGTGCAGTTCTACGTGCAGGCCGACTTCAACGGATTCGTGCGGTTCATCGACGAGATTGGCGGAATTACGGTCAACGTGCCGCAGACAATATACGACACGGAGTATCCGACAGCGGATTACGGTTTCCAGACTTTCTATCTGGAGGCAGGGACCCGGATTCTGGACGGCCAGACGGCGCTGAAGTATGCGCGCACCCGCAACATGGACAGCGACTATGGCCGGGCCGCGAGGCAACAGCAGTTGATTCGAGCTATTGCGGACAAGGTACTTGCCGCCGACATGATACCTACGCTAATTGCCAGGGCTCCCCAACTGTTGAGTTCCACCTGGGGCAGCGTCCGGACGGATATGCCATTGCAGACGGCGGCAGAAATCGCCAGCTATGTGCGGTCCAACCCGTTAGAGGTCAGCACCTTGGTACTGGATGATCGCTACGGCGAAGAAAGCTATAGCGAAAATGGGGCCTGGATACTGCTTCCGAACCGCGATCTGATTCGTCCTGAACTTAGGAGGATCTTTGATCCGGAGATCGGGCCGAATGTCGTAGCCGGTGCACCTGCTGAGCCCCTTCCCCAGATTCAATCGCGCACAAGTGCAAACGCCGAAGTCGGCACCAGAGAGTTACTGGCCGCCGACGTGAACCGCGACGTACGTGTTATGGCCGCAAGGGAGGTCCGGCTGGAGATCCTGAACGGCACAGGGCAGACAGGAATCGCTGCCATGGCGCGGCGGCAGCTTGAGGCCAGTGGGTGGCGAGTCGTTTCGATAGGCGATGCCGACCGGAGCGACTATCAGCATACTCTTCTCGTCAATTACAACACGGACGATAAGCTTGTGCGGGAGTTGGGCCGACAGCTCAATCTGACGGCCTCCTTATATTCGCTGCCCGGTCTCCTCATTCCCGAGTCAACCGACCTACGAATCGTAATCGGTGAGGACTTTCTCAGTACAATTGGCGGCTACGCGCAGTAGCTCTTTTTCCCGGTTGACCTGCGTTCCCCTTCTCCAGAATCTGCACCCTCCCATGGGCCTTGTCTATTTTGGCGAACAGCGATTCGACGCCTCGTTGATCGCCTTTGACAAGGACGGTACGCTATTTGATTTTCATGCCAGCTGGCGCCCCAGGTTTCTTGAGGCGGCGGAGCGTCTCATCTATCGGTTTTCGAATCGAACTGAGATGCAGGATGCGCTGTTTCGCACTCTGGGATATAGCGCGTCAGACGGCACTTTTGATGAAGATGGACCGTTTGCAACAGCCACAAGCGATGCGACGGCATATGCGGCGGCGACTGTGCTACACCAGTACTCTCGACCCACGTTGCCCTGGCATCAGTGCGAGCAGTTGGTAAGGCTAGAGTTTGCGCCTCTGTTCGCAGACCCGATTGAACTACTGCCGGTGAGAGAACTGGCTCCGTTCTTCTTTTCGCTACACGAACATGGCGTACGCGTCGCCGTCATAACGAGCGACGACATGGCTCCAACCGAGGCCACGCTAGCCAAGTTCGGGATTTCCCGATATGTCGACTATATCGGTTGTGGTGACAGTCCAGGACGCCACAAACCGGCGCCCGACCCGTTGCTGACGGCGGCGAATCTGCTTGATGTTTCTCCGGCGCAGAGTGTAGTGGTAGGGGACTCGGCGGCGGACCTTCAGATGGCCCGCGCAGCAGGCGCAGGGCTGGCAGTGGGGGTGCTAACGGGTGTAGGAAGCAGAGAGTCACTAGGTCCTATGGCCGACGTGGTCCTGGATTCTATTGCTGAGATTCGGGTGGGGGTTAGTCGGCCTGATGAACGACTACGTGAGCCTGACCGTTCGTCAGATCGGCCAAGCGAACTTTGAAAGTTTCCACGTGCTTTGTCGGCATCTTCAGCCGATAAGAAGCCGCGACGGCAAAACTGGCATCCACGACTTCGGCGGAGAACTCAGGCAACATGCGCTGAAAGAGAGTGACATCGCGATGGGCGATGACGGCCTCTACTTTGGCCATGGGCATCTTTTCGACCCGGGGCAGGGTATCCAGGGCAAATTTGACGCCACCGCTGTATGCTCTAACCAGTCCTCCCTTGCCCAGCTTGACACCTCCGAAATAACGGGTAACCACCGCGACAATGTCGCCGATTCCGCTGTGAAGGAGGACAGTGAGCATTGGACGGCCGGCAGTACCGTGGGGTTCGCCGTCATCGCTCATCCCGGCATGACCGGTTGAACCGGGCGGGCCGACGACGTATGCCCAGCAGTTGTGGTTGGCGGAATCGAACTCGGCGCGGACTCCCTTGATGAAAGCTCTCGCGTCTTCGACCGTGGCGGCGGGCCCCACGGTCGTGATGAAGTGGCTGCGACGAATTTTCTCATCAACCCGGTGATGGACGGCAGGTATCGAGTATTCCTGGTTCATTTCCTGGAGCTTGTCGCGTGGATTTGCAGACCGGGCCAGCACTGGGTTTCAGGTGATAGCAGGCGGAATATAGATGGAGGACTCACTGCTATTTCGTCAGTAACCTTTCTGCACCCAGGTGGGGTTCTCCTGCCCCCTTCTGAGAGCAAGGGGTCCAAGGAAGCGCCTGGCGAGAGTCGCTCTGGTTGGACCGAGTCGACTGAGTCTTCTCAGGCATGGAGAGTCATTGCGTTCCGACCGCTTCGGCCTGTCCGAATTGTTGTGTACTCTCATTCGCCACTTCCGACCACTCCTTTACTGCACGTCTGAAACGTTTCCAGAGAACTACGGCCATAACAGGAGATGTGAGGAGGAAGACACCCCAAACGTGGGCGATCCCTCCGTTGAAATAGGTCACGGCCAGCCAGGCGATCAACATCGTGGACCAGATTCCGCCAGTATTGGCGCGCAGTGGAAAGCTTGTGTTGCCCATACCGCGCAGTGCGCCTGACTGAACGAACAGGACTGCCCAGAAGGGTTGAGCCAGGGCCACCACCTGAATGGCGGCGACGCCAGCGTGAACGACGGCATCTTCCTGGCTGAACAGCCGCATTATAGGCTCGGCCAGGAAGTATGAGACTACCCCCATGGCCCCCATCCAGATTGCTGCCCAGCGTGTGGCGATGGAGGCCGCCTCTGCAGCTTCCTCCGGTTCGTGCGCACCGACAGACTGTCCAACCAGGGCCGTGGCAGCAATAGCAAACCCGAAGCCGGGAAGGAAGGACAAAGAGAGAACGTTGAAGGCGATGCGATGGGAGGCCAGGGCCGCAGTTCCCAGCGTAGCGACGATTGCCGTCATCGTCGTAAACCCGGCAGAAGTTAGCAGCTGCTCAAGTGCTGCCGGTACGCCAATTCGCAACACTGAGGAGGCCACGCTGAATTCAGGCAGCCAATTGCTCCCTGATATTGAGACGCCTTTGCGGCCACGCCACATGACGACCACGAGAAGGGCTGCTGCCAGCAAACGTGAAAGAAAAGTGCCCCAAGCGCTGCCCACCGCACCGAGCGCGGGCAGCCCGGCAACGCCAAAGATCAGCCCGTACGTCAAGAAAACATTTACGAAATTGGCGAGGGCCGTCACCCGCATTGGCGTTTGCGAATCACCCAATCCCCGCAGTGCGCCACCGCCAATCATAAGGACGATCAACACGACGACGGTCGCCATGGTGACTTGAAGGTAATCCTTGCCGATGCTTGCCACGTCCGCCTCGACGCCGAACAGGGCGATTACGGGACCCGCCAGGAAGAACCCGATTAGAGCAAGGGGCAGCGAAAGAAAAACGCTCCAGACAATCGACTGACGCGCCAGTCGCGCCGCTTCCGCAAGCTTGCCAGCGCCATACGCTTGCGCGACAAGGACGCTGCTGCCTACGCTCAGGGCGCCCAACGCCGCGATGATGAAGAAGAGGACCTGCACAGAGGCGCCGACCCCAGCGATTGCCGCGGTGCTCAACTGGGCAACCATCCAAGTGTCGACGACCATCAACATCGTCTCGAGGAAGCTCTCGCCGATTACAGGCCAAGCCAGATTGAAGACGCGCTTTTGCGCGGACGGACGCGAGTGTTCTTCAGTGCTTGCGGACACTGCGCCGGAAGCCGATTTATTCATTCAGATGCTCAACTTAAGGCCCTCAGGCGTAGGAAGACAGGTAAGCGAAGTTCAGTGTATCAGACTGTCGTGATGCCCGCATTTTTGGGCGACTCTGATTTTGCTTACAGTTTCAGGTCGCCGGCCGCCCAGAAGAATTCCTCTTCCTGAAAGCCGGTTTCAAAGCCCAGGTTTTGGTAGAACTGTTCAGCGTCACCGGTCTGCAGTCCCACATGTGAGTACCCATGGTTCCTAGAGTGGTGCAGCAGTTGGTTTGCAAGCGCGCTGGCAAAGCCGTTGCCCCGAAAGCGGGGAAGCGTGGACAGATCATAGATTCCTGCGATGCCGCCGGAGAGGATCAGCGTAGCGGTAGTTACCACCTCTTGACCGATCTGTCCGATGTAGTTGGTAACCTGGGCTCTATGGCCGAGACCGTGGCGGCGGAAGGCATCGTACCATCTTTGGGCGGCGCGCTGGGATGTGCCGAAGCCATGGGCCGAAGCGGTCCACCAAGCCCGCAAGCCAGGCAGATCCTGGACAGGACAGATGCTCAGCGAGGAAGGAGACCTGTTTTCTGGAAGGTGCTGCAACTGGCGAAACATCCAAAGATCGCCTTGTCCCGCAGTCAAGCCTCTGAGTTTCAGCCTGTCGCGAAGGTTACCGGGTCTGTCCTGGGGGAAGAGCAGCCAACGGATGCCTCCCGTCTGACTGCTGATCGCGGCAAGAAGGGAATCGATCCTTTGTTCCGCGTCTTCAGTAGGGAAGTTGGTGTGCAGGATGTGGTTTCCGGGTGGTCCGTTAGCGACGATCCATGCGGTCTCCCGGTCGACTTGAACTCGGATTCCGTGCTGGTTGTGAAAGAGTCGGAAATACTCGATGTAGTTCAGCCTCAGGGCTTGGATCAGGTCAGAGTTATTCATCAGGTGGGGTAGCCGCGTACTGGGTCCGATTGCGCAGAAGTGGGTCTTGACAGGAGCCAACAGGAGCACGTTCGTTCAGGCAGGCTACTTTGTGCCCCATCTAATCCGTGATATAGTCGGGCTGAGCGAGAGTTACTCCCTCGAGGCGGCGCTTTGTCAGCAGATCTGAATGCGCATTATCTCAGAATTGCGTGCGCAGGCATACTTTGTCCGACCCCACTTCAACTGATTTACAACACCAGAGATGGCAAAAGGATGTATTGCGCTGCGAGTGAGTGAGGGTGCTGTTCCAGCCCTCAGGGTATACAAGATGTCTTGGAACTGGGCCGGTCTTTTTTGTCGTTGGAGAGCAAACAACAGATTAGGAGCGAGATGTTGGTGCCAGAGCCACGGCTGCTAGGCTTGTAGTCCAGTTGCCTTGCCATTACGCTGTCCAGATGGACAGGGTAAGGGTACTCTGGTCGACTGCACAGGGGACCGGGCTCGGTCCTTCATTTGAAATTAACCCGGCATCCATTTTGGCTGCTTAAAGGAGCATACAATGCCACTACCCCCCTTGCGGCGAGTATTCTCTTTAGCACTCTTGCTGACACTTCTGCTCAGCGGCTGTGCCCAGCCTGTTATGTGGCCTGTTTCGGCAACGCCAGCGGTTTCAGTTCGGCCCGAGGAGGCGGCCGATCTGGTGGTTCTTGCGAACCAACTTGCCACTGAATACGGCTTGGTCCAGGACCTGGGCCCGCTTGTTTTCGTGCAACCGGTGGAGGACCCTGGCGGCGACGGCCCTCTATTTGTAGCCCACACCCACGGCTTTCCCCCAGACGATCCATCTTTCAGACAAAAGGTTTCGATCCATGCGGCCTTGCCGGACGGCTGGAGGACATTGGGACGCGTGGAGCTGGAGTGCGCCGAATATTTGAATGAATTCTCGGTGGAACAGGTAGAGATAGAGCCCGTCAACGTCTGGCTGACGGTTACCGGCGGCGTTGGCGCCCATAGCGGTTGCCTAGAACTCTTGAGGTGGGACGGCGAAGAGTTTACAGTCATAATCAGCGGATTCAGCAGCAGTCCGGACAGCGGCTGGCTAACTGACCTAAACGAAGACGGCAGGTTAGACCTGCTCTTGAACAACAGCGATCCTTACATCTTTTGCTATGCCTGCGGGGTACGACAGTATTGGGCGCAACTCTACTATTGGGACGGGCAGACGCTGATGGAAGTTACGCCAACTCCTCTGGCTGAAGATCAGCCTTCTGAGCTGCGCGCATTTAACGATCGCGCGGCGGAGCTGGCCGCCGCAAGCTTGTTCGCCGACGCGCTGGAGCAGATCGAACAGGCAGAGGCTATAGCGCCTGAAAACGCCACAGTCGCCTGGAACGCGATTTGGATCCGCCACCACCTTGAGGCCAGTCGGGAAGAGGCTTCTTCCAGCTCCTATCCTTTGTTGAACCACGTATTCGCCGGCGACTGGGAAGAGGCATTCGACTCTCTGTTGGGGATTGGTCTGCCAACCCTTTTCAGTGGCGAGCCGATCCCAAGTGATTCTAAAGCTTCGGGGTTCGAGCACCGAGTGGGCGTTCTCCTGGCCCAATATGCCGATACCGCCCTGGCGCTGCAGCCTGAACGGGCGGCCGTCCATGCTCTGGGCGCGTGGGGACGCTTTCTGATCGATCCAGATGATCCAGCTGTGCAGTCGGGCTTGCAACGGGCGGCGGAGCTGGCGACGGCTGAAGACCGCTACGAGGAGCTAGTAAATGTCTTCAAGGGTCGGACCCGAGCGGTGTCGACGTCGCCTACAGCGACTCCACTTCCCAGCACTGAGGCACTTCAACGCCAACTGGCAAGCGAATTTGGGTCGACCCAGGACGCGTCGCGAGGTGTCGCTGTCCAACAGTTGCAAGCCGAGGGAGAGGAGAGCCTGTTCGCAGCCTATAGCTTCGGGCTCCCTCCGTTGAGTCCCTCGGCAATGCACACAGTGTCGATCCACGAGGCAAGGGAAAACGGCTGGTTGGAGCGGGACCGTGTGGAGCTCGACTGTGTGAACTACCTTGACGAACACTCACTGGAACAGGTAGCGATTGAACCTACCGGCCTTTGGCTGGCTGTGCAAGGCGGGGCAGGGGCGCACGGCGGTTGTCTTGAAATATTGCGGTGGGACGGCCAGGCACTGTCGCTTGTAATCAGCAGCTTCAACAGTATCCCTGACGCAGGGTCGGTGACAGACCTGAATGGCGACGGCCGACTGGATTTCTTGTTGAACAACAGCGATCCGTATATTTTCTGTTACGCCTGCGGCCTGCAGCTCTACCAGGCGAGGTTCTTCCATTGGGATGGGGAGAAACTCGCGGAGGCCGCGCCCAGATTGTTGCCAGAGGACCGCCCCATCCACTTGCGCGCAATTAACAGCCATGCCTTGGCGCTGGCCGAGGCGGGATTGTACGCCGACGCGCTCGACGAGATTGAGCGCGCGGAAATCGCGGCGCCTTCCGACCAGACTGTCCAATGGAATGCGCACTGGATACGCCATCACCTAGAGGTGAGCCGGCAGCTTGCGCTTGTCAGTCCATTTCCGCTTCTAAGCCACGTATTTGCGGGCGACTGGGGCTTTTCCTTCGAGGTCTTGTGGTCGATGGGACCTTCGACCTTATTCAGCGAAACACCGATTCCCGCCAACTCAGCAGCTTACGGATTTGAACAGACGGTCGGTCACCTTTTGGTCCAGTACGGCAATAGTGCGTTACTCGTTCAGCCTGAAAGGGCGGACATTCATGCGTTGGGCGCCTGGGGCCGGTTCTTACTAGACAGAGACGATCCGGCTGTCCTATCCGGGTTGGAGAAATCGGCAGAACTGTCTCCTCGTGATTCCCGTTTCGCCGAACTGGCAGCAGCATATAGGACATGGAAGAGGGAGGGAAATTGAGGAACCGGGAGGTCAGAAAGGAAGGCAGTTTGGTGCTCGACGCACCTGATACTTGCACTCTATAGCGAACAGAAGGGAGTCGTAGCCTTGCGAACAATCGATGTCGGTGAGGTCAGACAGGCGGTAGGTGAACTCCTACGCCATTCTGCACACAGCTTGCCTGAGGACTATCTGGAGGCGATGCGTACGGCTCGCGTTCAGGAGCGTTCGCCGACCGGCCAAGAGGTCATTGAACTTCTGCTAGAGAACGCTGCCTACGCGAATGCAGAGACGGTACCCACATGCCAGGATACGGGTATGGCGATTCTGTTTGTTGAAGTCGGCCAAGACGTACATTTCAGCGGGGGAGAGATCGATGCAGCATTGCAGGATGCAACCCGAGATGCCTATGCAGATCTGCGAAAATCGGTTGTAAGCGATCCGCTGCTGCGAGTCAACTCCGGCGACAACACGCCGGCACTGATACACTGGGAGATCGTTGCAGGAGACAGGCTGCGCATCAGAACGCTGCAGAAAGGCTTCGGGGCGGAACTCATGAGCCGGGCCCAAATGTTCCCGCCGGCCATCGGGGAAGAAGGAGTACAGCAGTTCGTTATAGAGACAGTTGAGAAGGCAGGTCCCAATGCTTGCCCACCCCTAATTGTGGGCGTGGGCATTGGCGGTTCACTTGACACTGTGGGGTTGGCGGCGAAAAAAGCTCTGCTGCGTCCGATCGGCGGCGTAAGTCCAGAGCCGCATGTGGCGAGACTCGAGACCGAACTGGTTGACGCCATCAACGGACTTGGGATTGGACCACAAGGGCTCGGCGGGGTAGTTACCGCGCTGGCTGTCCATGTCGAAGTTCTGGCGACGCACATCGCGGCTCTGCCGGTTGCAGTGAACCTGAACTGCTCTGCGCCGCGGCGCGCAACATTGGAGATGTGATGTCAAGAACAGTGCAGGCGCCCCTTGACGAGGCCACGGTGAAGTCGCTGCGGGCAGGTGAACGGGTCGTCATGACGGGCACGATTTACGCTGCCAGGGACGCTGCGCACAAGCGGCTGGTGGCGGCACTGCAGAGGGATGAAGAGCTACCTATACCTCTGTCGGGCCAGGTCATATACTACGTAGGGCCGGCTCCGGCCAAACCGGGCGCGGTCATTGGGCCGGCCGGGCCAACTACGAGCGGCCGCATGGACCCCTATACTTTGCCTCTATTGGAGCGAGGCGTTGCCGGTCTGATCGGCAAGGGAAGTCGTTCCGAGGAGGTCAAGCAGGGACTCGTGCGTCACGGGGCGGTCTATTTTGGGGCAGTTGGGGGCGCTTCCGCCTTGCTTGCCCGCCAGATTCGCAGTAGTCGACTGCTTGCCTATCCCGATCTACTAAGCGAGGCGGTTCGTGAGTTGGTGGTGGAAGAGTTCCCGTTGATCGTGATCAACGATTGCCACGGTGGCGATGCTTATCTGGCTGCCAGGGAAGGCTACCGCAGGGACGGTGAAGGTACACATCGGTCCAGGTAATGCGTTTCGGACTGCATTCTCAGGCGCTGCGCGGCCTGCTCGGGGGTGAGGTCGCGCTGGGGGGTTCCCAGCATTTCGTAACCGACCATGAATTTCCTGATGGTAGCCGAGCGCAGAAGAGGCGGGTAGAAGTGAGCGTGAAGTTGCCAGTGGGCGTGATCGCCTGCAGAGGCCGGCTTCCCGTGCCAGCCCATTGAATAGGGGAAGCTGGTCTCGAAGAGATTGTCGTAGCGAGTCAACAGGCGCTTGAGGAGATTGGCGAGAGAGTTTCTCTCTGCTGGTGAGAGTTCATGCAGGTGCTGGCGGTGGAGCCGAGGCAGCAGGATTGTTTCGAACGGCCAAACGGCCCAGAAGGGAACCATCGCGACCCAGTCCTCATTCTCTACTACTACTCTTTCCTCTGCTGACAACTCGGCGATCAGGTAGTCTATCAGAAGGGGAGCACCTTCGCTTTCGAAATAGGCCCTCTGTTCTCGATCCTCTTTGGCCGGCTCTGTGGGAATGCGGCGGGTCGCCCATACCTGTCCATGTGGGTGGGGATTTGAACTGCCCATCATGGCTCCTCGATTCTCGAAGAGCTGGACGTAGCCTATCCGCTCGACCCGGCTCAGTTCTTCCACTAGTTCAGCCCACAGATTCACTACGCGGCGAATGTCGGGCAGGTCCATGCGCGCCAGTGTCAGATCGTGTCGCGGGCTGAAGCAGACGACGCGGCAGACTCCCGTTTCGGCCTGAGATTGGAAGAAGCGGTCTTTCTGAAGCGTCCCGTCCGGCGTATCGGCACGCAATGCGGCAAAGTCGTTGTCGAAGACGAAGGTGTGCGTGTAGGCCGGATTGACCTGCCCGCCGGCGCGTTCGTTGCCGGGGCAGAGATAGCAGGACGGGTCGTACTCTGGCAGGGCTTGGGACGGCGCGGCTTCGGTCTGTCCTTGCCAAGGGCGTCTCATTCGATGAGGAGAGACAAGAACCCACTCTCCGGTAAGCAGATTGCGGCGCCGGTGCGGATGCTCGGTGGGGTCGAATGGGACGGTCATACAGTGTGGGGCAGTTGGAGGATTCGCGGCAGAGAGGTCATGACGGTTCAGGAGGCCTGAAGAGCGCGTTCGGCCAGGGCAATGGCGCCAAGGGCGCCGGAGCGGCCTCCCAAGGCAGGCGGCACGATGTAGCTGTCCAACCCCTCCAGCACTGTGGGGCTCTGAATGTAACCATTGAGCAGAGACTTCACTTCTTGGTGGATGAGAGGGAAGATATGTTCCTGCTCCATTACTCCGCCACCCATCACTACGAGCTGGGGAGAGAGAATCATCATAATGCTGGTGACGCCCAAGGCGAGATAGTGTGCCTCCAGCGCCCATGCCTCGTGAGCAGGTGGAAGCAGTTCGCCGGGCTGGCCCCAGCGCGCCTCCAGCGCAGGCCCGTTGGCCAGACCTTCCCAACAGTCACCGTGAAATGGGCAGGTGCCGGCAAAGGGATCACGATCCCAGTTGTGGGGAATGGCGATATGGCCCATCTCCGGATGGATCAGGCCATGGATCAGTTCGCCATTCACCATGCCTCCTCCACCGATGCCTGTGCCGATTGTCAGGTAGACAAAAGTATCCACTTCGCGGGCGGCGCCCCAACTGTGTTCGCCCAAGGCGGCGACGTTTACGTCTGTGTCGAAGCCTATGGGTATGTCGAATGCATCCTTCAGGGTCGGCGCCACGGGCGTGTTTGCCCAACCCGGTTTGGGCGTATTGGTTATGTATCCGAAAGTTGGTGAGTCAGGATCCGGGTCAACGGGCCCGAAAGAGGCGACGCCGATGGCAGCAATTTCATTGTGCTCTTGCTGGTGGCGAAAGAAGTCGATGACTTTGCCCAAGGTGATTTCCGGCGACTCGGTAGGGAGGCGGATTTCGGCCCGGATATCATCGGGGCCTGTGCCGACTGCGCAGACGAATTTTGTTCCACCTGCCTCGATTCCTCCGTATGCAGCTTTCATGTGGTTGACCTTACTCCCTCAGGACCGCTGTCAGCAAAGATTGCCTGTAACGTTCCGGGCCTGGCGCGTGAAGCCCTCTTGAGACCAGCCCGCCAAGTCTCCGATACGACGACTCAACCAATCGTACAGGGAAAGAGCAGCCTCTTGTGAGCGCCAGTCCTCCCATCCCGACCGAGCATACAGACTTGGAATCGCTGTGCGCGCTGTACGCTTGCCGCCGCCGCCGTCGCCGGCAACATAGCTGTCCACGATGACCCGATTGCCAGCTTCCAGAAGGAGCTCTCCAAAAGCCTCCACACCAGAAAAGGGAAGGCATGGACTCACCGTCAACTGCGTAGTAATACCGTAGTCGCGAGCCTTGCGGGCCGTTTCAAGACGCTGTTGAATCGATGGACAATGGGGCGTCAGGACACGACGCACATCTTCTCGATCCGTCTCAATGGTCAGGTTAAGCAGGCACCGTTTCTTCAGCGCTGCCATGACGTCGAAATCTCTTGCCGCGAGCGGCGCGCGGGTTTGGATCACCAGCAGGCCAGGTGGAGATTTTTGAAACACGGAGAGACATTGGCGGGTCAATCGATATGTCCGCTCTGCCCCTTGATATGGATCCGTTGACGACGACATAAAGATCGCGGTCCGTTCAAGGGCATCACGACGATGAAGGGCTGCCAGCTCCGTTTCAAGTCGTTCTGCGATTCCTACTCTGGGATAGACGTAGCTACCCCACTCCATACCGCCGTTGTAGAAGCGGTGAACGTTGGACTGGCTTACGTAGCAGTAGCTGCATCCGAGGCGGCAACCGATGTAAGGCTGGAGCGTATGGCTGAATCCCTTCAAGAATCCACCAGTCCTGGTCAAGGCGCCCTTTGCAGGACGTTCTTGCAGCAGTTTATCCGGCAATGTCATAGAGGTAGTTTGGGCGGCTTCTATAGTTCACCAAGTATACCACTTCCACAGACCAGGTGCTATACTTGTCAGAATGACCAGGACGTTCCGATATTGCCCTTTTTGCGCCAGTCCGGTAGTGGAGGAGGTGCGATTCAACGCCTTGCGGCCCGTCTGCTCGGCGTGTGAATTCGTCCAATTCCTCGATCCCAAGGTGGCGGTCATTGCGCTCGTACAGCATGGAGAAAAGGTCCTGTTAATTCAACGGGCGGTGGATCCGGGGAAGGGGGCGTGGTCCTTACCCGGCGGATACATGGATGCCGGGGAGATGCCCCATGAGGCGCTGCAGCGGGAGCTGCAGGAAGAGGTCGGTTTGCGAACAAAAATCGGCGACTTAATCGATATCTTCCCGATGGTCAGTGGCGAAGGCAATCGCATAGGAATTGTGCTAGCGTTTCAGGGGGAACCAGCCGGTTCACCGGAGATACCGTTTGTCGCAGACGACGCGCAGGACGCAGGGTGGTTTTGTGCGGAAGAGATCCCTCAAGAACTGGCCTTTGAATCCACTGAAACGCTGCTTAAGAACTGGAAGGCATCCATCAGTTTGACCTCCGTCGAGTGTTGCCAGGAGACCGAAGCAGGCGCGCTTAAACGGCCGAACCGAGCCAGCTGATGAATCGATCCCATCGCAGAGAAAGCACGAGTCCCAAGTCTTCCCCGCCATTTGGGGCAGATGGCAAATCGGGAGATAAGGAGGCTGAAGGCCGGAGAGCCGTAGGTACCTGTCTTGTAACCGGCGGCGCCGGCTTCCTTGGCATCAATCTCGTCCGCTACCTGCGTGAGAGGGGAATCCAGGTTGTTTCGCTCGACGTTGCCCCCTTCGACTATCCTGAGAGGGACTCCGTCAAGGTCCTGGATGGGGACATTCGCGACGTCGAGGTCGTGCGCGCGGCGATGGAAGGTGTGGACCTAGTGGTTCACGCAGCGGCTGCTCTGCCTTTGTACAGCGCGGAGGAGATTTATTCGACGGATGTTGACGGGATACGCAACGTGCTGGAGGCGGCATACGATTCAGGAATAGACAGGTTTATTCACATTTCGTCCACGGCTGTCTACGGTATTCCGGACCACCATCCGCTGAAGGAAGACGACCGGCTTCACGGGGTCGGCCCTTACGGCGAAGCCAAGATCGAGGCCGAGGCGATTTGCCAGGAGTTCAGGGAGAGGGGGATGTGTGTACCCATCATCCGTCCCAAATCTTTTGTCGGCCCCGAGCGGCTTGGGGTCTTCGCCCTGTTCTATGATTGGGCAAAGGACGGCAAAAACTTTCCGATGCTAGGAAGTGGGAAAAACCGGTACCAGTTGCTGGACGTAAAGGACCTGTGCTCTGCGATTTTCCTGGCGGCCACATTGCCAAGCTCACGAGTCAACGATACGTTTAACATCGGTGCAACTGAGTTTACAACGATGAAGGAAGACTATCAGGCCGTCCTCGATTTCGCCGGTCACGGCAAGCGCATTATCCCGCTGCCGGCCGCGCCAGCCATCTGGACCTTGCGATTGCTGGAAAAACTGGGGATTTCGCCGCTCTACAAGTGGGTATATGAGACAGCAGCGACCGACTCTTTTGTGGATGTAGCCAAAGCCCAGCGGATTCTTGGATGGAACCCAAAGTACAGCAACCAGGAAGCGCTTGTGCGGAACTATGCCTGGTACATCGAAAACCTGGCCGACTTCGAGGGCAGCAGCGGCGTCTCCCACCGTGTGCCGTGGAGCCAAGGCGTATTGAAGCTTGCCAAAGTATTTTTCTCACTTCCCTGAGAGGGACAGATCAAAGATCAGGACTACCTGCACATCCTCTTACGCGATCTCCTCGTCCCTCTCGTCTTTGTCAGATTCCACGGGTATGTCTTGAGATGGGGGAGAATGCGCTTGATTCTCTTCGAAGCTGTCTGCGAACTTCCGGACTTCATCGGCGGCAGACCTGAGTCCGACGGTTAGTCCTTCCTTCAGTTCAGCGGCGAGTTCACTTTCGCGAACACGGTTTGCCACTCTGGTGGCCTGTTCCTGAAGATCCTGGCCCTGCTCGCTGCGCCCGAATCGCTCAAGGGTCTCTTCGAGGCTACCCAGCAGTGACCCAAGCCCGCGGCGCAGGTCGTTCTCCAGTTGGCGACGCTCGTCGCTGCTCCAGACGTTGCGCGCAGCGCGAGCCATGGCTTCGACCAACTGCTGAATCTCTACGGCCAAGTCGTCGCTCTTGCTGAAGCTCGCGGCCTCTTCTTCTTCGTTCTGATCCTCGTTTTCAGCTCGGCGGTCTTCTTCTTCCATCAGTGCCTCCTTGGTGTTGATGCCTGTGCTTACTCTACGCCGGACCGGCGTTGTGGTTTCGCGCGGCCGTCGGGCGCGTTTTGCCAGTCCTGAGATTCCTCTTCCAGGACCGCGGCCAGCGCCAACACGATGTCCTCCCGCCACGGATGGGAAACTATCTGTACAGCGACAGGTAGGCCCTGGTCATCTGCGGCAACCGGGACTACGGCGGCGGGATAGCCTGTCAGGTTGAAAGGGACGGTGTAGTCGAAACGCTGGTTGTCGCGGGTTCCGATGGCAGGCGCGGTGTGGTGGACAGCGGGACAGAGTATGGCATCGTAGTAGCGGATAAACTGGAGCAGATTTGTGCGAAACTGGTCCCAGGCGTGAAGGAGCTCAACGACATCCTGACCCCGGGTGCCGGCCATGTGTCGCCAGCCGCGATCGAGGTCGCGTGCGCCTCCAACCAGATCGAGCGGTTGGTTTTCGACGACCTGGACACCGGCGCGTGCCAAGGCTTGCCCCGAGGCGCCAACGGCATTTGCCACCGCCGATGTCACCAGAGAGGCGGGGTCGTAGGGAAAGGAGGCGATTGTCAGGTCGCGCAGGGGAAGCTGGCCCGGATCGTAAATGGGTTTGGCGATGACGCCGGCATCGCGATAGTCGGGGCCGGAAATCGTCCTCAGGGCGAGCAGGAGGTCCTCAGTGCGGCGGGCCGCCGGGCCGATTTGCGTGCGCTGGTCGGTGAACCCTCCCGGCTGATTGTAGACGCCTGAGTTGGGGACGCGGCCCTGTGTGGGCTTGAGGGCGGTGATGCCGCAGAAGGCGGCGGGGATGCGAAGACCGCCACCGGTATCGCTGCCAAGACCCAAGGGAGATGCGCCGGCTGCAATCAGAGCGGCTTCACCGCCGCTGCTGCCGCCTGGGGAGCGGCTGGCGTTGTGCGGGTTGTATGTTTGACCGACTATCGCGTTCTCGGTATCGGCGCCGCTACCCGATGGCGGGCAGTTGGTCTTAGCGAGAAGAATCGCCCCGGCCTGCTTCATCCTGGCGACGACGGTCGCGTCTGTACGGGCGACGAGCCTCTTGCGAATGCGTGTTTCCAACTGGCTTTGGAGACCGGAAGTTTCGAATGTGTCCTTGACTGTGAAGGGCAGGCCGTGCAGAGGGCCAAGCTGCTCGCCCTGCGCCTGCCGTTCGTCGGCCAGTCTGGCTTGCTCCAGGGCGTCCTCCGCAGTCACTGTTACGGCGTTCAGCCGAGCGTTAACCGACTCAAGCCGCGATTGAAATGCCGAAACAACCTCCTGCGCAGAGAGTTCACGCGCGTGGACGGCTCGAATCAGTTGGGTGGCCGTAGAGAAACAGATATCATCCATTTCCACTATCCTACCGCAGTAGAGTTTCTGCATCAACAGGAAGGGAACGCGGGGGTGCATCCCAGATATGGGGTGGGAACAGTCTGGCGGGGAATCAGTGCCAGCGGTGGCTGGCGCTGTCTAACGTTTTTGGGCGAGACGCAGTGCAGGCGCCAGGCCTGGCCGTACGGTGGCGTCCGTCAGTGGGGGAGGGTGCGAAGGCAGGAACAAGGGCGGCACCTACGGGGAAATGATGGGACTGTCGGGACGTGGTCTGGCCAGACACCTCCGATTAGGCACCTGTCACCAATATCGACACCCGGTCGGCGAGGCATGTTGTAGGAGAGGGGGCGTTGCGGGGGCGGAGCCCCCGCACAAGGGAGGGCCGACTAGGCCCGACCGCCCTGAACTGCAGTAGTCAGTAGCTAGTAGTCAGTGGTCAGAGGAGGGGTCTTGCTTACATTAGAATTGAATGCAGACTGGCCTGTGCTCTGTTGTAACCCGAGGGAAAGGGAATTTCGCCACCAAATTGGGATGCACCCGAACGGGCAAGTCGCCGATGTTTTGGCGGGTCGGTCTCAAAGCAGGTTGCTGCTGCTGGCGGGAAATGTTTACTTGCACAGAAGGGCCCATAGTCGTATTCTTTAGGTGGTCTTGTTACGCGAAATCAGACGGGAACATCAGCCATGACGCGTCCGAACATTCTATTTCTCTTTTCCGATGAGCATAGCTACCGCTGTTTGAGTTTGTTAGATGAAACGACTGGCGAACCGGTTCAAACGCCCAACCTTGACAGCCTGGCGGAGAACGGGGCTTATTTCAGCAGTGCCTACTGCCAGTCTCCGCTGTGCACACCGTCCCGCATCTGCCTGCTGACCGGCCGGTCGCCGATGACCAGCGGGGGCTGGGCAAATGGGTCGTACCTGCGACCGGAGATTCCGACAGTTCCATCCGTTTTTGCAAAGGCCGGTTACACGACCTGCCTGGTCGGTAAAATGCACCTCGGCGGAACCAACCAGATGGCAGGTTTTGCGCACAGACCCTATGGCGATTTGACGGGGGGTACCGGACATCAGCGGGACCCGCTGTCAATGAGCGAGGGCGGTTTCGATATGCGAAGCCGGACGGCCGACGCGGGCTTGACCGAGATTCCGGAAAGTGCCCTGCAGGAGCAGGTGATCGTGCGGGAGGCCGTATCGTTTTTGCGGGAACAGAGTACGGCTGAGCCTGAAAGGCCCTGGTTCCTGTGTGCGTCATTCAGCCGACCTCACTTTCCATTGACGGCGCCGAGGAGATTTCTGAACAGGTACTGGCCTGAGGGGGTAACTGCTCCTAAGGTTGGACGCACAGGAGACAGTGCCTTTCACCCGATGACTGTTGGCATGGCAAAGGGATTCCGCACCGAGGAGGTCTCCGAGGAGGAGATGATGAAGGCGAGGGCGGCCTACTTCGCGTGCGTCGACTATCTGGACGAGATTCTTGGTGACCTTCTCCATCTTATGGAGCGAGACGGTCTGCTCGAAAACACAGTCATCGTGTATACCTCGGATCACGGGGAAATGGCCGGAGAGCATGGCATGTGGTGGAAAAATTCCTGGCACGAGGCCGCGGCGCGTGTGCCACTGATTGTTCAGACCCCTGCGCAACGGAGCGGCGACAGTGCGGGCGTGCGCCTCGACACGCCCGTGAGCCTGGCGGACCTTTTCCCGACACTTTGCGGGCTGGCGGGCATCAAGGCGCCGGACGGCCTGGAAGGGAGCGATCTATCGGAGACGGTGACGACGGGGAGCGGAATACCGGCGGAGCCTGTATTTGTGGACAATCCGCTTCCACGCTGGGGGGATGGGAGCGAGCATAGGGTTGTGCGCGTGGGGCAGCACAAGTATGTCCGCTTTCGGGGCATGCGGCCGCACCTGCTCTTCGATCTGGAGGCCGACCCCCTTGAGCAGCGCAATCTACTGGAAAGCGGCAGCGAGGCGGAGCTTGCAGTGGGGCGGCGTTTGAAAGCGCTCGTTGACAGTTCGTGGGACTTCGACGCTGCCGAGGCGCAGCGGCAGAAGGATGAAGAAGTGCTGCGGCAAAACTCATTGCATGCGGGGTCCAGCAGGCACGGCAACTGCTACAAGATGCCGGATGGCCGTGTTGTTGCCGCGGACACTCCGCTGTATAGTCCAGAGGTGGTCGACATTTAGTCATCAGCATGTGTCATTGTGCGTATTGTTGTCCCGGAGTTGGGATCTGTTGACATCGAGCTGCCCAGTTCGGGCATGAAGGGAGATAGAAAGCAACTACTAAGCCATGTTCTGAGTGTGTACTTTGTGCGGTCTGTCCAGGCGGAATGTACCGTCAGTGTTTCTGTAGCGGGCTCACGAAGGTTATAGCAGTGAACGTTGGGGACATATGGGAGTTGCCTCGATTGTCTTGCCTGCGCTGGCACATACTCGGAATCTGCCAAGAGGCGGGGTGGGGGGTGAAGCCTGGTCGCAGCGGGTCGTCAAGGTCATATTGCCACACACTCGATGCGGCGGGGGTTTTAGGAGAGGGGGCGTTGCGGGGGCGGAGCCCCCGCACAAGGGAGGGCCGAATAGGCCCGACCGCCCATAACTGCAGTGGTCAGTGGTTAGTGGTCAGAGAGATCGCTTCCCGTGCCCCTGTGTTGATCGCGGAGTGGCCATTGCTTCGCAGTTGCGAAAAGAATAGCGCGGAACGTTCCGATAGGAGGCCGAACACTTCGACTACGGCGTGTATTCCGAATATTGGTGCAGTCGCTGATTTGCCACGATCTGAATCCCGGGATGTGATCAGGTGACGCATTCCTGGCGCGAATGCAGGTGACCTCTATAGGGGAGGCAAAGATGACAGTCGTAACGATTTCGCGTGAATTGGGCTCGCGGGGCACACGCATTGCTGAGGCTGTGGGCCACGAGTTGGACTCGACTTGTATCGATAAGGAGGTTCTTGCAGAGATGGCCCGCCAAGCCGGTGTACAGGTCGAGGTTATCGTCGAGGCTGAGGAGAAACTGATGTCGCGCGCCGGTGTTGTCAGCCAGGAGATGCGTTCGCTATTCTCGGCTGATCCGAACCGGCGTAACCGGCCGATGGACCAAGCGACGTACGTGGAAGGGATGACAAGCGCTATCCGGGCGCTTGCGGAGCGTGGGAATGTTGTACTGATTGGACGGGGTTCGCAACTTATCCTCGAAGATCATCCGACCGCGCTTCATGTCCATCTCTATGCGGCACCGGAAATCAGGGCCCGCCGCATCCAGCGCCGGCGGAGTATGGCTGAAATCAGGACGGCCGAGCGCATTATTGGCTTGGCAGACGAGCAGCGCCGCAACTGGTATCAGAGATTCTTCACCAGTGCGGACTGGAAGAACAGCCGGCACTATCACTTGATGTTGGACACGGGCCGGATTCCCGAAGCAACGGCGGTAGCACTGATTGTACACGCGGCGCGAACAGCCCGGCCGGACTGAGAGGAGCGTCTATGAGTAGGAAACAGCTGCGCGGCCGGCCCCCGACTGCGTCTCAATTGAGAGAAAGGGATAGGGGAAGCGGCATGCACTTTTGCTGCTCGCACGCGGTGGTTCTCTGCGTCCTGGTATTAGGCATCGCGCTTCTCGGCGCGTGCGGCCAAGGAGAAGAGGAGGGACCCGCTCCTGAACCAGGGCCGACAAGCACGATGACTCCTCTGCCTGCGGTCGTTACATTTACGCCGATGCCGACTTCAACGAACCCGTCGCTTTCCGTACCCACCGAGACGGCGGCAGCCACGCCTACTCCCGCCATAGCTGCTACTGACCCTGCGCCGACGGCGATTGCTCCCCCATCCAGCGACGCGAAAGTTACAGTGCTGGGTGAAATGAACATTCGCAGTGGCCCTAGCACAGATTTCGAAGTCATCGGGGACGCAGTTGCCGGGGAAGAGTTTGCCATCACCGGAAAGAATGAAGACGGAAACTGGTGGCAGATTGACTTTCGAGGCGAGACCGGGTGGATTTACGCGCCCTTTGTAATCGCTGCCGAAGCGGAGGAGGTGCCCGTCGTAGGTGTCGCCATGGCGGAGACCCCGGTTCCAGAGGAGGAGACAGCAGAAACGACGCTACCGACTGAGATTCCGATTGTAACTGTGGGTGGCGACATGAACGTCCGCAGCGGACCGGGCGAGGAATATGATAGGATTGGGGGGGCTTTCGCCGGCGAAGAGTTCGCCATCACGGGCAAGAACGCGGATGGAGACTGGTGGCAGATTGACTTTGACGGTCAGGACGGTTGGATCTATGCACCATTTGTGACAGCTACCGATGCGGACAATGTCCCAATCGTCGGCAGCTCCACGGAGGAGACACCGGCGCCAGCGACCGGAACTGAGACGGCGGCACCGGAAGCCGAAGGCCCGGTTGTCACCATTAACGGCGACATAAACATTCGCCAGGGTCCTGGCACTGACTTTGCCAGGATCGGCGGGGCAATTGAAGGTGAGGAGTACGACATTACCGGCAAGAGTGCGGACGGTGAATGGTGGCAGATTGACTTTGACGGTGAGGCGGGGTGGGTTTTTGCATCACTTGTGACGGCAACGAATGCAGAAAACGTGCCCACTGTCGAGGCTCCTTCAGCGCAGACTCCAGTTGCCGCGCCGGGGTCGTCGGGAGCCGGGCAGGCGCCGGGAGTTGCTGTTGCGACGGTTGGCGAAGATGCCAATGTGCGCAACGGACCGGGGACTGAATACGATCGTATCGGCGGCGCCACGGCTGGCGAGGCGTACGCGATAACCGGCAAGAGTGCGGACGGGGAGTGGTGGCAGATCGACTTTGCAGGCCAGCCCGGGTGGATATATGGCCCTCTTGTGACGGCGACAGATGCTGAAGAGGTACCTGTCGTTACACCGACGACGACGGGCGCGCAGGGCGCGGATCCGGTGGAATCCAGCCTGAGCACGGCGGTTGCCTTCAGTTCGGGCGGCAGTGCGCTGGGCGTGCAGTTCGAGGAAGAATAGTCTACTTTCTGAAGTGAAGAGCCCGACCCGGTAAGGGCTGCTCCAGCCCCTCCACCGGAGTCCCATCGCAAATTATGGGAACTCCATTGACGATCACGTGGCCGACGCCGGTTGAAAGTCGATGCGGCCGGTCGAAATTGGCGTGATCCTGGATTGACTCCGCGTCAAAGACGACCAAGTCGGCGTAGCGGCCTTGCTCCAACTTGCCCCTGTCTTTGAGTCCAAAGCGTGCCGCCGGTGCGCCGCTAAGCTTCCACACAGCGTCTTCCAAAGAAAACAGGCCCTTGCGCACGCACGGGCCCAAGAGCCGTGCGGCTGAACCGTACTGACGAGGATGGACGACGCTGTCTTCATGGTAGACGCCGTCGGTGCCCATCATGTATTTTTCATGGGCGAGGAATGGGTCGACGAAACGGTCGTCACCCTGGAAGAAGACGAGGAGCACGGCCATGTTTTCCTCGATGAGGAGATCACACAGTGCGTCCACCGGAGACTTGCCCACTTCTTCCACGTATTCGGCAAGGGTCTTGCCCAGGCAGCTGCTATTCTCCTTACCTGGCAGCCAGGCTATTCTGATTGCTTCGAGATCGGAGGCGTAGATACCCAGGCTGCGGTCGACCTGGGCGCGAATCGCGGGATCGCGCAGTTTGGGCAAGGCGGCCAGAGGGCCGTCGTGCCAGACTTCATAAGGCAGCAGGTAGCTGAGCGTTGTCGACCCAGGCAGATAGGGGTATACGTCGAAGGAGAAGTCAACCTCGTTGACGGCGACCTGATCCACGTAGGTGAGGATGGCCGCGGTGTCGGCTTCGCTGGCGGCTTTCAGGTGCGAAATATGCACGGGAACGCCGGCGCGCCGCCCGATTTCGACAGCTTCCTTCAGCGCAGCGAGTGTGCCTATTTTGTAGCGCATATGGGTGACGTAGGGACCCTGGGATGGGGCCATGGGTAGGCAGGCGGCTGCCAGTTCGGCGGTGGAAGCGAAGCATTGGGCCGGGTAGTCCAGACCGGTCGTCAGTCCGCAGGCGCCTTCGTCCATGCCCTGCTCGACCTGCATCTGAATCAGTTTCAGCTGTAGGTCGTCCGGCGGGGCTGGACCCCAGCCGCAGACTAAGGTACGCACATTGGCGTAGGGGATCTGGGTGATCACGTTCTGGACGTTGCGGCGGTCGAGGAGTGCCATGTAATCGGCCAGGGTTTCCCAGCCGGTGTAGTCCTGCATGCGCAGGGCGTTGAGGCCGCGCATGTAGTAGATCCACTCGTGGGCGGTTTGGCGGCTGACGGGCGCGTAGGAGATGCCGTCGGCCATGATGAGCTCGGTGGTGAAGCCCTGACTGGTCTTGCTGACCTGGTGTTCCTTTCTCAGGAACCAGCCGTCGGAGTGGTTGTGCAGATCGACGAAGCCGGGCGCAACGACTTTGCCGGTGGCGTCGATTGCCTGGGCTGCTTCGGCGCCGGCAAGGTCGCCGACGGCAGCGATGCGATCACCCTGGATGCCGACATCTGCGCGGCGGCGAGGTGCGCGGTGGCCATCTATGACGGTTCCACCCTTAATGACGAAGTCGTACAAGGAAATCTCCTCCGTTGAACGCTGGTTGACGAAGTTCAGGCGGGGAAAGCTAGGGGCTGGCCAGCCGTTCCACTCTTTCCAAAGTCCTCTGGTAGCGGCGCTCCATTTCGGGCGCTTGCGCGGCGAGGTAGTCCTGCTCGGCCTGGCGGGCTGTTGCCTCGCCGGGGGCTGCGGGAACTTCGATAACGGCGTGCGTGATCTGGTCGTTGCCCCACTGGTAGGCGCAGATTTCGCCTTTGCTGATGATCAGGTTCATGCCGACGTTGGCTTCGACGATGGGGACGCCATTCTCCCTTGCCCTGGCGAGGACGGCCTGATTCTGGTTTTTGGTCTTGCTGCCGTAAGAGGGGATGAGGATGATGCGGGCGCCGTCGAGCACGAGGGCGCGCGCGATGTCGGGGTTCCAGCGGTCGTTGCAGATGACAAAACCGGCGCGGCCGATGGGCGTGTCGAAGGCGCGCAGCTTCTTTCCGATTCGATTGAAACTCCAAGAGGCGTGGGTGCCTTCGGCCAGCTGAACCTTGTGATAGCAGCCGCAGATTTCGCCTTCCTGATCGAGGAAAATGGCGCAGTTGTAGGCTTCATCGCCGATGCGCTCGGCGAAACCGAAGGCGAGGCAGGTGTTGAGGGAGCGGGCCAGCTTCCGGAAGCGGCGGATGTAGGGGCCGTCGATCGGTTCGGCTACTTCAAGCATGGATTCAGCGGGAGCACGACCCTCAACGATTTCCATCACAATGTAGCCTTCGAGTGCGCCCTCGGTGGTGAGGATCATGCGGGGGTTTTCCTGGGCGGCCTGGACGAACAGCTCCTCCATGCGGTCGGCGTTGGCGGCTTTGTCCCACTTGACCGGGCGATATGAGATTGCGGCAACTTCTACTTTTTCGTACATGTCACTTTCCTTCAGGACGAAAACCTGGACTCATAGTGTTGCTGTGTCGACTCAAGCTCAGACAGTTTTCAAGTAGGCGGCGTAGAGCTTGATGTCCTCCGCGCGGATGCCTGAGAAGTTGAGGCGGAGGCGTATGGGGCCATCGTCATGTTTCACAGTGTCGTGACCATGCCAGGTGACGGGCTGCGAGAAACCGGACGCAGTGGGCGGGATGCAATCGGCGGCGCTGTAGCCGGGTACGGGCTCCAGTTGTTCGGTTATGATTTCGGCGGTCACATCGCTGTAGTCGCCTAATCCTTCAATGTTCAGAGTGAGTTGCGCGGGTCTGCCTTCCAGATCGATTGGCGCCGAAATGATGTGGGGGGCCTGTCCGGGCCGCATGCCTCCGGCAGTGAATGGCTGCATGTAACCTAGCCGATCGCGGGGCCAACTGGCGACGCGGACGCCGTCGCTGCTCTGTTCGGGCCAAGGGGCGTACCAGAAAAGCGTTTCGTCACCAATCTGTTCGAATCCCTGTCCCTGGATGAGGGCGGGATAGTTGACGAGGGTGTTGCCGTAGGGCAGTTCCTGCCAGCCGTCTTCGGCGGCGGAGACGATGGGGTAGTCGGGAATGGGCTCGCGGTAGTGGAGGGCGTCGTTGCTGACGGCGAGGCCGAGGTCCATGGTGACGAGGCGGCGGTCGTTGGAGGGGTGGCCGTTCCACATGCCGTAGAAGCCGACGATGACGTTGCCGCGGTTCCAGAGGCTGGCG
>DAOUHY010000446.1:0-5192 GCA_034428435.1 Caldilineaceae bacterium | reverse complement strand
CAGCCCGGCAGTGGTGTATGCGCCAATGCGAAGTGCGTTGGACGAGTGAAGGGAGGACGTATGGTTGATGTAAATGATGCGGTACTCGACGGAAAGGCGGAGTTGTTCTTCCCGGCCTATTTGATCCCTTCGTTGCGGGATCTGCGCGGCGACAGCTGGCGCGAACTGGTCGATCGAGTGTCGGTGTTGCCCGATACGCACCCGGACAGTCTGGCTTTCGTGCTGATGATGATCAACCTGGGCGACTGTATGAAGTGTCATAGCAACTACTATAAATTCCTGCGCGGCTGCGCCTTCTGCTCGCTGCAGACGATCCGCACTTACAAGGGAACCGACGCCGACCTGCTGCGGCTCTACAGCAACGCGCAGGAAGAGATCGACCGCCAGCTAAGCGGCTTGGGGACGCTGACACTGGCTGCCGCGTGAGCAGGAAGCTGTACGCCTTAAGGCAGCGCTTCGCAATCGCAGATAGACCAGCGCCTTCTGTGCGCTGGTTTTTTCTTTCCAGGTTGGGATGTTTACGGCTCTTGCCTGGCACTGCGACGCCGCGAGCAGGACGCGCTGCAGAGGTCGAAAACGGGGTAGAACGTTGATGAGTTCACTCAGTGCGCGCGCACGGGGAGAAGGTGCCCTGCGAATCGCGATTATCGGCGGCGGCGTTGCGGGTCTGACCGCGGCCTACGAGCTCGCGGGCGCGGGCAGTGCGCAGGTGCACGTCTTTGAAAACGGGCCGGTGCTGGGTGGGCTGGCGTCGGGATTCAAGGGGCGGGCGAGCTGGGACTGGCCGCTGGAGAAGTTCTATCATCATCTATTCACCAACGATGATGCGATCATACGGCTGACAGAGCAGATCGGGGCGGGCGACCTGTTGGAGATTCACCGCCCGTCGACCGTCATGCACTACCGGGGCCAGAACTATCCGCTTGACAGCCCTGCTCACCTCTTGCGGTTTCCGCATCTGTCGCTGCCGCAGAAGCTGCGGATGGGGCTGGTACTGGCCTATCTGAAGTATCATCCGCGGCCGCCGTGGCGCGCGTTTGACGGCTTGTTGGCGGATGAATGGCTGGCGCGGCGCATGGGCGAGACGTCGTACGGCAAGCTTTGGCGCCCGATGCTGGAGGGTAAGTTCGGCCCGCATTTTCGGGATGTCAATCTGGCATGGTTCTGGGCGAGGGTATACAAACGGACGCCGCGTCTGGGCTACTACCAGGGGGGCTTTCAGTCTTTCGTGGACAGGCTGGGCGCGGCCGCGCGCGAGCGGGGCGTAACGATCGAGACGAATTCGCCGGTGCGCTCGCTGACACCGCTGCCGGAGGGCGGATTCAGGATAGAGAGCGGGGAGAAGGGCGAAAATGGAGGCAACCCACCGGCTTCTCGCAGCTTTGACGCCGTACTCTCTACGGTGAGCCCGGGGTTGATGCAGCGACTGGCGCCGGAGCTGCCGGACAGCTATCTGGCGCAGCTGGGCTCGCTGCGGCATATGGGGGCCGTGGTGATGACGGTAGCGCTCGACCGGCCCCTGCTCAAGGATACCTATTGGGTGAATGTGCCCAAGGCGGAAGGGCTGCCGTTCCTGGTGCTGGTCGAGCACACGAACATGGTCGACCCGATCCACTACGGCGGCGATCACCTGCTCTATCTGGGTGACTACCTCGAGCCGTCGCACCGCTATTTCTCGATGTCGCAGGAGGAGCTGCTGGCGGAGTTCCTGCCGGCGCTGCCGCGCTTTAATCGCGAGTTTCGACCCGAGTGGGTGACGGGCGCGTGGCTGCACCGCGCTACGTATGCGCAGCCGGTGCCGGTGCGAGGTTACGCGGCGATGATCCCGGAGCTGCGCACGCCGCTGCGGGGGCTCTACTTCGCGTCGATGAGCCAGGTGTACCCGTGGGACCGGGGGACGAATTACGCGGTTGAGATCGGACAGCGGGCGGCGCAGATGATTGTTAACGACAGTGGTTAGTGAATTGTAGGGGTTACGGGAGTTGATGCGGCACCAGTGAATGTGGATGCGCAGAGCGATGGTTCTTTTTTGACAGGCGAATAGGGGCAGAGTAAGGTAGCGGCAGGCATTCAACATTCCGGCGGCATGCCGGGATTCGAGGGATAGGAAACTACTATGGCCAGTGGAAATAACGACAGCGGCGGCGCGGCGGGCGGGGTACCTGCGGACCCGCGGATTGAAGCGAAGCTGGGGATAAAGATCAGGAATATCGTCGCGGTGGCGAGCGGAAAAGGGGGCGTGGGCAAGAGCACGGTCAGCGTGAATCTGGCGGTGAGCCTGGCGCAGACGGGCGCGGCGGTTGGCCTGCTGGATGCGGATATATACGGGCCGAATATTCCGATCATGATGGGCGTGGACGAGATGCCGCCGGTGGAGGCGGGCAAGCTGATCCCAGCGGAGGCGCATGGCGTGCGCTTCATGAGCATGGGCTTTCTGCTGCCGCCGGAGCAGGCGTTGATCTGGCGGGGGCCGATGCTGCACAAGGCGATCCAGCAGCTGTTCACCGACGTGCGCTGGGGCGAGCTGGACTATCTGATCGTGGACCTGCCGCCGGGGACGGGTGACGCGCAGCTTTCGCTTGCGCAGATTGCGCCGCTGACCGGCGGCCTGATCGTAACGATGCCGCAGATGGTCTCTGTGGCGGATGCGCGGCGCGGCGCGGCGGCTTTCGAGCAGCTCGAGGTGCCGATCCTGGGCGTGATTGAGAATATGAGCGGGGAGGTCTTTGGCAGCGGGGGCGGCGAGACCGCGGCCCGTGAGCTGGGCACGGACCTGCTGGGCGTTGTCGCCCTGGAGGCCGAGATCAGCGCGTCAGGCGACCGGGGCAGGCCGATCGTTGCGGCCAACCCCGCGGGCGCGGCGGCGCGCACGTTTGGCGAACTGGCGCAGAAGGTGGTGGCGCAGTTGCGTGCGGTGTCGGGGGGGAGTCAGCCGCAGTTGAAGATAGTTTGAGACTGCAGTTTTGAGTTTCTAGTTTTTAGTGAACACCTCTCGGACTCGATGGCTGGTCGGTTTGGGGGTAATTCCTTGAGAGGCCTGGTGTCGCATTGAAGTTGCATTTTTGAGGGGTTGAAGAGGGACGAAGGAATCGGAACAGCTGTTTGCAGCTGCTATAGAGAGGGAAACACACCCGGTGGACGTCGAGGAGGTTGGCGTCCGCCGGGTGTGTTTTGGAGGTGTAAGAGGAAAACTTACCCTTACTGCAGCGCGTTTACCTCTTGAAGAAGCTCAAGTGTTCCTTGCAGATCATCCAGATCGGTCAGGTCGAGAGCGGGCGTGTTGACGTCGACGAGGGGCAGCAGCCCTGCGGCGGTGGTCGGAATGCCGGTTACGAGGGGGTATTCGTTGGTCTGTTCGGAGAAGTAGGTCTGTGCTTCGTCCGAGAGCAGGAAGGCGACGAAGGCCTCGGCTGCGGCCTGGTCCTTGGCGGTATCGAGGATGCCGACACCGGCCACATTGATCATGGCGCCGGCGTCACCGGCGGCCGGGTGGTGGTTCCTGGCCTGGAAGCCGGGATCTTCGGCGAGGAATCTGTAGAGATAGTAGTGGTTGACGAGGCCTAGCACGACCTCGCCGCGGCCGGTGGCCTCGACAATGGGCGTGTTCTTAGCGTAGACTTGCACGTCATTGGCGATCATGGCTTCGAGCCATTCACGGGCCCGCTCCTCGCCTTCAAGGACGCGGACGGCGGTGACGAAGGCCTGGAAGCTGCCATTGGTAGGCGCCCAGCCGATCTTCCCCTTCCACTGGGGCTCTGTCAACTCCCAGATGTCGTTGGGCAGCTCGTCCATGCTGACCATTTCGGTGTTGTAAACGAAGACGCGGGCGCGTCCGCTGGCGCCGACCCAGTCGCCGCTGCCGCTCTGGAAGCGGGGATCGACCCTGTCCAGGATCTCTGCGGGCAGTTGTGTGAAGCGCCCCGCCAAAGAGAGCGCGCCGAGTGCGCCGGCGTCCTGGCCGAAGAAGACGTCGGCAGGTGAGTTCTGTCCTTCTTCCATTATTGTCGCGGCCAGTTCGGCTGTGCCGCCATAGCGTACATTGACGGTAACGCCGCTGACCTCCTGGTAGCGCTCAAGCAGAGGGCCCACCAGGTTTTCGTTGCGTCCTGAGTAGATGGTCAGCTCTGTGGCTGCCATGGCGCTCGCCGTATCCGCTGGCGCCTGAACCGGCACACAGGCGGTCAGCAGGAGGCCGGCCAAAAGAACCAGAGTAAACCGCACCTTACCGATACTCTTGACAAACATGAGAGACTTCCCCCAATCTTGTGTGTTTGTGGGCACGCCTTTGCTCAGGAAGGCGAATTTTGGAGCCGGTCTGCGTTCCGTCCGGCTCGGAACTGACAGACGGGCCTGTAAACAGGTACGCGCTGGCAGTGCCATTGGCAATGCCGCGCGCCACAGAAGTCTAGCACAAAAGAAGGCGGAAATTTGACGAAAATGGAAGCAGTTTTTTGCGGCAGCAGTAAACCGGGGTGTTAAGGACGGTTCACTATGGAGTTAACGCATGTTGTGCCAAAAGCGAGGAGTGAGTAAAGAAGAGTGAGGAGAGAGAAACGGCTTTGCTCTCCTCACTTGGGTTCGTGGATTGATTGTGGCTGAGTAGTAACGCTCTCAGTGACCCCAGTCGTCTAATGGGGCGGCGACGGAGGTCAGGCGGGGGTGGGGGCGTGGACGGAGTGGGAGAGCAGGCGGTATTGGGGGACGCGCTCGATGGCGGCCGATGCGCGGCAGCTGAGCGGGTTGGCGAATTCGGACTCTTCGGCGAGGACGAACAGCTCATGAACGACGTCGTCACCGTTGGAGCGGAAGCGGCAGGTCCAGACATCGTCTTCGTTGCCGGCTTCGAGGAGGGAGAAGGCGTCGAGCGACTGCCGGTGGGTTTCGGCGCGCAGGTAGTATTCGGCGGCCTGGACGGGCGCCTTATAGCAGGAGCGGCCGCGGTAGTGGTCGAGGGCGTAGACGTCGCCGGCGTTGTAGGTGTCGACGATGGGCAGGGCGTCTTCTGCGCTGAGGCGGCCGTAGTAGAGGCCGTGAGGCAGGACGATCATGGTGGCGGCGAAGCGGTGGCCGCCGGTGTGGGTGGTCTGCCAGACCTGGTCGCCGGCGTAGGCGGCCATGGTGAGGTAGACGGGGACGCCGAGTGTGGCGCAGCAGCGGTCGCGGCTGCCGTTGGTGCAGACGAGGAAGAGGGG